>JBARKH010000527.1:0-3875 GCA_049801295.1 Allostellaceae bacterium | reverse complement strand
GTCGAGACCCGCGCGCGGTCGCGCCGGCGGGCCGGCGGCCGATCCGGCGGCGAGCCGTTGCAGCCCGGTTTCGAGGGCTTGCTCGTCATCGCCCAGATCCGAGGTGCACAGCGTCGGCACTACCCCGTGGGTCTGCAGGAAATAGCCCGACGGGGTGATCAGCCGAGCCCAGGTCAGCGTCAGTTCGCCATTGTTCGGCAGGCGCAGCACGGTTTGTACGGTGCCCTTGCCGTAGGAGGAGCTGCCGATCACGACCGCGCGTCCGGTATCCTGCAGCGCGGCGGCCAGGATCTCGGCGGCTGAGGCCGAGCTGCCGTTGATCAGCACCGCGAGCGGCGTCTGGAGCGCGGTGCCGGCGCCCGAGGCGGCGAAATATTGATGGCTGGCCGGGTGACGTCCGACGGTCGAGACGATCGGGCCGTCATGAATGAACAGATCGCCGAGGCTGACCGCCTGGTCGAGGAGCCCGCCGGGGCTGCCGCGCAGGTCAAGGACGATGCCGGCGAGGTGTCCGCCGGCCTGCTGCCGGACGCTCGCCAGGCCGTCGGCGATGCGCTGGGTCGTGCTGCGGTTGAACCCGGCGATATGGAAGAGGGCGATGTCGCCGTCCCGCGATACGGTCACGGTCGGGACGGTGACCAAGGTCCGGCTCAGCCGGACGTCGCCGGGCTGCGCGGTGCCCGGATGCAAAACGCTCAGCGCGACCGCACTGCCGACCGGTCCGCGCAGCTGGCGATCCACCTCCTCGTATGGACGGCCTACAGTGGCGACACCGTCGATCGCCACGATCTGGTCTTCGGGGCGGATGCCGGCGCGATCGGCGGGCCCATGCGGCATGACTGCGGTGACGCGGAACATGTCACTGGCTGCTTCCAGCGTGACGCCGATCCCGCCGAAGCCGTCGCGGGCGGCACGCTGAGCACGCGCCAGCTTGGGAGCGGAATAGTGCGAGAAGCGATCGAGCGGGGTGGTCATCCCGTCGAACACGGTCTGATCGATCGTGTCCTTGGACAGTGCGGCGAGGCGGGGCGAGGCGTCCTTGGCGGCGGCGACCAGCGCGGCGAGCAATTCACCCCACTTCCGGCCGTTCATATCGCCCGGCGTTGCGTAGACGCCGATGTCGTGCCCGCCATAGCTGAGCACGAGCGCACCGGCGACGCCGCTCTCGCTGACGCCAAGATCGCCATCGAGGCGGGTCAGCCGCGCGATTCCCGCGAGGGCAAGCTGGCGGCTCGTCACCGGCTGGATGTAAACATCGACGATCTCGTCGAGCCCGCGGGCGAAGAGCTGCCCCTCGGGATCGGCGGCAAGCGGCCCCTGCGCGGCGCAGGCGGCGAGGGTCACCGCAAGGCTCGCCCACGCGGCAGCGGCGACTGGCCGCAGATTGAGCAGCGCGCGGATCGACAACCCCCTGGCCCCCTGGACTGTGTGTAGGGTAAAGCCCCAGGCGGTCGCGATCAACACGCTACCGCCGGCGCTTTGCTATGGGATCAGTCAGCGCCGGCGGCGATAGAGGCCTCGCCGCGGGCGCGATGCCTCGGGTCTTGATGAGGTGGGGCGCGAAGCGGGCTCGCCCTCGATCCGGAAAACCAGCCTTCCGCCGATAGCGTCGGCTTCGACGAGGGTGACCGTCACCGCGTCGCCGAGCGCGAAAACCCGGTTCGATCGGCGGCCGACCAGCCGGTGGCGCAGAGCTTCATGGTCGTAATAATCCGCGGGCAGGCTCGATATCGGAACGAGCCCGTCGGCGCCGCTCTCCGGCAGCGTCACGAACAGGCCGAAGGGCGCGACCCCGCTGACCCGCGCGGCATAGACCGTGCCGATCGCGCCGCCGAGGAGGGTCGCGCGATAGCGGTCGAGCGCGGCGCGTTCGGCCGAAGCGGCGCGCCGCTCGGTCGTCGAGATGTGCTCGGCGATGGCGCCCAGAGCCTCGCCCGCCTCGCGCGCCGGCGTTGTTCCAGCGATCAGCGCGCGATGCACGATCAGGTCGGCATAGCGCCGGATCGGCGAAGTAAAGTGGGCGTAGCGCGGCAGAGCCAGTCCGAAATGGCCGACATTGTTCGGGCTGTAGATGGCCTGGGCCTGCGCACGCAGCACCAGTTCGTTGATCATCGCGGCTTCCGGCCGGGTCGCGGCGCGGGCGAGGACGCGGTTGAACAATTCGGGCCGGACAACCTGGCCCTTCGCCAGGGCAAGGCCGGGAATCCCCATCTCGTCGAGGAAATCGCGCAGTGCGGCGAGCTTTTCCGGATCGGGCTGGTCATGCACGCGATAGAGGCAGGCCTGATGCCGCGCTTCGAGCTCCTCGGCCGCGGCGATGTTGGCCAGGATCATGAATTCCTCGATCAGCCGGTGGCTGTCGAGCCGGTGGCGCGGGATGACGGCGATCGGACGCCTCTCGCCATCGAGGACGACGCGGTGCTCGGTGAGGTCGAGCATCAGTGCGCCGCGCGCGCGCCGCAGCCCTTCGAGCGCCGCGAAGGCACCGTAAAGCGCGGCGAGCCGTTCGGGGGCGAGCGGGAAGGGCTCGCCCCGGCGCTGGTCATGCGCCGCCTGCACCGCATCATAGGTCAGCCGTGCCGCCGAGCGCATAACCGCGCGCTCGAAGCGGTGTCGTCGCTTCTTTCCGGTGCGATCGATCCATAGCTGCGCGGCAAGACACGGCCGGTCCTTGCCCGGCACCAGCGAACACAGATCGTTTGAGAGCGCCTCGGGCAGCATCGGCACGACGCGGTCGGGGAAATAGACCGAGTTGCCGCGGCGCGCCGCCTCGCGGTCGAGCGCGCTGTCAGGGGTGACGTAGGCGCTCACGTCGGCGATCGCGACGACGAGGTGCCACCCGCCGGGATTGGCCGGATCGGGATCGGGCTCGGCCCACACCGCGTCGTCGAAATCGCGGGCGTCGCTGTCGTCGATCGTGGCTAGCGCCAACCCGCGCAGATCGGTGCGGCCGGCAGGATCAGCCGGCCGAGCGGCGGTGGCTTCGGCGAGCGCGGCAGGCGGGAATTCGCTTGGAATCTCGAAGGCGGCGATTGTCATCCGGCTGATCGCGCCGGGCGCACTCGCCGGGCCGAGGCGTTCGAGAATGCGGGCGCGCCTGCCAAAGCGGCGCGACGGCAGTGCCTCGGCGACCACCAGCTCATCATCGCCGATCCCGGCCGGATCATGGCCGAGCACCGGGTATTCGCCCTTGTCGCGGCGGTCGATGGGGATCACCGCGCCGCCATCGCGCGTCCGGCGGAAGACGCCGACAATGCGGCTCGCCTCGCTGCCTCCTGGGGGGTCGAGGCGGCGGATGATTTCGGCCTCGATCTTGCCCGAATCGCGGTGGATCAGCCGGGCCAGCGCCCGCTCGCCCGGTGCGAGCTCCTCACCGGCCGCGCCAAGCAGGCGAAAGCTCGGCGGCTCGCCCCCCGCTTGCCAGGAAAGCGGCCGGGCCAGCGGAAACCCATCAGCATCGTCACCAAAGCGCTCGACCGGCATGATTTCGGGAAGTGCCGGCCCGGCGGCGAATTTGCGGTTGGCCTCACGCACCAGCTCGCCCGACCGCCCGACCTTGCGCAAAAGGTCGCGCAACGCCGGCTGTTCTGCCGGTCCCAGCCCGAAGGCGCGGGCGATCTCGCGGGTCCCGAGCGCATCGGGATTGTCGCGCAGGAATTGGATCAGCGCCTCGCGCGAGGGCAGGGATTGTCTGGTTTTGCTCACGTTTCTACCGACCAACTATAATCATCCCGGTGCTGGCCGGGACGACAATTCATGGTCAGGCTGGCCGGCGGCGCGCCGGCTTTTTTGCCGCGGCGTTTGCTGGCGGTTTTGCCTTCGCTCTGGGCTTGGCGGCCGTCGCGCGTTTTGCAGCGCCATTGCCGGAGCTGGCC
>JBARKH010000526.1:0-9020 GCA_049801295.1 Allostellaceae bacterium | reverse complement strand
AGTAGCGATATGGCTAATCTGGCAACACTCGTCGACAATCTGTCGGCGCTGACCGTGATCGAGGCGGCGGAGCTGGCAAAGATGCTCGAAGAGAAATGGGGCGTCTCGGCCGCCGCGCCGGTCGCGGTAGCCGCCGCCGGTGGTGCGGCGCCGGTCGCCGAGGCAGCCGCCGAGAAGACCGAGTTCGATGTCATCCTCGCCACGATCGGCGAGAAAAAAGTCAATGTCATCAAGGAAGTGCGCGCGCTGACCCAACTCGGCCTCAAGGAAGCCAAGGACCTCGTCGAGGCGGCGCCCAAGGCGGTCAAGGAAGGCGTCAACAAGGAAGAGGCGGCAAAAATCAAGAAACAGCTTGAAGATGCCGGTGCGACTGTCGAAATAAGGTAGGTCCGCCACGACCTTCTGCAGAACGCAGCGGCTGCCGCTGGGCGCCGCGCTAAAATCGAGAGTGCCTAACCGGGGTGCGAGAGGTCTCGCACGCCCGGTGTTGTTGCGTCCGGAGGTGGCTCTCCGGTCAGCAGACGTGGCGGCGACGAGAATTTCGGGCCACGCCCGGTCCGGTGCAACTGGGCGCGGCCCACAGCGAGGGACATAAATGGCGATATCCTTCAACGGCCAGAAGCGGATCCGCAAAAGCTTCGGGCGCATACCCGAGGTCGCTCCGATGCCCAACCTCATCGAGGTGCAGCGGAGTTCCTACGACCATTTCCTGCAAATGGGCGTGATGGCCGAGGACCGCGGCAATGTCGGGCTGCAGGAAGTCTTCAAGTCGGTGTTCCCGATCCGCGATTTTTCCGAGCGCGCCCAATTGGAATTCGTGCGCTACGAGTTGGAAACCCCGAAATACGATACCGACGAGTGCCAGCAGCGCGGCATCACCTACGCCGCGCCCTTGAAGGTGACGCTGCGCCTGGTGGTGTGGGATGTCGACGAGGACACCGGCTCGCGCTCGATCCGCGACATCAAGGAGCAGGACGTCTATATGGGCGACATGCCGTTGATGACGCGCAACGGCACCTTCATCATCAACGGCACCGAGCGGGTCATCGTCTCGCAGATGCACCGCAGCCCCGGCGTCTTCTTCGACCACGACAAGGGCAAGACGCACTCCTCCGGCAAATACCTGTTCGCCGCGCGGGTCATTCCCTATCGCGGCTCCTGGCTCGATTTCGAGTTCGACGCCAAGGACCACGTCTATGTCCGCATCGACCGGCGCCGCAAGCTGCCGGCGACGACGCTGTTGATGGCGCTCGACGACGCGGCGACCGAGGTGAAGCGCGCCCAACGCAAGAGCGAAACCAAAAATTTGCAGCCCGGCGAAGCCGTCGGCATGACCAAGGAGGAGATCCTCTCGGCGTTCTATGGCACCGTCGCCTACGAGCGCGGCCCCAATGGCTGGATGACGCCGTTCGAGCCCGAGCAGTACAAAGGCAAGCTGACCGCCGATTTGATCGACGCCGATACCGGCGAAGTCAAAGTCCCGATCGGCGAGCGGATGACGCCGCGGCTGGCGCGCCGGCTGCGCGAGGCCGGGCTCGTCCATGTGCTGGCGCCGCCCGAAGAGCTGATCGGCCGCTATTTCGCGCAGGACCTGATCAACGAGGAAACCGGCGAAGTCTATTTCGAGGCCGGTGACGAGATCACCGAGGCGGCGCTTGCCCAACTCGACGAGGCCGGGTTTGACCTGCTGCCGATGCTTGACATCGATCTCGTCAGCCGCGGCGCCGACAGCAAGGGACCCTATATCCGCAATACGCTGGCGATCGACAAGAACGCGACGCGCGAGGATGCGCTGATCGATATCTACCGGGTCATGCGGCCGGGCGAGCCGCCGACGCTGGAGACCGCCGAGGGGCTGTTCAACAGCCTGTTCTTCGACCCCGAGCGCTATGATTTGTCGGCGGTCGGCCGGGTCAAGATGAATTCGCGCCTCGAGCTCGATACCGAGGACACGATGCGGGTGCTGCGCAAGCAGGACATCCTCGCCATCCTCAACGTGCTCGTCGATCTCAAAGATGGCCGCGGCGACATCGACGATATCGACCATCTCGGCAATCGCCGGGTGCGTTCGGTCGGCGAATTGATGGAAAACCAGTACCGGGTCGGCCTCCTGCGTATGGAGCGGGCGATCCGCGAGCGGATGAGCTCGGTCGAGATCGACACCGTGATGCCGCACGATTTGATCAATGCCAAGCCGGCGGCCGCGGCGGTGCGCGAGTTCTTCGGCTCGTCGCAGCTCTCGCAGTTCATGGACCAAACCAACCCGCTATCGGAGATCACCCACAAGCGGCGCCTCTCGGCCCTGGGGCCAGGTGGCCTCACGCGCGAGCGCGCCGGGTTCGAGGTGCGCGACGTCCACCCGACGCACTACGGCCGGATCTGCCCGATCGAGACCCCGGAGGGTCCGAATATCGGCCTCATCAACTCGCTGGCGACCTATGCAAGGGTCAACCAGTACGGCTTTATCGAAAGCCCCTACCGCAAGGTGGCCGAGGGCCGCGTCACGGACGACGTCGTCTATCTCTCGGCGATGGACGAGGGCCGCTATTCGATCGCCCAGGCCAACGTTCCGATCGACGCCGCGGGCGGCATCACCGACGAGCTGACCAACTGCCGCAAGAACGGCGATTTCGTGTTGTGCCGGCCGCACGAAGTTGACCTCATCGACGTCTCGCCCAAGCAGCTCGTCTCGGTCGCCGCGGCATTGATCCCGTTCCTCGAAAACGACGACGCCAACCGCGCGCTGATGGGTTCCAACATGCAGCGCCAGGCGGTGCCCTTGATCCGCGCGGAGGCGCCGCTCATCGGCACTGGCATGGAGGAGACGGTCGCGCGCGATTCCGGGGTGACGATCATCACCCGCCGCTCAGGGATCGTCGACCAGGTCGACGCGACCCGCATCGTCATCCGCGCGACCGAGGAAACATCGGCCGCGGCCTCCGGCGTCGACATCTATAATCTGTTGAAGTTCCAGCGCTCCAACCAGAACACCTGCATCACCCAGCGGCCGCTGGTGAAGGTCGGCGACCAGGTGCGGGCCGGCGACATCATCGCCGACGGTCCGTCGACCGAGCAGGGCGAATTGGCATTGGGGCGCAACGTGCTGTGCGCGTTCATGCCGTGGAACGGCTATAATTTCGAGGATTCGATCCTGATTTCCGAGCGCATCGTCTCCGACGACGTCTTCACCTCGATCCATATCGAGGAGTTCGAGGCGAGCGCGCGCGATACGAAGCTCGGCCAAGAGGAGATCACCCGCGACATCCCCAACGTCGGCGAGGAGGCCCTCAAAAACCTCGACGAAGCCGGGATCGTCTATATCGGCGCCGAGGTGAAGCCGGGCGACATTCTGGTCGGCAAGGTGACGCCGAAGGGCGAATCCCCGATGACCCCGGAAGAGAAGCTTCTGCGCGCGATCTTCGGCGAGAAGGCCTCCGACGTGCGCGATACTTCGCTCCGCCTGCCGCCCGGCGTCTCCGGCACGATCGTCGAGGTGCGCGTCTTCTCGCGCCGCGGCGTCGACAAGGACGAGCGTGCGCTGGCGATCGAGCGCGCCGAGATCGAGCGGCTGGCAAAAGACCGCGACGACGAGCGCGCCATCCTTGAGCGCAGCTTTGCCGCACGGCTGAAGGAGTTGGTGCTCGGCCAGACCACGGTCTCCGGCCCCAAGGGCATGAAATCGGGGGCCGAGGTCAATGACGCCCTCCTCGCCGAGTACACACCCGGGCAGTGGCGCCAGATCATCGTCCAGGACGATGCGCGGATGGCCGATATCGAGACCCTGAAGAAGCAGATGGACGACGCCGTCGCCGAGCTTCAGTCGCGCTTCGAGAGCAAGGTCGAGAAGCTGCAGCGCGGCGACGAATTGCCGCCGGGCGTGATGAAGATGGTCAAGGTCTTCGTCGCGGTGAAGCGCAAGCTGCAGCCGGGCGACAAGATGGCCGGTCGCCACGGCAACAAGGGCGTTATCTCGCGCATCATGCCGATCGAGGACATGCCCTATCTCGAAGACGGGACGCCCGTTGACATCGTGCTCAACCCATTGGGCGTGCCGAGCCGGATGAATGTCGGGCAGATCCTCGAAACCCATCTCGGCTGGGCCGCCGCCGGGCTCGGCCGCCGCATCGGCGAGGTCCTCGAAGGGCTGCACCGCAATGGCGGCGGCGACAAGGAACTGCGCCAGCTCCTTGGCGAGATCTATGACGGCCAGGACCGCACCACGATCGAAGCCCTGGCGCACGACGAGCTCGTCGACTTCGCCGGCGATCTGACGCGCGGGGTGCCGATGGCGAGCCCGGTCTTCGACGGGGCGCGCGAAGACGACATCGTCGCCATGCTGACCCGGGCGGGGCTTGCCTCCTCCGGCCAGGTGACGCTCGTCGATGGCCGCACCGGGGAGCCCTTCGACCGCAAGGTCACGGTCGGCTACATCTACATGCTGAAGCTCCACCATCTGGTCGACGACAAGATCCACGCCCGCTCGATCGGCCCCTATAGCCTCGTCACCCAGCAGCCGTTGGGCGGCAAGGCGCAGTTCGGCGGGCAGCGGTTCGGCGAGATGGAGGTGTGGGCGCTCGAAGCCTACGGCGCGGCATACACCTTGCAGGAGATGCTGACCGTCAAGTCGGACGACGTCTCCGGCCGCACCAAGGTCTACGAGGCGATCGTTCGGGGCGACGACAATTTCGAGGCCGGCATCCCCGAATCGTTCAATGTCCTCGTCAAGGAGTTGCGCTCGCTGGGCCTCAATGTCGAGTTGGAGCAGCGCAGCTACTGATGACCGCGTCGGGTCATGACACGAGAGAAGATTTTGGCTTCCGTCGCCCCCGCGCAAGCGGGGGCCCAGGGCCGCGGTTAAGCGGTTGCCCTGGGTTCCCGCTTTCGCGGGAATGACGACAGACCGAAGGGGTCGCGAATGAATGAGTTGATGAACATCTTCGGGCAGGTTTCGGGGCCGCAAAGCTTCGACCAGATCCGTATCTCGATCGCCAGCCCGGAGCGCATCCGCTCCTGGTCCTATGGCGAGATCAAGAAGCCCGAGACGATCAACTACCGCACCTTCAAGCCGGAGCGCGACGGCCTCTTTTGCGCCCGCATCTTCGGCCCGATCAAGGACTACGAGTGCCTGTGCGGCAAGTACAAGCGCATGAAGTATCGCGGGATCATCTGCGAGAAGTGCGGGGTCGAAGTCACCCTGTCGAAGGTGCGGCGCGACCGCATGGGCCATATCGAGCTGGCCTCGCCCGTCGCGCATATCTGGTTCCTGAAGTCGCTGCCGAGCCGCATCGGCCTCCTCTTGGACATGACGCTCAAGGACCTCGAGCGGATCCTCTATTTCGAGAATTACGTCGTCATCGAGCCGGGTCTCACGCCCCTGAAGCTGCACCAGCTCCTGAGCGAAGAGGATTACATCAAGGCGCAGGACGAGTACGGCGAGGATCAGTTCACCGCCGCGATCGGCGCGGAAGCATTGCGCACGATGCTGGTGGCGATCGATCTGGCGGAAGAGAAAGTGCGGCTGCGCGATGAGCTGCGCGACACCAATTCGGAAGCCCGCCGCAAGAAGCTGGTGAAGCGGCTGAAGCTCGTCGAGGCCTTCACCGAATCGAACAGCCGCCCGGAATGGATGATCCTCGAGGTCGTGCCGGTGATCCCGCCCGAGCTGCGTCCGCTGGTACCGTTGGATGGCGGCCGGTTCGCGACCTCCGATCTGAATGACCTTTACCGCCGCGTCATCAACCGCAACAACCGGCTGAAGCGACTCATCGAGCTGCGCGCCCCCGACATCATCGTGCGTAACGAAAAGCGCATGCTGCAGGAGGCGGTCGACGCGCTCTTCGACAACGGCCGGCGCGGCCGGGTCATCACCGGCGCCAACAAGCGGCCGCTCAAATCACTGTCCGACATGCTCAAGGGCAAGCAGGGGCGGTTCCGCCAAAACCTCCTCGGCAAGCGCGTCGATTATTCCGGCCGCTCGGTCATCGTCGTCGGCCCGGAGTTGAAGCTCCATCAGTGCGGGCTGCCGAAGAAGATGGCGCTCGAATTGTTCAAGCCGTTCATCTATTCGAAGCTCGAACTCTATGGCCTCGCTTCGACGATCAAGGCCGCCAAGCGCATGGTCGAGAAGGAACGGCCCGAGGTCTGGGACATCCTGGAAGAGGTGATCCGCGAGCACCCGGTCCTCCTCAATCGCGCGCCGACCTTGCACCGCCTCGGCATCCAGGCCTTCGAGCCGGTGCTGATCGAGGGTAAGGCGATCCAGCTGCACCCGTTGGTGTGCACCGCGTTCAACGCCGATTTCGACGGCGACCAGATGGCCGTGCACGTGCCCCTGTCGCTGGAGGCGCAGCTGGAAGCCCGCGTCCTCATGATGTCGACCAACAACATTCTGTCGCCGGCCAACGGCAAGCCGATCATCGTGCCGTCGCAGGATATCGTGCTCGGGCTCTATCACATCACGATGGAGCGCGAGGGTGAGCCCGGCGAGGGGATGGCGTTCACCGATGTCGGCGAGATCGAGCAGGCGCTCGCCGCCAAGGCGGTGACGCTGCACACCCGCATCAGGGCCCGCTACGAAGGGGTCGACGCGGACGGCCAGCCGATCGTCCGCCGGGTCGAGACGACGCCGGGGCGGATGCTCCTGTCGGAGATCCTGCCGCGCAATCCGCTGATCGGCTTCGATCTGATCAACCAGCTGCTCGGCAAAAAGGCGATCAGCGATCTGATCGACCAGGTCTACCGCTTCTGCGGCCAGAAGGAGACCGTGATCTTCTGCGACCGGCTGATGGCATTGGGCTTCAACCAGGCGTGCAAGGCCGGGATCTCGTTCGGCAAGGACGATCTGATCATCCCCGAAGCCAAGCACCAGCTGGTTACCGACGTGCAGGAGAAGGTCAAGGAATACGAGCAGCAATACCAGGACGGGCTGATCACCCAGCGCGAAAAGTATAATAAGGAGGTCGACGCCTGGACCAGCTGCTCGGAAAAGGTCGCCGAGGAGATGATCAAGGTCATCCGCACGCCGAAGCCCGGCGAGCCGATCAATTCGGTGTGGATGATGTCGGATTCCGGCGCCCGCGGTTCGGCCGCCCAGATCAAGCAGCTGGCCGGAATGCGTGGACTGATGACCAAGCCCTCGGGCGAGATCATTGCCACTCCGATCATCTCCAATTTCAAGGAAGGCCTCACCGTCCTCGAGTATTTCAACTCGACGCACGGCGCCCGCAAGGGTCTCGCCGACACCGCGCTCAAGACCGCCAATTCGGGCTACCTGACCCGCCGCCTCGTCGATGTCGCGCAGGATGCGATCATCACCGAAGTTGATTGCGGCACCACCCGCGGCCTCCTGACGCGCGCCGTCGTCGATGGCGGCGAGATCATCTCGCCCCTGGCCGACCGCATCATCGGGCGCTGCGCCGCGGTTGACGTCCACGATCCGCTCAATGGCGAAGTAGTGCTGCCGGCCGGCGCCCTCATCGACGAAGACGCGGTCGACGCCATCGAGCGGGCCGGGATCGACGCGGTGTCGATCCGCTCGGTCCTGACCTGCGAATCGCGCGTCGGGGTCTGCGGCAAGTGCTATGGTCGAGATCTCGCCCGCGGCACCGTCGTCAACATCGGGGAAGCCGTTGGGGTCATCGCCGCGCAGTCGATCGGCGAACCCGGGACGCAATTGACGATGCGGACTTTCCACATCGGCGGCGCGGCCCAGCGCGGGGCCGAACAATCCTCGATCGAGGCCGCCTTTGACGCCAAGGTCGAGATCAAGAATCGCAACGTCGTCATCAACTCCAGCGGGTTGCCGGTGGCGATGGGGCGCAATTGCGAGATGGTCCTCGTTGACGAAGCTGGCCGCGAGAAGGCGCGCCACCGCGTGCCCTATGGCGCGCGGCTCCTCGCCGACGAGGGCGCCCAGGTCCACCGCGGCGATCGCCTCGCCGATTGGGATCCGTACACGATCCCGATCATCACCGAGAAGGACGGCATCGCGCATTATGTCGATGTGATCGAAGGCATCTCGATGCGCGATGCGGTCGACGAGGCGACCGGGATCTCGTCGAAGGTCGTCATTGACTGGAAGCAGCAGCCGCGCGGCGGCGAACTGCGGCCGCGGGTCACGCTGGCCGACGAGAGGGGCGAACTCCTGACCCTCGCCAATGGCCTCGAAGCCCGCTACTTCCTCCCCGTTGACGCGATCCTCTCGATCGACAACCAAGCCGCGGTCAAGGCCGGCGACGTCTTGGCCCGGATCCCGCGGGAATCCTCCAAGACCCGCGACATCACCGGCGGTCTGCCGCGGGTCGCCGAGCTCTTCGAAGCGAGGAAGCCCAAGGATTTCGCGATCATCAGCGAATCCGAGGGACGCGTCGAATTCGGCAAGGATTACAAGACGAAGCGCCGCATCGTCGTGGTCCCGACTGACGGCAGCGACGCCGAGTCGGTCGAGTACCTGATCCCCAAGGGCAAGCACATCAGCGTGCAAGAGGGCGATTACGTCCTCAAGGGCGATCTGATGATGGACGGCAACCGGGTGCCGCACGACATCCTGCGGATTCTCGGGGTCGAGGAGCTGGCGAGCTACCTGATCAACGAGATCCAGGAGGTCTACCGGCTGCAGGGGGTGCGCATCAACGACAAGCACATCGAGGTGATCGTTCGCCAGATGCTGCAGAAGGTCGAGATCGAGGATCCGGGCGAAACCACCTTCCTTTCGGGCGAACAGGTCGACCGCTCCGAATTCGAGCACGAGAACGCCAAGACCGTGAAGGAAGACTTGCGTCCGGCGGTGGCGCACCCGGTGCTGCAAGGCATCACCAAGGCGAGCCTGCAGACGAGCTCCTTCATTTCGGCCGCCTCGTTCCAGGAGACGACCCGCGTCCTTACCGAGGCCGCCGTCTCCGGCCGGATCGACACGCTGACCGGCTTGAAGGAGAATGTGATCGTCGGAAGGCTGATCCCGGCCGGCACCGGCAGCGTCGTCGCCCGGCTGCGCGAGGTCGCCGCCGAGCGCGACCGCGAGC
>JBARKH010000525.1:0-2225 GCA_049801295.1 Allostellaceae bacterium | reverse complement strand
TCCCGGCGAAGGCCGGGACCCATTTTTCAGCCGCCTCGCAATTGGATCCGTGGATCCCGGCCACCGCCGGGATGACAAAAAATTCTACGCGATCATCACCCCGCCATCGACGACGATGGTCTGGCCGGTGATGAAGGCGCCGGCTTTGGAGGCGAGGAGGAGCGCGGCGCCGGCGATGTCTTCGGGTTGCCCCAGGCGGCGCAGCGGGGTTTCCGCCTCGCGCCGGGCGCGGCGTTCGGGATCCTCGTAAAGGGCGCGCGCGAACGCGGTTTCAACGAGCCCCGGCGCGATGCAGTTGACCCGCACGCCCTCGGGCCCCCATTCGGCGGCAAGGCTGCGGCAGAGCGCGATGTCGGCGGCCTTGGTGACCCCGTACATCGCGATGACGGTCGAGGATTTGAGCCCGCCGATCGAGCTGATGAAGATGATCGACCCCTCGCGCTTGGCCTTCATATCGGGCACGCAGAGCTTCGAGAGCCACAGATTGCTCAAGACGTTGTTGGTCATCATCCGCTCGAACACCTGGTCGCTCAGGTCTTCGAGCTTGCCGTAATGCGGGTTGATCGCCGCGTTGCAGACGAGAATGTCGACGCCGCCCCACGCTTCCCTCGTCTTGGCGACAAGGTTTTCGATCTGCGCATGATCGGAGATGCGGCAGGTAATGGCGATCGCTTCGCCGCCTTTCTTGCGGATCGCCGCCGCCACTTCCTCGCACGGCGCCTCGCTCCGCGAGGAGATGACGACGCGCGCGCCCGCGTCGGCAAAACCCTCGGCGATCGCCCGGCCGATGCCGCGCGAGGAGCCGGTGACGATCGCCACCTTGCCGGAGAGATCGAAGAGGTTCATCGCGCTCTACATCCCCTCGCGCACCAGCGGGTTCGAAAGCGTGCCGATGCCGGTGATCTCGACCTCGCACAGATCGCCGTGTTTCAAATTTTTCGGGCTCCCTTCAGTGCCCATCCACACCACGTCGCCGGGGTAGAGCGTCAGGTATTGCGACATCCGGCTGATGAACTTGGCGACCCCGTGGATCATGTTGTTGGTGCGGAACTTGTCGGTGACCTTGCCATTGACCCGCACGATCGTCTCGGCCGCGTCGAGGTCGAAATCGGTTTCGATCCACGGCCCCATCGGCTTGAAGGTATCGGTGTTCTTGGCCCGCCACAGCGTCCGGTCGCCGCGCTGCCAGGTGCGCTCGCTCATGTCGTTGCCGATCGTCCAGCCGAGGACGCAGGAGAGCGCGTCCTTCTCGGAGACGTGCTTGACCTCTTTGCCGATGACCGCGACGAGTTCGCCCTCGTATTGCACGAGTTCGCCCGCATCCTTCGGGATCACGATGTTTTCGCCATGCGCGATGAGGGCGTTGTTGGCGCGGTAGCCGACATCGGCCTCCGGCAGGAGCTTGGGCTCTTCGCCGCGCTTTTTGGCCATCTCGGTCACATGCTCGGCGTAGTTGAGCCCGGCGGCGTAGAAGGTCTTGGGGATCACCGGCACCAGGAACTTGACGGTATTGAGCTTGCGCCGCGTCGCGGTCTTTTGATAGCCGGCGAAGGGATCGCCCTTCACTTCGACAACCTCGCCCCCCTCGATGATGCCGTAGGCTTCGCGCCCGTCCGCCGCGTATCTGAGCCAGCGCATCATTTTCCTCCCTTTATCGCGGGTCTTGCCTGATCATAGCCGACCGGGCGAAGTCAGCAACCGAGGATCGCGATGCCGAGGATCGATGCCACGTCGACAGCGCCGAGCGACGTTGAGCTGTTGACCGCGCTCAATCGCGACTACATCCACTCGGTGCAGCACAGCGACGTGCGACGCTTCGAGGAGATCCTCGCCCCGGATTTCCTATGCTCGAACCCCGACGGATCGCTCGTCGACAAGCGAGGGTTTCTAGCGCAGACCGCCCAGCCGGTGACGATCAAGGGCCTCGTCACCGAGGACGTGCGGGTGCGCATCATGGGCGACGTTGCGATCATCCATGCCCGCACCCGCTACACGACCGCCAGCGGCGAGGAACGCCAGGGCCGCTATACCGATGTCTGGGCGCACCGCGACGGCGTCTGGCTCGCGGTCTCGGCGCATGTGACGCGCTAGAGCAGCGTCCGATCAGATTGAATCGCTTCCCTGCCCGTCATGGCCGGGCTTGACCCGGCCATCCACGTGGATCCCCGGGTCAAGCCCGGGGATGACGATGTGGGGTGATCGAACTTAAACGGACCTTGCTCTAG
>JBARKH010000524.1:0-6224 GCA_049801295.1 Allostellaceae bacterium | reverse complement strand
GCGCGGGCGCTCTCGCGCGCGGCATGGATCGCCTCGACCGCGACCACGGGCATTTCGTCGGCGAGGCTCGCTTCGCCCGGCAACACCAGGGCTTCCGCGGCAAAGGCCGGGTCGCGGTCGGCGTCGGCCAGGGTCTGGTGCATCGCCGCGACCAGATCGGGATCGAGCGGCGGCATCGCCCCATGGGCCGCAATCGCGTGCTGATGCGCCGCGACCCGGTCGAGCAGCATCCTCGTCGCGACCTGCTGCCCGGCATCCCATCGCGCGACCGGATCGGTATCGTGGATCGCGAGAAACTTCAGCCGGTCGAGCGCGACGCCCTGGAGCTTGACCGGCGCGGAGAAGTTGCGCAGCAGCGACGGCACCGGCGGCGCCGGCACATCGACAAAGCGGAAGGTCTGGCGCTGGCGTTCGGGAACCAGCACACGGGTACCGGCGCGGCCCTCGGGTTCGCCGTCGAGCCGGGCCGATATTTCATCGCCATTGGGGCCGATGAGCCCGACCGCCAGCGGGATCGGCATCGGCTCCTTGTCGAGCTGTCCCGGGGTCGGCGGCACCTTCTGTGCGACGCTCAGCTCATAGCTGCGCGCCTCCGCGTCATAACGGTCCTCAACCGTGATCTCCGGGGTGCCGGCCTGGGCGTACCACAACGCGAATCCGGTGAGGTCGACGCCGCCACCCTCCTGCATCGCCGCCACAAAATCGCCGATCGTCGCCGCCTCATTGTCGTGGCGCTTGATGTAGAGGTCCATGCCGCGGCGGAATCCCTCCGCGCCCAACAGCGTGTGCATCATGCGGATCACCTCGGCGCCCTTGTTGTAGACCGTCGCGGTGTAGAAATTGTCGATCCTGAGATAGCTCTGCGGCTGCACCGGGTGCGCCAAGGGGCCGGCATCCTCGGGGAACTGGGCGGCGCGCAGGGTGCGGATATTGCCGATGCGACACACCGCTTTGCTCCCCTGGTCGGCGGAAAACAGCTGATCGCGAAAGACCGTCAGCCCTTCCTTCAACGACAGCTGGAACCAGTCGCGGCAAGTCACCCGGTCGCCGGTCCAATTGTGGAAATATTCGTGGGCGATCACCGCCTCGATGCCCTGGTAATCGGTGTCGGTCGCGCTCGCCGGCTGCGCCAGCACGTAACGCGTGTTGAAGATGTTGAGCCCCTTATTCTCCATCGCTCCCATGTTGAAGTCGCTGACCGCGACGATGTTGAAGACATCCAGGTCGTATTCGAGGCCGAAGGTTTCCTCGTCCCAGCGCATCGCCTTTTTGAGGGACGCCATCGCGTGGCCGCATTTGTCTTCGTCCCCCCGCCGCACCCAGATCGCGAGCGCGACCTCGCGCCCCGAGCGGGTCCTAAAGCGGTCCTCGAGCGCGACGAGATCGCCCGCCACAAGCGCGAACAGATAGGAGGGCTTGGGATGCGGATCGATCCATTTGGCCCAATGGCGTCCACCGGGGAGGTCGCCCCGTTCCCCCGGGTTGCCGTTTGACAGCAGCACCGGAAAGCGCGCCTTCTCAGCGCGGATCGTCACGCTGTAGCGCGCCATCACATCGGGACGGTCGAGGAAATAGGTGATCCGGCGAAACCCCTCGGGCTCGCATTGGGTGCAGAAATTGCCGCCGGAGGTGTAGAGCCCGCTGAGCGCGGTGTTGCGCGCCGGCGCGATGCGGGTTTCTATGTCGAGCACAAAACTGTCGGGAACGGCCGGCACGATCAGCGCGCCATCCGGCTCGTGGCGGTAATCAGTGGCGGCGAGCGGCCTGCCGTCGAGCGCCAGCGCAACCAGTTCGAGTTCGTCGCCATCGAGGCGCAGCTTCGCGCCGGAGCTTGCCGCCTTCGGGTTGCGGCGCACGGTGAGATGCGATGCGACGCGGGTCTCGGCCGCGTCGAGATCGAAGACGAGGTCGACCGCGTCGATGAGGAAGTCGGGCGGCCGATAATCGGCGAGCCGGGTCGGTTGCGGGGCGGTATCGGGTACGGCGTCGGGCATGGGAAGACACCATTCGGGGCTTGATTAGTGCCGGGCCATTCGAGGGAGGCAGCGTTGCAGCTTTATACCTATTACCGCTCGCAGGCGAGTTTCCGTGTGCGCATCGCGCTCAACCTGAAAGGGCTGAAGCACGACGACACCTTCCTCCATCTCGAAAAGGGCGACCAGTTCAAGCCGGAATACCGCGCGCTCAACCCGCAGATGGTGGTGCCGACCTTGATCGACGGCGGGGCGAAATTGTTCCAGTCGCTGGCGATCCTCGAATACCTCGAGGAGAAATACCCCGAGCCGCCGCTCCTGCCGGCGGATATCGCGGCGCGCGCCTGGGTGCGGGGGCTCGCGCTCATCAACATCGCCGACGCGCATCCGCTGATCGTCCCGCGCATCCGTCATTACCTCGTGGACGAATTGAAGCTCAGCGAAGAACAGATGCTCCTGTGGATCCGCCATTGGCTCGGCGCCGGGCTCGCGGCGATGGAGACGCTCATTTCCGAGCACCGCGAGAGCGGCCGGTTATGCCATGGCGAGGTGCCGACGCTCGCCGATATCGGGGTGGTCACCCAGGTGACCCCAGCGCGAGTTTTCGGCGTCGATCTGGCGCCCTACCCACGGGTCGTGCGGGTCTACGACAGCTGCATGGCGATCCCGGCCTTCGCCGACGCCCATCCCTCGAAACAGCCCGACGCCGAATAGCCGGCTATTGACCGCGAAAAAACCGGCCATGCGTTATCCGATACAGCCGCGACCCCGGGGATGTGCAAACCCGAAGACCCATGATGATAAAACTTGCGCTGATGATGATCCCAATCCCGAACCAAACGAGCAGCGGATCTCTTATCGGTGCCGAGCCCCGGTCGGCACTCGTGAGCAACAACACGAATGCAGGCGCCGAGATGAACAGGAGGATGCAGCCGATCATGATCGGAAGGAAGTCGCCCCGCTCGCCGTGGACGATCGACCATTTTGGCCATTTCATGCGTAGGTTCCTCAGCCCCCGATACGCCTGACGCTGCGACAGGCCTGCGCGGGTGCCGCCGTCAAAGACAAGCGCGACCGCCAGCTCCTATATGGGGCGCCGCGGTGCCCTGCGCCACGCCGTGCGCGACGCCAAACCGGCAGCCGAGCTAGGGCCTCCCTGAGCTGGCATGCTTTCGCATATAACAGCGGCCCGTCAGCGCCCCATCGGGGTATCGCGACCGATGACACCCGCGCCCACTCATGCTGAGCATTTTCGCCGTGCGGGTAAGAGGCCAGGCATCAGGCGCCGCGCGTTCATCACCGTTCTTGGCGCCGCGGCGGCTTGGCCGCTTACCGGACACGCGCAGCAGCCCGAGCGCCTTCGCCGCGTTGGCGTGTTGATGGATTTCCCCGAGAACGACCCGTTCACCCAGAGAATCATATCGGCCTTCGCGCAGGCGCTAGCGGGCTTCGGGTGGATAGAGGGCAAGAATATCCGGATCGACTACCGCTTTGCCGCAGGCGATCCGACACGCTACAAATCCGGCGCGGCGGAGCTCCTTGGCCTGAACCCGGACGTCATTCTTGCGAGTCCCGGGAATGTGGTCGCGGCAGTGCAGGAGCAGACGCATACGATCCCGATCGTGTTCGTCCTCATGCCCGATCCCGTCGGGCTGGGATTTGTTAAGAGCCTCGCGCGGCCGGGCGGCAACATCACCGGCTTCAGCTCTTTTGACGCGCCGCTGATGGGAAAATGGCTGCAATTGCTCAAGGAGGTCGCCCCAAGTGTCACCCGGGTCGCCGTCATCTTCAACCCGGACACCGCCATCCGGGCTTACGCCCAATCGTTCAACCGCGCGCTCGCGGCCGCCGGCCGGTCGCTCGGGCTGACCGTGACGCTTGCTCCGGTGCGCGATGACGCGGCGATCGAGGCAGCCATCGCTACCGAGGCGCGCGAGCCCGGAGGCGGCCTCCTTACGCTGCCAGACAGTTTCAACGGAGCACATCGCGCGGTGATCATCGCCGCCGCGGTGCAGCACGGTTTGCCCTTGATGGGCATCGCCGACTTGTTTTCTCGGGATGGCGCGCTGTTGTCCTATGCCTTCGACCCGGTTGAGGTGCACGTGCAGGCCGCATCCTATATCGACCGCATCCTCAGGGGCGCCAGTCCGGCCGACCTCCCGGTCCAGTACCCCACGAAGTTCTCGCTGATCGTCAACCTCAAGACCGCCAAGGCGCTCGGCCTCACCGTGCCGCAATCGATCCTGCAGCGCGCCCATGAGGTGATCGAATGAACCGGCGGGGATTGACAGAACGGCGGACGCTATCTATATAATTACAATTACCTGTTTAATAATTAATTGTTCAGAAATCCGATAATTCCCCACTCGATACGCAAAATTCCCTGCCCCACCGCAATAAATTCCCTGCAAGCGGCGCAAAAATTCCCTGCCCGATTCGATGGAATTGCGTATTCTCAATGCGTTGCCGGGATTTTCGCGAAAAATTCCCTGCCGGCAGGGAATTTGCCGCGCGTCGGCGGGGGCACTACCGGGAGCCGGCTGCGTTGGCGTATACATCCGGCCATCCTCTCTAGGTCGAGGCATCGCGACCGATGAATTCCCGCCCGCGCCCTGTTGTGCTGTGCATCCTCGATGGCTGGGGCGAGCGGCCGCCCAAGGACGAGCACGCCGCCGATAACGCGATCGATCGCGCCACGACCCCGGTCTGGCATGAGCTGATGCGGCGCTGGCCGCACGCGCACCTCAACGCCAGCGAGCATTATGTCGGGCTGCCCGACGGGCAGATGGGCAATTCCGAGGTCGGGCACACCAATATCGGTGCCGGCCGGGTGGTGATGCAGGATCTGCCGCGCATCGATCAGGCGATCGCCGAGGGCAAGCTGGCGGGCCTGCCGGCGCTCACGGACTTCATCGCAAAGGTCAAGGCGAAGGGCGGCGCCGCGCATGTGATGGGGCTCTTGTCGCCGGGCGGGGTGCATTCGCACCAGCGCCAGATCGCCGCGCTCGCCGTGATCCTCGCCGAGGCCGGGCTGCCGGTTGCGGTGCACGCCTTTCTCGACGGGCGCGACACCCCGCCCAAATCGGCGATCGGCTATCTCGCGCAGTTCGAGGCCGATGTCGCCGGCCGCGGCGATATCCGCGTCGCCACGCTCGCCGGGCGCTATTACGCGATGGACCGCGACCAGCGCTGGGACCGGGTCGCCCAGGCCTATCGGATGCTGACCACGGCCTCGGGCAAGCATGCCGATGATCCGGTCGCCGCGGTCGAGGCCGCCTACGCGCGCGGCGAGACTGACGAATTCGTGCTGCCGACCGCGCTCGCTGACTACGGCGGCATGAAGGACGGCGACGGCCTCTTGTTCGCCAATTTCCGCGCCGACCGCATCCGCGAGATCGCCGGCGCTCTGGTCGACCCGGAGTTTTCCGGGTTTGCGCGCGACAGGCGCGTTGCCTTCGCCGCCGCGCTCGGCCTCGTCGAATATTCCGAGGAGCTGAACCCTCTCCTCGCGACGCTCTTTGCGCCGGTGGATCTGAGCGACACCTTTGGCGAACTCATTGCCGACGCCGGCATGAAGCAGCTGCGCATCGCCGAGACCGAGAAATACGCGCACGTGACGTTTTTCTTCAATGGCGGGCGGGAGACCGTATTTCCCGGTGAGGAGCGGATCCTGGTGCCCTCGCCGAAGGTCGCGACCTACGATCTGCAGCCCGAGATGTCGGCCCCGGCGGTCACCGACAAGGTGGTCGCGGCGATCAGTTCCGGGCGCTTCGATGTCGTCGTCATCAATTACGCCAATACCGACATGGTCGGCCATACCGGGCGGCTCGACGCCGCGATCAAGGCGGTCGAGACCGTCGATGCTTGCCTCGGGCGGCTTGCGGCTGCGGTCGAGGCGGCCGGCGGCACCCTCGTCATCACCGCCGACCACGGGAATGCCGAGATGATGCGCGATCCCATCACCGGTGAGCCCCATACCGCGCATACGCTCAATCCGGTGCCGTTCCTCATCGTCAACCCGCCGCGCGCGATCGCGCGGGTCGATGACGGACGGCTCGCCGATGTCGCACCGACCCTCCTCGACATTCTCGGCTTGCCAAAGCCCGCGGTAATGACCGGGCATTCGCTGATCGTCTCGGACGCGAGGCGTGCGGCTGAGTGAGGCCGCCTCCCTCGGCACCGCCGGAGCGGCGCTCGCCGTCATGGTCGCCGCCGCCGTTTCGGCGAGCGCGGGGCCGGTGACAGCGGCGC
>JBARKH010000523.1:0-3141 GCA_049801295.1 Allostellaceae bacterium | reverse complement strand
TCTTCGAACAGTCCCACCCCGGCCGCTTCGTAGCGGCGCTGCATCTCCGGTGTGGCGATCGCGGACAAGGCAAAATAGCGGTCGGGATAGCGCGCCGCCGCCGCGCTTACCGCCTGGAACAGCGGCTCGGCCATCTGCGGCGAGGACGCCCAGGTCGTGAAGAAGGCGACCATCGCCGGAAAATTCTCCTTGCCGAACAGGAGGTCGAAGGATTTATCGAGGATCGAGGGGTCGTTCAACACCTGCGCGGTCACATCGACCGGATTGCGCGCGGCGGCGAACGGGACCCAGCCGATCACCTCCTTCTGTGATTCGTCGGCGAGCGGGGTCAGCTCTAGCCCGCCCTCTTCGGCAGCATCGGCCATCAAGACGCCGGCGCCGCCCGACATCGTCATCACCGCGAGGCGCCGCGAGCTCGGCAACCGCCCACGGGTGCAGGCATAGGCGATATTAACGAGATCCTCGGGGGTCTTGGCGCGCTCGACGCCGAGCTGGCGCAGCGCCGCGTCATAGACCGCGTCGCTCCCGGCGAGGGAGGCGGTGTGCGAAGCCGCCGCCGCGGCGCCGATCGTCGAGCCGCCGACCTTCATCGCGATGACCGGCTTCCCGTTGGCGCGCGCCCGCGCGACCGCTTCGGCAAAGAGGGCGCCATCCTTGATCGCCTCGACATAGCAGGCGATCGCCGTCGTCTCGGGGTCGTCGGCGAGAAACGAGATGCCGTCGGCGACCGACACGTCGGCTTCGTTGCCAGTCGACAGCCACACCCCGACCGAGATGCCGCGGCGCGCGGTCAGCGCCAACAGGTGCGTCCCAAACGCGCCAGACTGCGTCACCATGCCGAGCGGCCCCGCCGGGGTCGGACCCTCTTCGAGAAATGAGCTGAAAGTCGGCGTGTGGCCGATCCGCATGTTGAAGAGGCCGAGGCAGTTGGGGCCGCAGAGGCGAATCCCGCCGCCCCGCGCGATCTCGATGATGCGCTCCTGCATCGCGCGGCCCTCGGGCCCGGTTTCGGCAAACCCGGCGGTGAACATGACGACCGCCTTCACGCTTTTAGCGACGCAGGCCTCCATCGCCTCGATCGCGAGGTTAGCCGGCACCGCGATGACCGCGCATTCGACCGGTCCCGGCACCGCGGCGATATCGGGATAGGCCCGCAGATCCTGCACCGTGTCCCGCGTCGGGTTGATCGGATAGAGCGCGCCCTTGTAGCCGGCCTCACGGTAATAGCGCAGCGAGCGGCCGCTGATCCGGGTCGGATCGTTGGAGGCGCCGAAGATCGCGACGGACGCTGGCGCGAGGAGCGCCGTCAGAGGGTGCGGTGCGGGCATAAGGGGGCACTTCGCTGCTGATCAAACCAGGCCCGCATCCTTCGGCGAAACGCCGGCGCGCGCAAGGGTTTGGGGCGTGGGTCGGCTCTGCGCTATTCGGCGGCGCGCGCCGGGGCGGCGCAGCGGCGCTTCAGCGCGGCGACGAGCGCGTCGGCTTCGGCGTCGGTCACATCGAAGCGGCAGACAAAGCGAGCGAGCGTCGCGCTGCGGCGGTAGAATTGGAAGCCGCCCTGTTCGAGCGCGTCCATCACCGCGGCCGGGATTTCGAGAAAGAGCTCGTTGGCCTCGACCGGGGCGATGAGGCGCAGCCCGGGAAGACCGACGATTCCAGCGGCGATCCGCGCGGCGGCCGCGTTCGAGGCCCGCGCCAGATTGAGCCACAGCCCGCCCGCGACATAGGCCTCCAACTGCGCCGAGGCGAAGCGCATCTTCGACCACACCTGTCCGCCGCGGCGCAGCTGCAACGCAAGCCCGTCAGCCAGTTCAGGCGCGAAGACGACGATCGCGTCGCATAACGCGCCGCCATTCTTCGTCGCGCCGAACGAGAGGATGTCGACCCCGGCGCGCCAGCTCATCTCAGAGGGGCTGCACCCGAGCCGTGCCAGAGCGTTGGCGAAGCGCGCCCCGTCCATGTGAACCTTGAGCCCGCGCGCCCGCGCGATCTCGGCGATTTTGCGGATCTCGTCGAGCGGGTAAACGGCGCCGAGATCGCTCGCTTGCGTCAGGCTGACCGCCGCCGGCTGCCCGCGATGGATCGCGCCTGGCTGAACCGCGGCGAGGGTCGCGGCGAGCGCCTCGGGTGCTATCTTCCCATGGCTCCCGGCAACCGACACGAGCTTCAGCCCGCCGCCGAAAAACCCCGCCGCGTTAGCTTCCGAGGTATTGATGTGCGCCGCCTCGCTGCAATAGACGAGGCCCCAGGAGGGCGCGATCGCGGCGAGCGAGAGCGCATTCGCGGCCGTCCCCGTCGCCACCGGGAAGACCCGCACCCGGGTTTCGAAGAGTTCGCTGAAGCGGTCCTGCAGGCGCGCCGTCCACTCGTCCGCGCCATAGCCGAGCGCGGTACCGCTATTGGCGCGCACCAGGGCGTCCAGGATTTCCGGCGCGGCGCGCCCGGTATTGTCGCTGCGGTAGTCGATCATGCACGTCCCCAAATCGTTCGTACCCGGCCCTGGGCTGGGCATCCACGAGCCGACCCGCCGCACTATGACGCTCGTGGATGGCCGGGCCAAGTCCGGCCGCGAACGAAAGCTAAGCACGGCTTGGCGCACGCGGCATCTGGCACTAGCCTTCCTGCGTGCAGCGCTATTCCTTCCTCGCCCTCGCGCGCCACGCGCTGAGTGGACACCGCAACTGGACGCCGGCCTGGCGCAAGGCCGCGCCGCGGCCGCGTTATCAGGTCGTCGTAATCGGCGGCGGCGGGCATGGGCTGGCGACCGCCTATTACCTCGCCAAGGAACACGGCATCCGCGATGTCGCGGTCCTGGAGAGGGGTGCGATCGGGCTCGGCAATACCGGGCGCAACACGACGATCATCCGCTCCAACTACCTGTGGGACGCGAGCGCGGCGATCTACGAGCATTCGTTGAAATTGTGGGAAGGGCTGTCGGCCGAGCTCAACTTCAACGTGATGCTGAGCCAGCGCGGCGTCCTCAACCTGGCGCATAGCGAGGCCGACATCCGCGAGGGGCAGCGCCGCCCCGGCGCCAACCGGCTCCAAGGCATCGACGCCGAATGGCTCGACGCGCAAGCGGTCAAACGCTTCTGCCCGATTGTCAACATTGCCCAGAGCGCGCGCTACCCGGTGCTGGGC
>JBARKH010000522.1:0-7084 GCA_049801295.1 Allostellaceae bacterium | reverse complement strand
CCCCGGCGCAGCGCAATGATCGCCGCGTCGAGCCCCTGCCCGCCTGGTCCGTCCCCGGCCGTTGTCGAGATCAATCGTTCAACCACGCCACACCTCTAGCCGGCGCCATCATAAGCCGCAACCCCTTCTGCGCCACCCATCTCCTGCGCATGACTGCCCTCGCGGCGCGCCGGTCCGGCATCAGAAATTCTCCAGGCTCAGCACTTCGTCGTCATAATCAAAGGCGAAGATCTCGGCGTGGCGGCCCCAATTGATCACGGTTTCGAGCACGCGCTCGGCCTCTTCCTCGGATAAATGGTCCTCAAGCTCGCGCAGGAAGCGCGCGGCGGGAGCGCGATGCCCTGGACGCTCGTCGAGGACGCGACGGATATGGGCGGCCAGCGGCACGTGTTTTACGAGTGCGTCGGCGAACATCTGCTTCCTCGGCAGCATGTCGGCTGCGGCATAAGCGCGCCCGCCCGCGGTCAGCTCGATGTCGCCGCCGCTGACGTGGGCCCAGCCGAGAAGCTGCATGAACTCGATCAGCGGGAACAGCTCGTCAATGACCAGGTTTTCCTCGTCGGCGAGGTGCGGCAGGTCGGCGCGGCCATGGTAGGGCGGCTCGGTCAGCCGCTCGATCAACCCGGACAGCTGCTGCACCGCGGCGTCGGGGAGGCGGTGGCCGAAGCCGATCGGCTCGGGTTTGGCGCCGCGCCGCCCGTCGCGCCCCGGGAGCGTCGTCAACAGCGTATAGACCTGATCGACGATCTGGCGGAACGGCGGGCTGTCCCAGGTCCGCGGCTGCGCCAGCGTGATCGGGACCTCGGCGCTGATACGGCCGGGGTCGCTGCTGAATATGAGGATGCGGTCGGCCATCTCGACCGCCTCCTCGATGTTGTGCGACACCATCAGGATCCCCTTGGTCGGGATCCGCCGCTGGCTCCACAGCTCCGCGAGGTCGCTGCGCAAGGTCTCGGCGGTCAACACGTCGAGCTGCGAGAACGGCTCGTCGAGCAAGAGGATGTCGGGATTGACGACGAGGGCGCGGGCAAACCCGACGCGCTGCCGCATGCCGCCCGACAGCTCCTTCGGATAGGCGTTCTCGAAGCCGTCGAGGCCGATGAGGTCGATCGCCTCGACCGCGCGCCGGCGCCGCTCGGCGGCGGAGATGCCCTGTGCCTCGAGACCCAATTCGACATTGCCGAGCACGGTCAGCCAGGGAAACAGCGCAAAGCTCTGAAACACCATCGCCAGACCCTGCACCGGGTCGGTGACGGGTTCGCCACGATACTCGACCCGGCCCTCGCTCGGCGCGATGAGGCCGGCGAGGCAGCGCAGGAAGGTCGATTTGCCGGAACCGGATTTGCCGAGGATCGCGACGATCTCGCCGTCGCGCAGCGTGAAATCGATGCGTTCGAGGACCAGTCGGCCGCTATGGTCGGGGGTGCGATAGGTCTTGCTCAGCGCAAACGCACGCAAGAGGGGCGCCGCCAGCCCACTCGGGGCGCTCCGTTCGGCGAGGATGTCGACCATCCGGGCAAATCCTCTCAGTCGAGCCGCAGCCGTTCGGCGGCCAGGTTATAAAGCCGCCGCCACAGCAGCCGGTTGAAAGCCAGAACATAGAGGCACAACACCCCGATCCCGAGCGCGATCCGGGCGGCATCGCCCTCGGCCGTCCAGCGCGTGATGTAGGCGCCAACACCAGTCGCGCGCAAGGTCGTATCGCCCCATTGCACGACCTCGGAGACGATGCTGGCGTTCCACGCGCCGCCGGCCGCGGTGACCGCTCCAGTGACGTAGGCCGGGAAGATCGCCGGCAGGATGACGCGGCGCCACCACAACAGGCGGCGCACCCCTAGATTGCCGGCCGCGAGCTGCAGTTCGGCCGACAGGCCCATGGTGCCGCCGATCACATTGAACAGAATGTACCATTGGGTTCCCAGGATCATCAGCGGGCTGAGCCATATCTCCGGGCTCGCGTCGAAATGCAGGATCAGGACAACCGCCACCGGAAAGAACAGATTGGCCGGAAACGCGGCAAGGAACTGCACGACCGGCTGCGCCCGGTCGGCGATCCGCGGGCGCAATCCGATCCACACCCCGATCGGCACCCAGATCAGGGAAGCGAGCGCGATCAGCACCATTACCCTTACGGCAGTGATCAACCCGAGGACGAAAACCCAGCCGATCTCGGCTGGCTCGACGCTGGCCCGGATGAACACGACGATCCACGCAACCGCGCCGCCGGCCAGCACTAGCAGGGTCGCGTCGAAGAGGTGCTCGAACAGCCGCGAGCGCCGGACGGCGTGGCGCCGGCGTGGCGTCGTGCGGGCCAGCGCGGCGATGCCGTGATCGATCGCGCGATTGATCGCCAGGACGGCCGATTGCACCAGGTCGAACAGTTGAGCGCGCTGCAGCACGATCAAGAACCACGGTCGGACAACATCCTCGTCGGCGCCCGAATCGCCAACGAATTTGCGTGACCACGCGAGGAGCGGCCGGAACAGCAACTGGTCGTATAAGAGGATCACGACCAGCATGATCAGGACGGCGTAGCCGATCGCCCCGAGATTGCGCTGTTCGATCGCGGTGGCGATGTAGGACCCGATGCCGGGCAGCATGATCGTCTGGCTGGAAACCGTGATGGCTTCCGAAGCGACGACGAAAAACCAGCCGCCCGACACCGACATCATCATGTTCCACACCAAGGCCGGCACCGCGTGCGGCACTTCGAGCCGCCAAAAGCGCTGCCAGGCCGAGAGGTGATACATCCGCGCCGCCTCGATCAGCTCCAGCGGCACGGTGCGCAGCGACTGGTAGAGGCTGAACGTCATGTTCCAGGCTTGCGATGTAAAGATCGCGAAGATCGCGGCGCATTCGACGCCGAGCAGGCGGCCCGGAAAGAGCGCGATGAAGCCGGTCACGGTGATCGAAAGGAAGCCGAGGATCGGCACCGATTGCAGGACATCGAGCACCGGGATCATGATTTTTTCGGCCTGCCGGCTTTTGGCCGCCAGCGCGGCGTAGAGGAGGCTGAACACCAGCGAGGCGACCAGCGCGGCGGCCATGCGCAAGACCGTGCGCAGCGCATATTCCGGCAGCCGCCACGGATCGAGGCTGATCGGCAGCGTTTCGCCGATATGGTAATGAGCGCCCATTGCCATGCCGCCCCACGCGACGAGCGCGAGGACGCCCAGCACCAGTGGCAGCGCCACGAGGTCCCAGGCGTTTGGGCGCAGCCGCGACGGCCAGGCTATGAGGGGCAGGCCCCAACGCTGTTCCATGACCGCTGCTGCCGGTTGCGGGTGGCGGGCTACCTCTAACCCAGAGCGGGCGCTGCGGCGAGCGGAAACGGCGGGCGGTCGGTCTGAGCGGGTTCAGTTCCGGCCAACGGGTTTTGCGCTGCGCGCCCCGACCGGTTAATCTGCGTCGGGCTGAAATAAACCGATGGCGCGGCGCGAATGATCCTCAACATCGAACGGCTGCGGGCGGCCCCGCTGCGCCGAGATCCGTTCGAGTTTGTCGTCATCGACAACTTCATCCGGACGGAGGAACTGCCGGCGCTGCTCGCCGATTTTCCGGACGTGCGGCGGCATGGCAGCTTTCCGCTCGGCACGCTGCCGGTCGGCGCGGCGTTTGCCGGGCTCGCCGCTGAACTCGAAGGCGCTGCGCTGCGCCACGAGATCGAGGGGAAATTCGCCATCGATCTGGCCGATCGGCCGACGATGATCACGGTGCGCGGCAAGAGCGACGGCAAGGACGGGCGCATCCACACCGATTCGGCGACCAAGCTGATTACCCTTCTTCTCTATATGAACCCGGTGTGGGAACCTGACGCCGGCCGGCTTCGGATGTTGCGCCGGGGGGACGATCTCGGGGACTTCGTCGAGGAGATCGCGCCGCTCGCCGGCACGATGGTCGCGTTCCGGCGCAGCGCCGCCTCGTTTCATGGCCACCAGCCGCATCGCGGGGAGCGTCGGGTGCTGCAGCTCAATTGGGTGACCGATTCGGCCGTTGTGCGGCGCGAGCTCGGTCGCCACGCCTGGTCGGCGCGGCTGAAAGCGCTCAATCCCTTCGGTTGACCCCCAACTGCACCAATACGATTGGCAAGCGCCGCCGCGTCCGGATGACTATTCCGGGCGTCAAGCGCCGGGGTCGCTCCACTAGAGGCAGCGGATCGTCCAGTTGGTAAAGACGCCGGATTCGTCGCGGTAGCCGTCGGGCGAATTGCGGCGTTCGATGCTGTCGAGCACCCGGTAGCCATTCGGACACAGCCGGGCGGCCATCCGTCGGTCGGGCGCGTCCGAGCCGCCCGGGACTCCCGGCCCCTCGACGCGGAATGTCCGATTGTCGATACGGCTGGCGGTCGGCTCGGTGCACGCCGCCAGGGCGAGGAGCGCAATCATCGCAAACACGCGCATCGGATCTCACCTGCGGGGGTTGACCGGCCGATCTTTACCGCTTTTTGGTGCGTTGAGCCAGCCGAAGCGGCGGCGTGGCATCGACTCGGGAGCGTGGTCGCCCCATATTGGAGTCGGTAAAGGAGGTGGTCCATGGCGATCAAGCAAAGCAATTTCGCCCGGCGGCTGCGACTGTTGGGCGCGGCGTCGCTGCTTGCCCTGACCTGCATGGGTCTTGCGCCGTGGGTCCCCGCGCTTGCCGCCGCAACCAACGCGCCGGGTTTGGCGCCCGCATCGCCGGGGACCGCACGCCTCTGGATCTACCGCGCGTACGAGCCGTATCAATCGCTGGCGCGTCCCTATGTGCGGCTGAACGGCGCGATCACCGGGATTTCCGAGCCGGGCGGCGTGTTCTATCGCGACGTTGCGCCGGGTACTTATGCGGTCACGGTCGATAGTGACGGCACGGACGTCCAACAATTCGTCAGCATCCCGGTCGCGGCCGGACAGCAGGTCTATGTCAAGATCCTCGTCTCGAAGGATTGGGACTCCGGGGGCGGCGGCGACCGCGGCGGCGGCGGGTGGGCCCGCGATACGTTCTACACTTGGCAAATCGCGCCAGCGGCGGCGGCGGCTGACATCGCCCGCTTGCCGCGTAACGTCGGCGGCTGAACCGAGCGAAGGGCGCTTGGCCCCGCTGCCTCCTGCGCGTCCTTGATGCGCCAGGATGCGGCGGAATGATGAACCGGGGGAGCGGCCTCGGGCCGGAGGCAACATGGCGGCGCTGCGGCCGGCCGGCCGATAAAACGATAGCGATTGGCAGGGCGCGGCGGGGTGGCAATCGCGGATCGTTGCGGGTGCATCGCCGGCATTCCGATCTCCGCCATCCAATCAGCTGCCTGACCACATCTGTTGCACTCCGGCCACGCTGCGACGAAAACACCACGAAGCGAACAAAGCGCGCTTGATCACCGCGCTGCGCGCAATATCATGCGGCGAGAGGAACGTGTGTTCTTCGCGCGGAAAACCGCAACTATTGACGCTTGGGGGAGCAATGATCAGAAAGCGGACTATCGGCGCCCTGGCGGCGCTCGGCGGGACCACCGTCGCGCTAGCGCTGCTGTTGAGCCTGCCGGCGGCCAAGGCCGACGACGTCACCGATCTCCAGGCGAACCCGGAACTTGCCAAGCGCGTCGACCAGCTGGCCCAGGTTGGCTTGCAAAGGCCGCAGCTGCCGCCAGGCACCGCAGTGGGCGCCGGCAGCTTCCCGCGGTCGTTCCTGATCCCGGGCACCGACACCTCGCTCTTGATCGGCGGCTACGTCAAGCTCGATGCGACCGACTATCTGTCGGGCAGTGGGGTCAATGGCAACGCGGCGACCTCGCTGGAAGGCGCCCCGGTCATTTCCGGGCTGCCGCTCGATCTGCACGGCACCGGGTTGTTCGCGCCGGCGTTCTTCAACGCGCATTCGCGCGGCAACGGCGCCATCCAGTTTACCGCCAAGGAATCCCGCCTCAGGGTCGAGACGCGCACGCCGACCACCTGGGGAGAGGCGGCCACGGTGTTCGAGATGGACTTCTACGGCTGCCAGTCGGGCGGCGGCGCGGGCGACTGCAACAATTTGAACCACACGTCGAATGCGAATGTGCCCCGCCTGCGTCTCGCCTACGGCACCCTCGGCGGGTTTGAGGCCGGGCAGAACTGGGTCCCGGTCCTCGATCTCGCGGCGCAACCCGAGTTGTTCGATTTCGGCGGCGATTTCGCCTTCGGCTACGCCAGAGCGCCACAGTTCGGCTACAAAATGCCGCTTCCGTGGTTGGGGGCCAGCTTCACCGCCGCCCTCGTCTATCCGACGACCACTCTGGACACCCCGGCCGGCCAAATCTCGACCGACACCGCCGGAGGGACTTTCGGAACCGTTGAGCCGACAACCGGCGCCGGTGCGGTAACGGGGCTCGCCGTCAACCCGACCAAGAGCACCTATCCGGACCTCAATCTCGTGCTCAACTGGCAGCAGCCCTGGGGCCACTTGCAGCTCGGTGGCGTCGTGCAGGATCTCGAAATCGACGACGGCGCCCTCATCAGCCAGCAATATATCGGCTATGGCGGCGGCTTCAGCGGCGACGTCAAACCTCTTTGGTTCGGCTGGATGAAGGACGATCTCACCTTCGGAGCCTACGCCGGCGACGGCCTTGACCGCTACGCAACCGACGGGACCGGGACGTCCCCGGTTGGCGCCGCCGGGTTGGCGACGAATTTCGGCGGGCCGGGTCTTTACGGCTCGGCTTCTACGCCGGGTAGCGTCAGCACGGCGGGTGTCGTCCTGCCAGGCGTGGCCGGCGGTCCACTAACGCCAGCCGGTGCCGCGGTGATCAGGGCGTCCACGATCTCGGTATGGAGCGGGCAGACCAGTTATCAGCATTGGTGGACCCCGGTCTTGCGTTCGACTGCGTCCTTTAGCATCGTGCATTATAACATACCGGTCAGCTTGGTCGGGATGCACGCCGCGACGTTCAGCATGAACAAGGAGCTGGTGAGTTCCCACCTTAACCTGATCTGGAGCCCGGTCCCGTTCATCGATACCGGTATCGAATACACCTACGGCCACCGCGTGGCCCTCTTCAATGCAAAGGGTGACGAGAACGCCGTCGACCTCGCGGTCAAGGTTAAATTCTAAACGCGACACCTCCGGCCGCCGACCCCGG
>JBARKH010000521.1:0-5088 GCA_049801295.1 Allostellaceae bacterium | reverse complement strand
GTGCCGGTGCTGCCCCTGGCGCGCCTCGCGGACATGGCCGAGATCGTCGTCGAATGCGCCCCGGCGGCGCTCTTGCGCGACATCGCCGAGCCGGCGCTGGCGGCCGGCCGCACTCTTCTCGTCCTTTCTTGCGGGGCGCTTCTCGACAACTCGGACCTCATCGATCTCGCCCGCCGCGAGGGCGGTCGCATTCTGGTGCCGACCGGCGCGCTATTGGGCCTCGACTCGGTGCAGGCCGCGGCGCAGGGCACGATCTCGCGCGTCCACATGATCACGCGAAAGCCGCCAAACGGGCTCGACGGCGCGCCCTATCTCGTCGAGCATGGGATCAGCGTTGCAGGCCTCGACCGGGCACTGCGCGTCTTCGCCGGAACGGCGCGCGAGGCGGCGCGCGGGTTCCCGGCCAACGTCAATGTCGCGGCGGCGCTGGCCCTCGCCGGCATCGGCCCCGACCGGACGACGATCGAGATCTGGGCCGATCCCGGGGTCACCCGCAACATTCACCGGATCGAGGTCGAGGCCGACGCCGCCCGCTTCACCCTGCAGATCGAAAACGTGCCGAGCGGGGACAACCCGAAAACCGGGCGCCTCACCCCGCTCTCGGTCATCGCCCTCTTGAAGAAATTGTCGAGCCCGCTCGCGATCGGGACCTGAGACGCGCGCCTACTTGTTGCAGCCGGAAACGCGCACCGCGCAGGTGCCGGTCGCCGTATGCGTCTGGCAATGGGCGACCGCATCGCGCTTGGCCGCCTCCAGGGTTTCCCGATCGGCGCCGCCCCAGGCCTTGTCCTTGTCGCCGATCGCCAGAGCGCCGCACCCCGCCGGCTCAACGGGGTGCACCCGGCAATCCGCGCTGCCGCATTCTTTCAGCGCCAATTCGTTAGCTTGGCCCGGGGTCGGCTGGTTCCAGCTGGCGCCCTCCTTGCCGCTGTTCTGGTCGTAGGCGATGGCGCCGTACCCCGCTTCAGCCGGGGCCGCCATCGCGAGCGCCACGATGATCGCGGCCATGCCCGCCAGGACCGCGCTAGCGCGCCGCATCGTATCCATCCTTCCCGGTGAGTTGGTGGGCGAGCCGATTGTCCAACGTCCGGTTTTGGCTATCGGTTGCAGTCGCTGCCGCGAAGGATGCATTTGCCTGTTGTGTTTTTCTGGCAGTCTTCGAGCGCGCGCAGCTTCGCCGCGTCGCGCGACGCATTGACATTGCCGCCCCAGGCGTTGCCCTTTTCTCCGGTGGCAAGCGCCGCACACCGGCGCGGCGGCACCGGGATTACGACCTTGCAGTCCGCCGAGTTGCACGCCTGTAACGCCGCCTCGTTGGCGCTTTTCTGGGTCGCCTCGTTCCAGCCGAACCCGTATTTCGCGGTTTTCAGGTCAAAAGCGACCGCGCCATATCCGGCGAAGGCCGGCGCGGCGGCCAGTGTCACCAGGACCGCGGCGGAACCCGCGGCAATGATCGTCGCGTGACGCATCGAATCTCCCTCCACCTGCGCATCGGCGTTGATCGCGTCGGGCACGATCACCCGGCCATATACCATCACGGCGATCCGGTCGGCGAGGGCGAACAGGGGATTCCCGGCCTCTTCGACCAGAACGCGTACGGCCGCGCCCGAGCTGCGCGTCAGGATTGAGCATTCGGAAAATAATGCGGCACGAAGCGGCTGGCGTTGGTGGTGACCAGCGCCTTGTCCTCGCGCATTCCGATACCCGCGGCCTTGCCGGCGATGATCCACGAGCCGACGAGCGCATGCATGCCGTCTTGGACCGGCAGTGGGCAGGCGGCCTGATAGATCCGCTGATCGCCCCCGCGCCTGGCCTCGCCCGGCTGGAGCAGCCGAACCCCGGTGCCTTCGCGGCCATGCACCGGCTTTTCGATGGCGGGGCCGGCGATCCTGTCGCGCTCGACGAAAGCCGGCAGCAGGTTGGGGTGCTCGGGGAACATCTCCCACAACACCGGCAATATCGCCTTGTTCGACAGTACCATCTTCCACGGCGGCTCGATAAAGGCAGTGCAGTCGGTCATGAGATGCTCGCCAAAGCCTTCGCGCACCATCCATTCCCACGGGTATAGTTTGAACAGCGCCTCGATCGGGCGCTCGGCGAGATCGGTGAAGGAGCGCCCGTTCCAGCCGATCTGCGCGATGTCGAGCTGTGCTGTCGGCCATCCTGCCTGGCCGCACACATCGCGCAGATATTCGAGAGTGCGCCGATCCTCGGGCTCATCGAGCACCCCGGCGAAATGGACGCGCTCGGTGTTCGGGTGCAGCCGGCGCAGTTCTTCCCAGGCGGCGATCAGCTTTTCATGGATCGAGTTGAACTGGTCGCAGCCCGGCTTCACTTCTTCGAGCCAATACCATTGCACGACCGCGGCCTCGAGGAGCGCGGTTGGCGTATCGGCGTTGTATTCGAGCATCTTCGGCGGATTGCCGCCATCTAACGCCAGGTCGAAGCGGCCATAGAGGTCGGGGTCGCGGCGTCGCCACGATGCGGCCACCCACGGCCAGAAGGGCTCGGGAATGTTGAGCCGCGCGAGATCTCCGCCCGCGACCAGCCGTTCGACGGCTTCGAGGCACAGTTGATGCAGGGCATCGGTCGCCTCTTCGATCAGGTCGATCTCCGCGGCCGAGAAGGCGTAACACGCCGCCTCCCACCAGTAGGGCTCGTCGCCGGTGGTATGAAAATCGAGGCCGAGCGCCTCGACCTTTGCCTGCCAATCCGGGCGCGGCGTCAGCGCTTCGCGGCGCACGGCCCTACCCGACCGCGTGCATCGCATGGCCAAAATGGCCAAAGCCGCCGCGTATGCTGGTTTGGGTAGCGGTTATCTGGCCGGTGCGGCCCATGCCGGGGTCGCTGCGCGCCCCGGCGAGGCTGCGGTTGGCGTAATAATACGGTCCGTGGAAGCCTGACGAGTGTCCGGTGCTGGTCGCCTGCTGGCATTGCGCCGGGCTGTAGTCGCGCTCGCAGGCGGCCCGGTCCGGGTAGAGGTTGCGGCGCATTTGCTGGCCGGGGAAGGCGCTGGCGAGCTCCACTGCGCCCAACGACACGCCAAGCAAGGTCAACACCACGATGTGGGAGCGCTTCTTGGGATCCATCGCCGTTCAGCCGGTCATGCAGGCCGCGGTCAATATGCCGAGCGACAGCGAGATCCCGGCGAGCAGCACCGCATCGGCAATGTTGCCGTCGAAGATTGCCTGCGGCAAATGCGGCAGCACCATCCGCGCCACCAGAAACCCCGCCAGTTGCACGATCAGCGCGACGATGCCCCAAACCATCACATCGATGAGTGCGGCGCTGTGCGCGATGACGCTGGCGAGCGGAACCTCGAACCCTAGAAGCGCGCCGACCATGCCGATCGCGGCAGCACTGTTGCCGGCGCGGATGAGGGCGAGGTCATGATGCGGCGTGAGGCTCGCGTAAAGCACCACGAAGAACCCGCTGAGGACGCCGCCGAGCGCGAAATAGACGACGAAATTCGGAAGGGTTGAGAACGTGCTGGCGAGCCCGGCCACCCCGATCACTCCGCGGTGCAATCAGAAGCCTCAGTCTTCCATCAGCGCGCGGACACTGCAACCGCCGGGAGAGCTGAAGGTGTCGTGTTAAGTGTCCTGCCAGACCGGCGGGCGTTTCTCCAGGAAGGCCTCGATGCCTTCCGCGGCGTCGCGCGCGAGCATGTTCCGGGTCATCGCCTCGGCCGCGTAATCGTAGGCCTCGGCGAGCCCGAGCTCGGCCTGGGCGTAGAATGCCGCCTTGCCGATCGCCACCGTCAGCGCCGATTTCGCCGCGATCTGCCGTGCCAACGCCATCGTCGCCGTGCCGAGCCCGGCCGGCGGCACGACCCGGTTGACGAGCCCCAAGGCGCGTGCCGTTGGCGCGTCGACGAGATCGCCGGTCAGCAGCATCTCCATCGCCGCCTTGCGCCCGACTGCGCGGGTCAGCGCCACCATCGGGGTCGAGCAGAAGAGCCCGATATTGACACCCGGCGTGGCAAACCGCGCGTCCGCCGCGGCGACCGCCAGATCGCAGGTGGCGACGAGCTGGCACCCCGCCGCGGTGGCGATGCCGTGCACCTCGGCAATGACCGGCTTTGGCAGATGGACGATCTGCAGCATCAGTTGGCTGCACAGGGCAAAGACCCTCTCATAGGCCGCGCGGCTGTTATCGGCGCGCATCTCGCGTAGATCGTGGCCGGCGCAGAAGGCGGGACCCGCGCCGGCGATCACGACAACCCGGCATTCCTTGTCCGCGGCGGCGCGGTCGAGGGCCTCCTTGAGCGCGCTCATCAACCCGACCGACAGCGCATTGCGGGCCGCCGGCCGGTTGAGGACGAGCCGCAACACCCCCCCGTCGAGGCTCTCCAGGAGGACTTGATCGTTACTATTCAGCGCCGCCGCCGTATTCATCCTCGCCTCCTCGCCTACGCGTCGCCACCTCATACCACATCCCAATCTTGTCATACCGGCGAAAGCCGGTATCCATTGCAGTGATGGGTCCCGGGTTTCGCCGGGACGACAAATTCTTGAGGTATTATGATACCTCCATCCAAAGCATATTGTTCCATAACGCTTTTTAATTGACGCCGGTGCGCCGATTGCCTACACGAGGCGCCTCAAACAGGCCGGCTGTCCGATGAAAACATTTTCCGCCAGACCCTCCGATATCGACAAGAAATGGCTATTGGTCGACGCCGACGGACTGGTGCTCGGGCGCCTCGCATCGCTGATTGCGATGCGGCTGCGCGGCAAGCACAAGCCATCCTACACGCCGCACATGGATTGCGGCGATCATGTCGTCGTGGTCAACGCCGAGAAGGTGCAGCTGACCGGCAACAAGCGGGCCGCCGACATCTTTTATTGGCATACCGGCTATCCCGGCGGGATCAAGGGGCGCAGCAAGGGTGCCATCCTCGCCGGAAGGCACCCCGAGCGGGTGATCGAGAAGGCCGTCGAGCGCATGGTCCCGAAGGGGCCGCTCGGGCGCCGCGTCATGCGCAATTTGCGGGTCTATAAGGGACCCGATCACCCGCATGCGGCGCAGCAGCCCGCCGCGCTCGATATCGCCGCGATGAACCGCAAGAATGTGAGGGCGTGAGGA
>JBARKH010000520.1:0-3285 GCA_049801295.1 Allostellaceae bacterium | reverse complement strand
CACGAGGGCCGCGCCCCGCCGCTCGATAAAGCCGGTATCGACGCCACCGGCGGCGAATTCCGGGTCCGCGAGGATACGCCCGAGCAGCCCGAGATTGGTCGTCACCCCGAGAAGGGCGGTGTCGGCGAGCGCGCGCGAGAGCCGGGCGCGGGCGGCCGCGCGATCCTCGCCCCAGGCGATGATCTTGGCGATCATCGCGTCGTAGAACGGGGTCACCGCGTCCCCCGCCCGCACCCCGGTTTCGACCCGCACCCCCTCCCCCTCGGGTAGAGTGAGGGCATACAGCGTCCCAGTCGACGGCAAGAAGCCCCGCGCCGGGTCCTCGGCATAGAGCCGCGCCTCGATCGCGTGGCCACGGAGGCTGATCTCCGCCTGGCGCAGCGGCAACGCTTCGCCGGCCGCCACCAGCAGCTGCCATTCAACGAGATCGATCCCGGTCACTGCCTCCGTTACCGGATGCTCCACTTGAAGTCTTGTGTTCATTTCCATGAAATAGAACGCATCGCCATCGAGCATGAACTCGACCGTGCCGGCCCCGACATAGCCGACCGCGCGCGCCGCGGCGAGCGCCGCCTCGCCGATGGCCTTTCGCCGCGCCTGGTCGAGCCCCGGCGCCGGCGCCTCCTCGATGATTTTCTGGTGACGGCGCTGGATCGAGCAGTCGCGCTCGAAGACATCCACGAGATTGCCCTGTGTGTCGCCGAACACCTGCACCTCGATATGGCGCGGACGCTCGAGATAGCGCTCAAGCAGCATTCGATCGTCGCCGAAGGCGCCCTTCGCCTCGCGCCTCGCGCCGTCGAGCGCCTCGGCGAACTCCCCCGCAGCCCGGACGATTCGCATGCCGCGCCCGCCGCCCCCGGCCGACGCCTTGATGATGACCGGAAAGCCGATTCCCTCGGCCTCGGCAAGGAGCCGGCCCTCGTCCTGCTCGGCGCCGTGATAGCCCGGCACGACCGGCACCCCGTGCGCCTCGATCAGCGCCTTGGCCGCCGCTTTCGACCCCATCGCCCGGATCGCCTCAGCCGGCGGCCCGATAAAGACGAGCCCCGCTGCCGCGCACGCTTCGGCAAATTCGGCATTTTCCGAGAGAAACCCGTAGCCGGGATGCACCGCCTCGGCCCCACTCGCTCGCGCCGCCGCGATGATTGCGGGGATATTCAGATAGCTGTCGCGCGGTGCCGCCGGGCCGATCAGCCGCGCTTCGTCAGACAGAGCGACATGCAGCGCTTGCGTGTCCGCCTCGGAGTAGACCGCCACCGTCGCGATCCCCATCCGCCGCGCCGTCCTGATGACGCGGCAGGCGATCTCGCCGCGATTGGCGATCAGGATTTTCGCGAACATGGCGCGTTGCCATTCCGGTGCGGAGCGCCAGAAAATCCACAATGAGACAGCGAGGCAGTGAGATGCCGAGCGCAAATCACCTCACTGCCTCGCTGTCTCATTGTGCAATTCTTCAGCGGCTTCGCCGCGCGTCCGATCGCCCACCGTTTTCCGCCCTCACATCCGGAAGACGCCGAACCGGGTCGGCGCGATCGGCGCGTTGAGGCTGGCGGACAATGACAGTGCGAGCACGATCCTCGTCTCGGCCGGGTCGATGATGCCGTCGTCCCAGAGGCGCGCGCTGGCGTAATAGGGATGGCCCTGGCTCTCGTACTGGGCGCGGATCGGCGCCTTGAAATCCGCCTCCTGCGCCGCGCTCCATTCCTGCCCGCGCGCGCTCATCCCGTCGCGCCGCACCTGCGCCAGGACCGAGGCCGCCTGCTCGCCGCCCATGACCGAAACCCGCGCGTTCGGCCACATCCACAAAAACCGTGGGGCGTAGGCCCGCCCGCACATCCCGTAATTGCCGGCGCCAAAGCTGCCGCCGATGATGACGGTGAATTTCGGCACGTTTGCGGTGGCGACGGCGGTCACCATCTTGGCGCCGTCCTTGGCGATCCCGGCATTCTCGTATTTCTTGCCGACCATGAAGCCGGTGATGTTCTGCAGGAAGACGAGGGGAATGCCCCGCTGCGCGCAAAGTTCGATGAAATGCGCCGCCTTCAGCGCGCTTTCCGAGAAGAGGATGCCGTTATTGGCGAGGATCCCCACCGGATAGCCCCAGATCCGGGCGAAGCCGCACACCAGGGTCGGTCCGTAGAGCGCCTTGAACTCGTCCAATTCGCTGCCGTCGACGATGCGGGCTATAACTTCGCGCACCTCATAGGGCCGGCGCACATCCTCGGGGATCAACCCGTAGATCTCCTCGGCCGGGTAGAGCGGCTCGCGTGGTGTCTTAAGAACGAGTGATATCATCTTGTTTTGATTGAGATTACCGACGATGTTGCGGGCGATGCCGATGGCGTGGCGGTCGTCGAGTGCGTAATGGTCGGTGACCCCGGACACCCGGCTGTGCACATCGGCCCCACCCAATTCTTCGGCGCTGACGACTTCGCCGGTGGCCGCCTTGACCAACGGTGGCCCGGCGAGAAAGATCGTCCCCTCGCCGCGCACGATGATGCTTTCGTCCGACATCGCCGGAACGTAGGCGCCGCCCGCGGTGCACGACCCCATGACGATCGCAATCTGCGGCACGCCGAGCGCCGACAGCGTCGCCTGGTTATAGAAGATTCGGCCGAAATGCTCGCGGTCGGGGAACACCTCATCCTGCGCGGGCAAGAACGCGCCCCCCGAATCGACGAGGTAGAGGCAGGGCAGCCGGTTGTCGCGGGCAATCTCCTGGGCGCGCAGATGCTTTTTCACGGTGATCGGGAAATAAGTGCCGCCCTTGACTGTCGCGTCATTGGCGATGATGACGCATTCGCGCCCCCGGATGCGCCCGATCCCGGTGACGATCCCGGCCGCCGGCACCGCGCCGTCATACATGCCGTAAGCCGCGAACGCGGAGAGTTCGAGAAAGGGCGAGCCACGATCGATGAGGAGCCGCACCCGCTCGCGCGCCAGCAGCTTGCCGCGCCCCTCGTGGCGCTGGCGCGAGGCCGCATCGCCCCCCTCGCCGATCGCCGCCGATTTCTCGCGCAAATCCGCAGTAATCGCGCGCATCGCCAGATCATTGGCGCGGAATGCGTCGGAACGGCGGTCGAGTGCGGTGGGGATGACAGGCATTGCCCCGGCATCCTTATCGGCTGCGGACCCTGGGGCAAGAGGGAAGGAGCGGTCGAGCGCTTGCTATCTTCCCTTGCGCTTCCTGGCCTTGCGGGCGGCATAGCGGGCGTCGCGGGCGGCCTGCTTCTCGGCATCCTCGGCGGCTTCCCGCGCGGTCCGCTCGGCGAACTCGGCATC
>JBARKH010000519.1:0-7760 GCA_049801295.1 Allostellaceae bacterium | reverse complement strand
CCGGCTCTTCGAAACCCGCCGGTGCTCGCCGGCGGGTTTTTTATTGCGCGCCACACCGCTCCGCACGCCGCTGACCGCCATCCCGGCCCGTCGCCCGGCGATAGCCGAGAGCCGTCAAGAGCGAATCGGGCATCCGTGGGCCTTCAGCCCACGGACTTGATCCGTGGGCATCTCGGGAGAGCCGTATCCGATCAAATGCGATCACTCCCAATCGTCATCCCCGGGCTTGACCCGGGGATCCCAAGGGCGGCTCCTCGGGGATGGCCGGGTCAAGCCCGGCCATGACGAATGATAGGGGTGATTCAACCTGAACCGACTTTGCTCTAGATCCCCGGGCCAAACTGGGGGATCGGCCTGATCGGGCTACAATCCGATCTCAGGCGGAGCGATCGAGATCGGGGCTGGCGACCCATTGTTTAAGGATGGTCAACTTCTTTTGGAGGAATTCTCTCTCCAGAAGGTTTAGGTCGACCTGGCATCTATAATAGTCAAGGTCTGTCGGATCTGCATCCGACGATTGTACATACCGACGTCGGTCTTCGACTGGAGGTCCAGCACCCACATCCGACGCTCACACTCGCCAATCGCATTGTCCAGATAGTCGCGCAGCTTCATGGCGATCGCCGCCGCAACGTCGGTGAAATGTGGCCGACCGATTCCTATGCTCCGCAGGGATCGGAGTCTAGCGCTTGCCGGCGAAGATCCCGGAGGCGAGGTAGGTCGGGCCGGACATCGCGTGGAACGAGAAGTTTCCGCCGGTCTCCGCGGCCATCGGACCGTAGAAAGTCCCGTTGACCGTGCCGCCGAAGGGGCTGGCTGTGGTCGGGGTGAGACTGAAGCTATAATTGGCGCCGCCCAGCGAGGGGTGGCCGGAGGCGCTGAAACTGTGCCCGTCGAAATTGTTGATCGCCCAGGTGCCGCGTTGCAGGCCGAAATCATAAGTGCCCGTGAAGCCGCCGGCGGCGACATAACGGGCGCCATTGTTGTCCACCGAGCCGATCGCGGCGCCGTTATAGGTCCCCATCCCGGTCGTCGGCATCGTCACGGTCGGCGCCCCGGCGACCCAGAAGTTGATGTGCCCGTGGTCGACACGCGAAATATTTTGGTCGCTCGCATTGCCGGTTAAGAGGTCGCCACCCCAATAGCCCCATTGCAGGTATTGGCACTGGCAGAACGATGCCCCGCTCGGAAGGAGCCCCGTGGGGAGCGCCGCGGTCGCCGAACTGACGAGATAGAGCTGGCCCGCGTGGTGCGTGCTGCCGTCGACCACCAGCGGCTGGCCGTCGATCTGCTGGGGGGCGGCCTTGTTCTCGAACGCGCCGAAAATATTGTCGTCGATGAATACGCTTTGGGTTCCGCCGAAGTTCATCGCGATCGACGAGATCCCGCCGGTTGCGCCGGTTGCCGCCGAACCGAGCGATTTGTCGCTCGTGAAGTTCGCGGTCACGGTATTGGCGACACTATCGGTCGCAATCGTGGCTTTCCCGGTCAGCGCATAGTCTTTGAATATCGGTGTGGTCGTCGTCCGTCCACCGAGGTAGCTGGTCCTCATCATTCCGCCGAAATAGCCGGTCAGCGTCCGGGTGGTCCGGCTGGTGCCGACATTTGGGGGCACAGTCGTCGCGACGGCGGGCTGCGCGAAGCCATAGGTTTCGATGGAGGGTGTCGTGGAGACGAATTCGGTCTCGACCGCCTGCGGCTGGATTGCTGACGGCCCGGTGGCGATAGGGTTGGAGTCAGAGACCGTGTCATACTTCGTCTGGCCGAGTGTGAAGCCGAGGGTGTTGCCGGTGGTATTGACCGCGCCGCTGATCGGCGAGGTGATCGTCTCCGAATCGCCGCCGGGCGAGGTCGACTCGACTCCCCGCACCGCGCCCACGATGAACGGTGTGCCGTCGCTCTGGAGCGTCGTCACGACGCCGCCCTGAACGATCGCAGTCGAGCTTTGTCCGCTGCCCTGTCCAAGGAACGCTACAGACGCACTCAGCTCGCGCGCCGTGCTTGCGGTGCTGGTGTCGCCGATCTTGGTCGATGCCGGTGCCACCAGGTAGAGCGGCGTCGGCGAAGCGACGAGAGGGGCGTCGTCATTGATCGAAAACGGTACGGTGGTCGGCGGTGTTGCCGGCGCGAGGTTGAAGGCAAAGACGCGGGTCGCACCGGTCGGCGCCAGGACGTCGGTCGTCGGCTGGCTCGTAGAGCCCTGTTGCCCGGTGCTCTGCAACGTATTAACGCTCGACGGCGGGTTCAGGTCCGACGGCGGGCCGCCCGAGTTGCCATCCTGGTTTTCCGCCTGCTGCACGCTCCCGGTCAGGTCGCCCGAGATCGTCTGCGAGACGCCGCTATTGACGACCGTGGCGTCGGTCGGGATGACCGTGGCGCCGCCGGTGCCCCCGGTCCGCCCGTCGAGCTGCAGGGTGTACTGCGCCAGCCTCCCTGGCGGCACCGGGAAGGGGTCTGAAGCCGCCCCGCCCTTGACGGCGGTCGATTCGAACCCCGGTCGTTTAATGATCTGCGGGTTGCCGACATTGCCGGTGACCTTGAGGTGCCTGCCGTAAAGGAACGCCGTCTCGCTCTTGTCGGGGTCGAATTTCGTCAGAAACGAGCCGCCGCGCACCGCCAAGGTCGCGGTGGCGGTGCGCAGCGTCACCGCGTCTTCATTCTTGCTCAGCTTGCCGCCGACATAGCGCATGAGGCCCCGCGTCGCGCTCATCGCGAGCTTGCCGGTGCCGGTCTTCGGGTCATAGACGAACTGGTCGATCGTGAGGTCCGAATTGGGCCCGATCGTCATCGAGGATTCATCGAGAAAGAGGAGCTGGGTCTGCCCGGTGGCCGTGGTGGTGATGTGTTCGTTGAAGATGACATCCTGGCTGATCACCAGCCTGCGCGTCGGCGCGCCGGGCGGCGTGCCCATGACGTCGGGATTGACCGCGCTGCTGACCCCGACCCGCTGCTGGGCCAAAAGCGCACTCGGGGCCGCCGTTAGCAACAAACCGGCGACCACGCCGACACGCAGTGGAAGCTGAGCAAAACCGGGCATAAAGCGTCTCCTGATGCGGCGGTTCGACCAAGCTGGGACGAACGCGCAGGCCGATCGGCACGGCGAAGAATAGCGCGCGCGCGGCGTGCTGTCATGAGCGGGCCCATCTGCCGCTCGCGAAGGCGGCGGGCGTGACGGCGGGGGATGAGCGCGGGCGCCGCCGCGCTACTGCTTGCCGGTGAAGATCCCGGAAACGCGGTAGATCGGACCGACCGTCGTGTGGAGTGAAAAGTTTCCGCTGGTCTCCACCGCCATCGGGCCGAAGAAGGTGCCGCTGACCGTGCCGGCGATGCCCCGCTGGACGATGCTGAAAGAGTAATTGGCGGTGTCGTGCAGCGAGGTGCTGCCGGAGGAGCTGAATTTGTGCCCCCCGTCGAAATTGGTGATCGTCCACGTGCCGAAGCCCGTGCCGAAATTAAAGGTGCTGGTGAAGCTGCCGACGGCGGGATACTTCAAGCCATTGTTGTCCACCGAGCCGCTCGCGGAGCCGATATAGGTCGCATTAAAGTTCGCCCTTTTCAGGGTGTTGAGATCGGCGAGCGGGGTCGAGAAAGGAAGCGGCGCGGGCGGCGGTGGCGGGGTGCCGTTGGTAATGTTTGAGCCGGTGATACTGTTCTGACCGCCGACCGGCTGACCCGACGAGGTCGTTCCCACCTGCTGCGTCCCCGTCGAACTGCCGGTTAGGACGCTAGCGAGCACCGGGGCTGCCCCCGCGACGGTCTGGCTCTGCTGTTGGATCTGCTGAACTATGTTCGGCACCTGGCCAGGATTGGTCGGGCTCCGCTGCGGGATCAGCGGGGTGCCGCCTTGGCTTTGCGCCTGCCGTACGCTCCCGGTCAAATTGTCCGAGATCGTCCGCGGGATGCCGCTGCCGGCGACCTCGGCGTCGGTCGGGACGATTGCGGCGCCGCCGGTGCTGCCGGAGCGCCCGTCGAGCTGCAGGGTGTACTCGGCCAGCAGCCCCGGCGGCACCGGCGCCGGGTCCGAAGCCGCCCCGTCCTTGAGCGCGGTCGACTCAAATCCGGGCCGTTTGAGGATCTGCGGGCCGCCGACATTGCCGGTAACATTGAGGCTTTTGCCGTAGAGGAACGCCGCGGCGGTCTTTTCGGGGTCGAACTTCGCCAGGAACGACCCGCCGCGTACCGCCAAGGTCGCCGTGCCGGTGCGCAACGTCACGGCGTCTTCGTTCTTGCTGAGCTTGCCTCCGACATAGCGCATGAGGCCGCGCGTTGCGCTCATCGCCAGCTTGCCGGTGCCGGTTTTGGGGTCATAGACGAACTGGTCGATCGTGAGATCGGAATTGGGCCCGATCGTCATCGAGGATTCGTCGAGAAACAGAAGTTGGGTTTGCCCGGTCGCGGCGATGGCGATGTGTTCGTTGAAGATGACATCCTGGCCGATCAACAGCTGGCGCGCCGTCGCGCCGGGCGACGCGCCCGTGGCGTCGGGATTGACCGCACTGTTGATTCCGACGCGTTCCTCGGCCGAAAGCGCACTCGCCGCAGCTAGCAACAAACCGGCGACCACGGCGACACGCAGTGGAAGCTGGGCAAAACCGGGCATGACGCGTCTCCCGATACGCCGTTCCGCAGCGGCCCGACCCCGCCGGAACCACGCCACGCTCGCGACCGGGCGGCGGGAGCGCTGCAACTCCCTCTCAGAAGCGGAACTGCGGGCCGACCAGCACGCTGTTGTTGGTGTAGTGGTAGAGCGCCTCGTTGGACGAGACGACATCGCGCTCCAGCTGCAGGACGATCGCTGAGGCCTCGCCAACCTGGAAGCTTTGCGTGATCGCGAACCGCCAGCGCTGATCAAAACGATTGCTCGCGACGCCGCAGCACGGGTCGGGCGCGACGTAAACGGCCCAGCTGCGGCTCACGGCAAAGGTCGTATCCCAGGGAAGCCGGAGGAACCGGGTCGGGTCGTCATAGCGAATGTGATAGGCCATGGCGCCGGCATAGGTGTTGTTCGAATAGTACGGGAGCGGAGGGCCAACCAGCTCGGGAAGTGGCGCGGTGTCCTGGTTGAGAAAATCGAATTCGAGGCTGAGCTCGGATTGCGGGACGAAGGCGATCGGCTTGGTCAACGAGAGCGCGACAATCTTATCGCTGCCGTTGAAGCCGGTCGACAGCGGCCGATCGGGCGCGTTGGTGAAGCTCTTTTGGCGAAATTCAAACACCGATTTGAGCCGCACATCGTCCCACGCCAGCGCCGTGGCCTCGCCTCCGAAGCCCCCGGTGTTGAAGTACTGGTTTCCCCCCAGACTGACATCGTTCCCGATCAGATACGGCTTGAGCGAGACCGAGCTTACCCCCGGCAGCGGGTCGGCGTAGTTGAACCGCGGCCCGACGGTTGCCTCGACAAAACCGAGGTCGAGCCGGGTGGTACGGCTGTAGTGGTTGGCGTAGCCGACGCCGCCGACTTCGAGGGTGTCGCGGTCCTGGTTGCCCAGATCGTAGCTGTATAGCACCGAGCCGGTCCCGAACACGTCGAAGTCACTGCGTTTGACGAACTGCGGCAGCAGATTGATGACGACGCCGGGGAAAGCGATGCTCGACGAGCCGGCGATGTTGGCATCCGATTGGTGCTGGACGCCGAAAAAGAAAAAGCCGGAGAAGCGCTGCGGTGCGTTGAGCCGCGCGATCTGGGCGAGATAGCTCTCGATGCGTCTCTTCACCTCGTCCGGCGGGTTGGCGGCGAGCGCGCGGTCGAAATAGGTGCGTGAGATATCGTACGATCCCATCCGGAAATAGAGCGCGCCGAGCTCAACCTGAACACGCGGCAGGTCCGGGTTGAACAGCAGCATGCGCTCGAGCGCGGAGACCGCCGCCTCGTTGTCGCCGAGCTTGGCCGCGACATCGGCATACGCAAAGGTGATGTCGAGGTTGCCCGGGTCGCGCAGGGTTTTCTGGAACAGCTCGTCCTTTTGGGTTTGCAGCTGGGCGCGCTCGTCGGCGGTGAGTTCCTGTGCCGATAACGGGCCGCCAATGAGGCCGACCACGATCAGCGCCAGCGTCAGCGAGAGCCAGGGTCGGCGCACCTCGGAGAGCCCATGGACGATGCGCCACAGATAACCTGCCACCCCGCCCCTCGCGCGGCCGCCACACTCGACATCCGCAGGGTAACCAACCGGGGATTGTTTCGCAACGAATGCGGCGCCACCGCTTGACTAAAACCGGGGGCGGGCATCACAGCCGGGTGGGCGCCGGCCGGGCCGCGCAATCCGGGCAGTCGACCACTCTTGATGCCGGTGGCAAACCCGGAGCAATCTCGCGCCTTGCCCACGCGCAACCGAGGCGGGCAGGAGGAGGCAGTCGGGTGGACGGGGTTTTCTATGACGCGCTCGAGAGGCGCGATCCCTTGGAGCGCGAGGCCGCTCTCATGGCGACGTTGCCGCGGATCATCGCGGCGGCCAAAGATCACGCCCCGGCCTACCGCGACCGCCTCGCCAAGGTGGGGCCCGCGGATATCACCGACCGGCGCGCCCTCGCGGAGCTGCCGCTGACCCGCAAATCCGATCTCATCGAGCTGCAAAGGGAAACCCCGCCGTTCGGCGGATTTTGCGCCGTCCCGGTCACCGCGGTTGCGCGGGTTTTCGCCTCGCCCGGGCCGATTTACGAGCCGGAGGCCAGACGACCGGACTTCTTCCGCATGGCCCGGGCGCTCTACGCCGCCGGCATCCGCCCGGGCGATCTCGTGCACAACACCTTCTCCTATCATCTGACCCCGGCCGGGGCGATGGTCGAGAGCGCGGCGCTGGCGCTTGGCTGCCCGGTCATCCCGGCGGGCACCGGCCAGACCGAGCAGCAGCTGAAGACGATCGCCGATCTGCAGCCGGTCGTCTATGTCGGCACCCCCTCATTTCTCAAGATCCTCCTCGACCGCGCGGCCGCTGAGAATAGCGACATCGGCTCCCTCAAGAAGGCGATGGTCGGCGCCGAGGCGTTTCCGTCGGCCTTGCGGGTCGAGTTCGCGGCGCACGGCATCGCCGCGCTCCAGTGCTACGGCACCGCCGATCTCGGCCTCATCGCCTATGAAAGCCGCGCGCCCGATGGCGCCGTTTGCGAGGGCATGGTGCTCGACGAGGGGGTCATCGTCGAACTGGTGCGTCCGGGAACCGGAGATCCGGTCGCCGCGGGCGAAGTCGGCGAGGTGGTGGTCACCACGTTGACCCCGGAATACCCGCTGATCCGCTTCGCGACCGGCGATCTGTCGGCGCTCCTGCCCGGCCCGAGCCCGTGCGGACGCACCAACCAGCGGATCCGCGGCTGGCTCGGTCGCGCCGATCAAACCGCCAAGGTACGCGGGATGTTCGTCCACCCGGTGCAGGTCGCCGAGATCGCCCGCCGCCACAAATCGATCATTCGCGCCCGGCTGGTGATCGAGCGGCCGGCGAGCGCCGACCAGATGACGCTCTTGGTCGAGATGGGCGAACCCGCCGAGACGGCCGCCGCCATCGCCGAAACAGTGCAGGCTGTTACCAAATTGCGCGGCGCCGTCACGCCGGTGCCGGCGGGGAGCCTCCCCAATGACGGCAAAATCATCGAGGATCGGCGGCCGATCGGATAAGATTCGTCACGGAATCGTCGTAATTTGTTCAAACCGAAGTCGCAATTGGGAACGACTATCGGAGGCGTAGGGTTCGTCCTTACAGGTTTGTCCCCCAAACCTCCGATCCGGCCGTTCCCATCGGCCGGACCCCAAGCGGCTCCGGATCTCCCCC
>JBARKH010000518.1:0-14262 GCA_049801295.1 Allostellaceae bacterium | reverse complement strand
GCCATGCCGACCACGATCGCATTGTCGCCGGCGAGCACGACGTCGATGATGATCACCGATATCAGCGCGCTCGCCTGGTTCAGGTCCACCAGCACGCTCGCGACATAGGCACGAAGCCGGACGCCGTCGAGGCCAAGCGCATGACGATATCGGTGCAGCCGAGACACCCCGGCGGACAAGCCGCTCGGCTCGGTGCGTTTTACGCGGCGAGTTTTCTCGTCGTCGGCATCCAGCTGCCGTTCTGGCCGGTATGGCTGGCCGGGCGCGGTCTCGATGCGCGCGAGATCGCGATCGTGTTCGCCGCCGCGATCTGGGCCAAGGTCATCGCCACCCCGGCTTTAGGCGCGCTCGCCGACCGGCTGGGGCGGCGCCGCGCGGTGATGATCGTGCTCGCCCTGTGCGCCGTGCTCGCCTATGCCGGGCTCTGGCCGGTCGCCGGGTTCTGGCCGCTTCTGGCGCTGAACCTCGTCGCCGGCATGGCCCAATCGGCGCTGATGCCATTGGGTGACAGCATCACTCTCGCCGGAGTGCGCACTGAAGGCCTTGATTACGGGCGCGTGCGGATGTGGGGCTCGGTCAGTTTCGTTGTCGCCTCGGTCGGCAGCGGCGCCCTCCTCGCGATCAGTCCGTCGGTCGGGCCGGCCGACAACCAGGTGCTGTTCCTGGTTCTCGCCGCCTCCGCGGTCCTCCTCGCCGCCTGCATCGGCATTCCATCCACGGCCCGGCGCGCCGAGATCATCCGCTCGCGCTGTGCGGCGTTGGGCCGGCTTGCGTCCGACCGCCGGTTCTGGCTCTTCGTCGTCAGCGCGGCGGCGCTGCAATCGAGCCATCAGCTTTATTACGGCTTCGGCACGCTCTATTGGCGCGGGCTCGGTTTTTCCGACACGGTGATCGGCGCCTTGTGGGCCGAAGGGGTGCTCGCCGAGATCGTCCTCTTCTGGTACAGCGCGCCGTTGGTCGCGCGGCTCGGGCCGCTCGGGCTGATGGCGCTGGGCGGCGTCGCCGGGATCGTGCGGTGGAGCCTGATGGGCGTCCTCCCCGGGCTCGGGCCGGCGGCGGTGCTGCAGCTCTTGCACGGCTTGAGCTTTGGCGCGAGCCATCTGGGGGCGATGCATTTCATGGCGAGGAGCGTGCCGCCGGGCGCGGCGGCGAGCGCGCAATCGCTTTATGCCGCCCTGTCGGCCGGCCTCGGCAGCGGTCTCGTGATGCTGGCTGCGGGCGCCCTCTACGCCGCCTATGGCGGTCACGCCTACCCGTTCATGGCGCTGTTGTCGGCGGCGGGTTTGTATGGCGTTCTGTGGCTCGGGCGGCTATCGCGGCAGGCGGAGGCATAGGGTCATGCTGACAAGTTACGAGGGCGGCTGTCATTGCGGCCGGGTGCGCTTTCGCATCGAGGTCGATCTCGCGCAAACCATCATCGGCGAGTGCAACTGCTCGATCTGCACCAAAAAGGGCATTCTGCACCTGCCGGTCCTCCGCGAGCGCCTCGAAATCCTCAAGGGCGCCGACGATCTGGCGACCTACACATTCAATACCGGCACGGCCCGGCACACTTTCTGCCGCCATTGCGGCATCCACGCGTTCTATCAGCCGCGCTCGGACCCCGAGAATTACAGCGTCAACGCCCGCTGCCTCGACGATTACGACCCGGCGACAATGGCGTCGCGCCGGCTTTTCGACGGGCGCAACTGGGAGCATGCCTTCGCCCACCGACCCCCCGAATGGGACGCGAAGCGCTGACCGGCCGCCCGTTTACACGACCAGTTCGCGCGGAACCCCGCGCACGTCGATCTCGAGATCGAGCCCCTCGACCGGCGGGCGCGCATAGTGCCAGGTGAGGCCGGCCGGGGCGGCGCCGCGCGCGACGATCTCCTCGGCGAAGAACGGGTGGATGTCGTAGACCGAGTAGAGCTGGGTCGTGGTGACGTCGGCCCAGCCGACGCCGAGCGCGGTCATGCGGCGCTCCATCTCGCCCAGCACATAGCGCGCCTTCTCGCGCATCGCGTCCGCTGATTGCTCGCCGAGGCGGACGATGCGATCGGCGTAGCTGCCGCTGGTTTCGCCGCGCGCCTCGCCGCTGCCGGCGGCGACAAAGCCGCCGCCCTCGCCGGGTAGGGTATAGCTGAAGGCGTAGAACGACGGCGTTGCGGGCGGGTCGATCTCCGGGCAGACATTGGAGCGCGCGACGGGATTGACGTCGTCGCGGAAGATCCCCCATTGGGCGAGCCGCTCGACATAGCTGCGATTGAACGCGATGAACCCGGCCTCCGTGAATTGCCTGGGCGAACGCAGCTCGCAGGCGCAGAACGCGGTCGGCTTGCGGCCGACCCGGGCGAGGTAGTCCTCGACCGCGGCGAAGCCTTGCGCCAGCGGGACCAGCCGCTTAAAGCGCGCTCGCTCGATGCGAAAGCCCGGCTCCGCGGCGACCCCGCCGGAATACTGGAACGGGCCGGGGATGAAGCGGTAGCCCCCGGCGTAGAAGGGTTGGATGCTCGGCATCGGTGGATCCTCCGGGCAGCGGCCGCAACGCGGCGGTTCGCGTCAATCTACATCGGCGATCGGCGCATTCCAAATAGGCGGAAGCCAAAGGGCGATGATCGCGCCACCGCCCTAGAATCGATTTTGTTCAAATCGCGTGCAATTAACTAAATTGTAGTGTTGGGCGTGCAGGTTTCGTTTGACGAGGCGCGTTTGCGGGCCGGCTCTCATCGCTGATCCCGGGCCGAGACGCGTTGAGTTCCAGCGCCGCGCGAGGCAAGCTGCAGCAGCTGGAGAAGGGGTGCGCGATGGCGATCGAACGGATGCTGACCGAGGAATTGCCGGCGCGGGTGCTGGTCGCCCGCGTGCTGGCGGAAGCCGGCATCGAATATGTCTTTGGCATCTCGGGCGGGCATACCGGCCGCATCGTCTCGGGCCTCTCCCAGGTCCAGAACTCGGTGCGCATGGTGACCGTGCGCGAGGAATCGCTGGGTGGCGTCATGGCCGAAGTCTACGGCCGGTTGACCCGGCGTCCGGGCGTGTTGCTGGGGCAGGGCCCATGGGTCCTCGGTAACGGCCTCATCGGCACGCTCGAAGCCTTTCTGTCGGGGTCGCCAATGCTGCTCTTGACCGATTTCAGCGATGCGCCGCGCTTCAGCCTGCACGCGCCCTATCAGCAGGGAACGGGCGACTATGGCAGCTGGGATGCGCGGCGCGCCTTCGGCGGCGTAACGAAGCAGGTTATGCAGGCGCAGGACCCGGTCGCCGCGGTTCAGGCGACCCAACTGGCGATCAAGCATGCGATGGCCGGGCAGCCGGGGCCGGTCGCCGTGCTATTCAGCCATGACGCGCTCGCCGGTTCGGTGGCACCCGATTCCCAGCCGACGCTCTATCCGACCCGGTTCTATTTGCCGCCCCAACCGCCGCCGGCCGACCCGGCGCTGATCGCCGCGGCGGCGACGCGCATTCTCGCTGCCGAGCGGCCGGTCGTCATCGCCGGTAACGGCGTGCGCATCGCCCAAGGCTATGACCAGCTGCGCGACCTGGCCGAACTGGCCGGGCTGCCGGTGGCGACGACCGCGGCCGGCAAGGGCTGCTTTCCCGAAACCCATCCGCTGGCGCTCGGCGTCTTCGGCACGTTCGGTACCCCGGCGGCCAATGCCTGCTTGGGCGAAGCGGATCTGGTGCTGGTCGTCGGCTCCAAAATGTCGCCGAGCGATACCGCCTGGGAGAATACGAAACTCCTCGATCCGACCCGGCAGAATTTTGTCCAGATCGATATCGAGCCGCGCCACGCCTCGTGGAACTTCCCGGCCGAGACGGTCGTGCTGGGCGATGCGGCGCGGGTCCTGGGGCAACTCGCCGAGGCGGTGCGCTCTCGCGGGGAGGGGCGCCGCGAAGCCGCGGTGCGCCGCGTTGCGCGGCACCGTGACGCACATGGCTATTTCAACGCGCCCGCCTACATGGCTAATGACAAGCCGATCCTGCCACAGCGGGTTATCGGCGAGTTGATGCGCGGTCTACCGGATCACGCAATTGTGACCTGCGATGCCGGCGAGAACCGCATCTTGATGACACATTTCTATCAGACAAAGGCGGCTGGCGGCTTCCTGCAGGCGGCCGGCTCCGGGCCGATGGGGTTTGGCATCCCGGCGGCGCTGGCCGCCAAGCTGGTCCATCCCGACCGGGCGGTGGTCGCGGTCGTCGGCGATGGCGGGTTTGCAATGACGATGAATGGGCTGATGACGGCGCTCGAACACGATATTCCGATTGTCGTCGTGGTGTTCAACAACAAGGCGCTGGGCTGGGTGTTGCACGGCTCGGGGCCGTTTGCCGCCGAGTTCAAGGAGTTTGACCATGCCGGGATCGCCCGCGCGATGGGCTGCCGCGGCACGCGGGTTGAAGATCCGGCGGCATTGGCACCGGCATTGCAGGAAGCCTTGGCCTCGCGGGTGCCGACCGTGATCGACGTGATGACCTCACTTGCGGTGTCTTTCGCCGACATCACCTCGCCGCTCGCCAACGAGGCTTCGCCGCGCCGGCGCTGAGCGCCGTCAGCGGTCTCGACAGGATGCAACGCTAATGCTCGATGGTTCTTTCAACCGGATCCGACCGACAATCGGATGTCATAACCTCTCCAAAAATAGGGGAGTGGTCCGACAGCACTGTGCTGATAGCGACTTTCTGGCGCAAAGCTCGCTGCCGGGACTCGGTTGTGACAGAATACGATGGTGTTCCGATAGCTTGCTTCTTGCGGCTTTTGTCTGTAACTTCTCCAACCCACGGCCACTCGCGTTGGCCCATTGACATAAAGACAGGGACAATGGGAGCATCGACTATAGTCGTCGCGCGTGAGGATTTGTCGATACCCGGTGCCACCGACGCGGCTGGCAGCGGGCCCGCACGGAGTGCGGCCGACGTGGAAGCACGGTTCTTTGACGTCCTGCAACAGTATAATCCCGATGTGGTCGTGCTCGACCTCACCGGCACGCCTGCCAATGGAACCGCGGCAATTCTCAAGATCAAGCGAAAGACCGATGTTCCAATTTTGGTCGTCTGCGAGCCGACAGATCCGCTGATGCGCGAATACTGCCTTGCGGGTGCAGCCGAAGCGATGCAGGCGCCGGTCGACGTCATGCACCTCAACCAAACCGTTCAGCAGATTATTCAGTTGTCTAAAACTTCGCGCGCGGTGGTGGGGGGTGTGCCTAACCCGGCGCAACCCGTGCTTTTCTCCGGACTGACGCTGCTTCCGCACGAAAATCGCTTGATCGGGGCCGATGGGTCGTCGGCGAAACTCACCACATCGGAAAACCGGGTGCTCGTTCATTTCGTGAGTAACCCTTGGGTATTGTGCACGCGCGATGCTCTGGCCGAGGCGCTGTACGGCCCGCGTCGCCCGAGCAGTGATCGCGCCGTCGATGTCATCGTCACGCGGCTGCGCAAAAAAATCGGCGCCCTTGGCGGGCCTGCCGCCCAGCGTCTGATTAAAACAGAATTCCGTCGTGGCTACGTGTTCGTGGCGGAGGTTTCGCTTGGCGCACCCCTGGCGACACCGGAGGCGGCTGTGCCCCTACACGCGCGGACTGCCTGACCCGCGGGCGATGCGGTCCTGCACTTCTTGGCCGGCTGACAGCGGCCAAGCGAATATGACGAGATGGTGGAACCCGTGACTTTGGCATTGAACGAACCATTGACCGTCAGCCCGCTCGATGATGCCGGCAAGGCAAACGGCTCGCTGCTCGGCAGCCTGGTCATCGTGGCGCGGCACCGAGGGGTGCAGCTGTCGAAGGAGCAGCTCGTCCGCGACCACCTGCTGAAGGCCAGCGACGCCACGGTAGCCGAAACGCTCGGCATCGCTCGCGCTTCCGGGCTGCGCGCCACCGCGACAAAGCTGCGCTGGAGCGATTTGTTTAAGATGGGCACGGCACTGCCGGCAATCGTGCTGTTGCGCAATGGGGCGGCGATGGTGCTGATGCGCACCGAGGCCAAGCTTCCCGGGTGGCCGCCGATCGTCATTTTACGCGATCCCAACAGTAACGAAGATACCCCGCTACTGCTCGACGAGGCCCGCTTCACCGCGGCCTGGGCGGGCGGTGTCATTCTCGTGAAACGCGATTACCGGCTGCGCGACGAGGATCGGCCATTCGGGATGATGTGGGTCGCCGGACAAATGCTGCGCGACCGGCGGGTCATGCGAGATCTCGCCGTCAGTGCCGTTCTCCTGGGGGTGCTCGCCCTCGCGCCGGTCATGTTCTGGCGGGTGATGATCGACCGGGTCATGTATTACGGGAGCATGAGCACCTTTACGATGATCTGTGTTGCATTTCTTGTTTTGTTGTTATTTGAAACGGCATTCGGCCACCTGCGCCGTTACCTTGTCCTTTTCGTAACAACACGGGTAGATGTCAAGATTTGGTCGCATATGTTCAATAAATTGTTGAACCTGCCGATCGATTTTTTTGAGCGCACGCCGACCGGCGACATTGTCCATCACATGTACGAGATTTACAAAGTACGGACGTTTTTAACCAGCCAGTTGTTTGGCACCTTGCTGGATTCCTTTGTCCTGGTGGTCTTTTTGCCGGTCATGTTCATGGTCAGCACGATCATGACGGCCGTTGTCCTGGCGCTCTGCCTGCTGATCTGCCTCTGGCTGGTGGCGATGCTGCCGACGGTCCGGCGCAAGGTCTCGCTGGCGGTGGCGGCGGAGACGCAGCGGGCCACTCACCTCGTCGAGGCGATCCACGGCATCCGGGCGATCAAATCCTTAGCGCTCGATGCCCGGCAACGCCACGCCTGGGACGTGCACGTCGCCCGGGTGGCGGAAACCCGGTACGACGAGGGGCTAACCACGAACCTGATCCAGACGGTGGTGCATCCGCTCCAGATCCTGATGACGAACGGGATCGTCGCGGTCGCGGTTTATCTGGCGCTGGTCAATCACGACATGATGTATCTCGGCGCCATCTTCGCCTTCATGATCATGACCCAAAGGGTGACGATGCCGGTGATTCAGGCGGCGCAGTCGATAGTGCAAATCGACGAAGCCCGCCATTCGGTCAACATGGCCGCCTCCATCATCAATCAGCGGCCGGAAGAGGGCCGCTCTGGTCGCGGCATCCGCACCCCGTTTGTCGGCCGCGTCGAATTCAACGAAGTCGAGTTCCGCTATCCGGGCGCCACCGCGCCGGCGCTCGACCGCGTCTCTTTCACCATTCCCGAAGGGTCCGTCTTTGGCATCGTCGGCCGCAGCGGGTCGGGCAAGACCACGGTGACCCGACTGCTCCAATCGCTGCACAGCAGTTACCAGGGGCTGATCAAGATCGACGGCAACGATCTGCGCGAGATCGATGTCGATCATCTGCGTTCGAACCTCGGCGTCGTGATGCAGGAGAATTTCCTGTTCAGCGGCACGATCCGCGACACCATCGCCGCCGCCAAACCCGATGCGACGTTCGAGCAGATCGTCCAGGCGGCCCGGCTGGCCGGTGCCGAGGAATTCATCGAGCGGTTGCCGGCCGGGTACGAAACCCATATTCAAGAGGGATCGACTAATCTCTCCGGCGGCCAGCGCCAACGGCTGGCGATCGCCCGGGCACTGATGGGCGATCCGCGCATCCTGATGCTCGATGAGGCAACCAGCGCGCTCGATGCCGACAGCGAGGCCATCGTCAACGCAAACCTGCTTCGGATCGCTCAGGGGCGCACCTTGATCATCATCTCGCACCGTCTCTCCGCGCTCGTCGCGGCCGACCAGATCCTCGTGCTCGAGCGCGGCTCGCTCTACGACATCGGGACTCATGAGGAGCTCCTCGAGCGCTGCGACATCTACGCCGGGCTGTGGCATTTGCAGCACCGGCACCTCCATAACAAACCGGTATCGCATGAGATCATTCCGCTCCGACAGAGCGCTGCGCAGTAACGCGCCACCGCACAAGATCGTCCGGCTGTTTCAATCGGAAACCGCGGAGATCACCGAAGCTCCCGAACCGGTCGGCGTGCGTTCCACGCTCTACGTGGTCGGCGCGTTTTTCGTCGCGCTGATGGTGGTCTCGGTGGTCACCCGGCTCGACCGCGTGGTCACCAGCAATTCGGGACAACTTGTCACTACCGAACCGACCGTCGTGCTTCAGGCGCTCGATCCTTCCCTGATAAAAACCCTCGACGTCCATGAAGGTCAGCCTGTCAAGGCCGGCCAGGTGCTGGCGACGCTCGATCCCACATTTGCCGCCGCCGATGTCGACGCCTTAAAGCAGCAGGTCGCCAGCCTCGAAGCGCAGATCGCACGGTGCCAGGCCGAGCTTGCCGGTCACCCGTACGATCCGCCGGACGACCCCGATCCGGCGAAGAACCGCTATGCTCAGTTGCAGAAATCCTATTACCTCCAGCGCAAAGCCCAATTCGACGCCCAGATCCATGCCTACGACGAGCAGATCGCGCAGGTCACCGCAACGATCGCCAAGTTCGAAAACGACCAGGCGCGCTACAGCGACCGCGCCAAGCTCGCCAAGGAAGTCGAGCAGATGCGCGCGACCCTCGCCGCGGCCCAGGTCGGCAGCCGCCTCAACCTCTTGGCGGCAACCGACCAGAAAACCGATCTGTTGCGCTTCCTCGAATACGACCGCAACAGCCTCGTCGAGAGCCAGCATCAGCTGCAAGCGACGATGGCTACCCGCAACGCCTTTATCCAGCAATGGCTCGGCGAAGCCAGCAAAGAGCAGGTCACCGCCCGCAATCAGCTTGATGCTGCGGTGCAGCAGCTGGAAAAGGCGACCAAGCACCAATCCCTCGTGCGACTGACCGCACTCGAGGATTCAGTGGTGCTGACAATGGCCAAGTTGTCGGTCGGGTCGGTGCTGAAGGAAGGCGATCCGCTGATCACCCTGGCACCGATGCGCTCGCCGCTCGAAGCCGAGGTGCATATCCTGTCGCGCGATGTCGGGTTCATTCGCGTCGGCGACCCGGTGAGGGTCAAGCTCGACGCCTTCGATTACATCTCACACGGGATGGCCGAGGGAACCGTTCGCTGGATCAGTGAGGGGTCGTTCGCGGTCAAGGACGACACGGGCGCGTCCACAGAACCGTACTACAAGGTCCGGGTCGCGCTAACCAAAGTCGATTTGCACAATGTCCCCGAAGGTTTTCGCCTGATCCCCGGCATGACGCTGACGGCCGATGTGCATGTCGGGACGCGCTCGATCTTGATGTACATGATCAACGGTGCGGTGCGGGGCACGAACGAGGCGATGCGTGAACCCTGATATCCCCTCGTCAACCGCTCCCGTTCCGCCCGGCGTCGGCGATCGCCTCATCCGAACCGGGCTTGCCGCCCGCGTCCGGGGCCAGCACGCAAAGGCGTTCGAAGACTTTGCCAAGGCGGCGGCGACCGGTGACCCCGAAGGCCAGTTCCAGCTGGGTCTCTTATATGCGCGAGGCGAAGGCGTCGTCGGCAGTCTGGGCGACGCCATCGTGTGGTTCCGGCGGGCGGCGGAGCAGGGCCACGGCGAGGCGCAATACCAGCTGAGCCTTGCCTATCTGCATGGCGGCAAGGCCGATGGCGGGGTCTCCACCTGGTACGACAACGCCACTGCGGTCGACCAAGACATTGCCGACCGCAATCGCGAGCTGATGTTTCCCAACGGGATCGCGGTACCGCCGGATCCCGCCGAGGCCTTGCGCTGGTGCCGCGCCGCTGCCGAGCAGGGCCTCGCGCCGGCGCAGGCGAACCTCGCCTTGCTGTACGCCCGCGGACTCGGTTGTGAGATCGATTACGCGGAGGCGCGCCGCTGGTACACGGCCGCCGCCGAACAAGGCAATGCGGCGGGCGACCTCGGCCTTGGCGTCATTTACGCGAACGGCTTTGGGGTCGAGGTTGATCTGCCGACCGCCGCTTCCTGGTATGAAAAAGCCGCGGCGAAAGGCAACGCCGATGCCCAGACCGCCCTTGCGCTGATGTGCGATGCGGCTCAGGGGGTGGTGCGCGACCCGGCACGGGCGGCGGCGCTCTTTCAGCAGGCGGCCGATCAGGGAAATGCGCGGGCTCGTCACCAGCTTGCCCTGCACCTCTTGCAGGGTGACGGCGTGCCGCAGAACCTTGTCATGGCCGAAACCCATCTTCGGCATGCCGCGCGAATGGGGTACACCCCGGCGATGCTCGGCTTGGCGCGCATGCACGCCGAGGGTCACGGCGCCGCGCCCAGTCAGGTGGAGGCGGCGCTGTGGTACCGGGCGGCCGCCGATGCCGGCGAAGCCGAGGCGCAGTTCACCATGGGTGCTCTGTTCGCCCGGGGCGAGGGCGTGCCAAAGCGCCTCGATGACGCCGCACGATGGTTCGAACGGGCCGCCGAGCAGGGCAACGCCTCCGCCCAGTTCAACATCGCCGTGTTCTACCTGAACGGCACCGGGGTTGCGCGCGACACGGCCAAGGCGGCTTCGTGGTTTGCCCGCGCCGCCGAGCAGGGCATGGCCATGGCGCAGACCAAACTCGCCCAGCTTTACCTCGCCGGGGAGGGCGTAGCGGCCGACCATCAAGCAGCCGCGTTGTGGCTGCGCCGTGCTGTCGACGCCGGCGATGCCGAGGCCGAAACGATCCTGGCGACCCTCCACCTGCAAGGCGTCGCGGTCGAGCGCGACGCGGCGATCGCCGAGCAGTTGCTCCACCGCGCGGCGGATCGCGGGTACGGTCCGGCGCTGCTGCAGCTCGGTCATTACCACGCCCAGGACCACGGCGCCGGGACCAATCAGCCCGAGGCGATCCGTTGCTACCGCGCGGCGGCGGAAGCGGGCGTCACCGTCGCGCAATGGATTGTTGCGCACAATTCCCTGGCCGGCGCCTGGGGGCCGCGCGATGCGACGGAAGCCTTATCCTGGTTCCGCCGGGCGGCCGAGGCAGGCCATGCCGGCGCCCAGTTCCAGCTCGGCGTCATGTACTGCACCGGAGAGGGCGTCGCGCGCGATCTGGAGGAGGGGACGGCATGGTATCGCCGGGCCGCCGAGCAGGGCGACCGCACCGCGCAATACAACCTCGCGGTCATGACGTTTCGCGGCGAAGGCGTCGCTCGCGACCCCGATGCGGCGCGCCAATGGTATGAAAAGGCGGCCGAGCAAGGGATGCCCGAGGCGCAGACCGTGCTTGGCGACCTTTATGCCACCGGCATTGGGGTGCCGGCCGATCCCGAGGCGGCGCGCCGCTGGTATGAAATGGCGGCAAGCCAGGGGCATGAAGCGGCCCAGACAAAGCTCGCCGGGCTGCGCGGGCCGCGGCTGGTGACCCCGGCGGAGCCGCTGCAGGCACGATCGGGGTCGTAAGCGGCGAAATGCCGTCGACTGCAACGGATTGTGTCAAGTTGAAACACATCGCCGCTACTCGTGACAGGACTTCGTTAACCCCCGAACGCTAAACTTCACCCTTGCGGAGGAGCCCGCACGGGCACTGCTGTGCGTATTGCATGGGGTTAGATTAAAATGGCATCACCAGTCGGCGGCCGATTCAAGTTTCAGACGGGCACCACCACCCTCGTCAACAACGTCAACCTGGGGCTGACGAAGACCGGTGCGACTGCACCCGTCCCGGGCTCGGTAAAGGGCGCGTTGAATATCGAGGTGTACACCGGGACGCCCTCGGTCGGCTTGAAGACCGGCTTCACACAGCGGGTGAGCGTCTCCGATACGGTCAAGGGCGACACCCAACCGCACCTCATCGGCAAATTCCCCAACGAGTTGTTGACCGGCCGGCGGCTGACGCTGTTCGGCGGCAATTACAGGGTCACCGATACCAATACGGTGACCGGAAACACCGCCCTGATCATCGCCGGTAGCGGCCAGCAGACAGTCGTCGGCGCCGCGCGCGATACACTGTTGGGTGGAACCGGCTCCGGCCAATTGCTCAGCGCCACAAAGGGTCACGAGTCGGTCATCGGAGGCACGAGACTATACTCGGTTACCGGCGGGGTCTCCGACACAATCAAGGGGAACGCCGGCGCGACCAGCATCACGGCGGGCCATATTTCCGCCACGGCGTCGGGCGAGCAGGTCCAGATCGGCAAGGCCGGCAAATACACCGTCAGCGCCGGCGCGTCTGATACGATTACCTCAGCCACCGGATCGGGCAATGCCACTATCACTGCCGGCACCAGCAACCGCATAAATCTGAACGGCAACACCGGAACGGTCTCGGTGGTCGGCAAGCAGAACGACACCATCATCGCCGGCAGAGGGAATGAAACGATCAGGGGCATTGCGGGCGACCGCATCGGCGTTGGCAGTGGTGCCACGGTCGGCGGCAATCTGCGGTTCATTCATTCATCGACCACGCTCACCGGCGGAGTCCACTTCGGCACCAACGATACGGTTAACTCGGCGACGTACGATACGGTAACAACGGGTGTCGCCACGCGCTCGAACGCTCCCGGCAGCTCCTTCGCCAACGTGACGGTGACGAACTTCAAGGTGGGGACGGACTCGCTTTTCTATCACGGTGAGACCAGCACGCTGAACAACGACATCGTCCTAACCTCGCGCACGTTCCACGGCAATACCACGTTCACATTACCGGACGGCACGGTGATGACCCTGATCGGGGTCGCTTCGATCAACACGTCGTTCTTCAAGGTGTAACCGCAGTGCCGGCGTCGGGGAAACCCGGCCCGGCCGAAGGCTGAAACCAGCAAGCGGCGCGCATGCCCCCAAGCGGCATGCGCGCCGTTCGTTTATGGCGCCCGGACCCGGGTCAACCCCGGACGCAGCACGTGGTGGTGGTCGGCGGCGTAGAGGCGGCTGTCGAGACCGCCGCCGGCCAAGGCCGGTCCGACCAGGATCAGCGCCGTCCGGGTGATGCGCACGCGCTTTACCTTGTCGCGGATGTCGGCGAGGGTCCCGCGGATCAGCTGCTCTTCCGGCCAGCTCACGCGATAGGCGACGACCGCCGGGCAATCCGCGCCGTAATGCGGCAGACACGCGCGCACCACCCGCGCCAGATTGGCGATCGAGAGGTGGATCGCCAGGGTCGCGCCGATCGCCGCGAGGCGCTCGAGGCCTTCGCGATCGGGCATCGCCGAGGCGCGGGTCGCGGTGCGCGTCAGGATCACGCTCTGCGCCACCCCGGGCAGCGTCAGCTCGCGGCGAAGCGCGGCGGCGGCGGCGGCAAAGGCCGGCACCCCGGGGGTCAAATCATAGGGGATGCCGAGCGTATCGAGGTGCCGCATCTGTTCGGCGATCGCGCCATAGAGCGACGGGTCGCCCGAATGAACCCGGGCAATATCGAGGCCTTTTGTATGGGCCGCGGCGATCTCGCCGATGATCTCGTCGAGCGTCAGGGCCGAGGTGTCGACGATCCGCGCCCCCGGCGGAGCCGCGGCGACAATCGCACGCGGCACCAGCGAGCCGGCATAGAGGCAGACCGGACAGCGCTCAATGAGGTGCAACCCGCGCACCGTGATCAGATCGGGCGCGCCCGGCCCGGCGCCGATGAAATGCACGGTCATCGCTTCTCGCCATCGAAATACCCGCGCGGCGTATAGATCCGCGGCGGCTCGCCGGCGATGACCCTCGTTTGGCTGCTGCCAATGAGGACGAGGCTCAGCATGTCGGCTGCGGTGCCGGCGAGTTCGTCGAGCCGGAGAATTTGCCGGGCCTCGCCGGCGCGGCCGAGATTGCGGGCGATCACGCAAGGTGTTTCGGGCGGGCGATGCGCGAGGAGGATCCGGGCGGCTTCGGCAAGATGCCCGGGCCGGCGAGCCGAGCGCGGGTTATAGAGCGCGATGACGAGATCGGCCCGCGCCACCGCCGCGATCCTCTCGCGGATCCGCTGCCATGGGGTCAGCAGGTCGGACAAGGAGATCGCGCAGAAATCGTGCCCCAATGGGGCCCCGACCCGGGCGGCGGCCGCCTGCATCGCGCTCAACCCCGGAGCGACGATAATCTCGACCGCCGACCAGTCGCGGCGCGCTTCGCGGTCGACGAGCTCGAACACCAGCGCGGCAAGGCCGTAGATGCCGGGGTCGCCGGATGAGACGAGCGCCACCGAGCCTCCCGCGGCGGCGAGGTCGAGCGCGAGCCGCACCCGCTCCGCCTCCGCCCCGATCGCGCTCTCATGGTGGCGCTTGCCGGCAATCGCGTGGCCGAGCAAATCGAGATAAAGCCGGTAGCCGACGATATCCTCGGCGGCCTCGATCAGGGTGCTGGCTTCCGGGGTACGCCAGGAGGGATCGCCCGGGCCGATGCCGATGATCGCCAGCCGGCCGCGCGCACGCCCGAGCGTCGACGCGTCGATCGGCGCCGGGG
>JBARKH010000517.1:0-19147 GCA_049801295.1 Allostellaceae bacterium | reverse complement strand
GGGCGGGCGTCGCCGCCCTCGGGCGGCGCGCTGCGCAGCGAGGCCACGGGCGGTTTTCTTCGGGTTCGGCCTTTCATCTGACAATCATGCGGCGCGAATCTTCCGGTGCGACCAGCGATAATGGCCTAAGATTGCACCGTTTCCGCGGGAATGTGTGACCGCATGAGCGAAGATCGCGTCGAGCGCCGATTGGCGGCGATTCTGGCGGCCGATGTCGCGGGCTATTCGCGGCTGATGGGCGAAGATGAGGAAGGCACGCTCGCCGCGCTCAAGGCGATCCGGCGCGAATTGGGCACCCCGAAGATGGCCGAACACCGCGGCCGCATCGTCAAGACGACCGGCGACGGGCTCTTGGTGGAGTTCCCCAGCGTCGTCGATGCAGTGCGCTGCGCGGTCGAGTTCCAGCGCGAGATGGCCGCCCGCAACGAGGGTGTGCCGGCCGAACGGCGGATCGAATTCCGCATCGGCATCAATCTCGGCGACATCATCAGTGACGAGCACGACATCTACGGCGACGGGGTCAACGTCGCGGCGCGGCTGGAAGCCCTCGCCGAACCGGGCGGGATCTGCGTCAGCCGCGTGGTGCGCGACCAGGTGCGCGACAAGCTCGATTTTTCCTTCGTCGATCGCGGCGAACAGCAGGTCAAGAACATCGCGCGCCCGGTTCACGTCTATCGCGTGCATCTTGGCGAGGGTGCGGCGCTGGAGCCGGCACCGCTGGCGCTCCCGGACAAGCCCTCGCTTGCCGTATTGCCGTTCCAGAACATGAGCGGCGACCCGGAGCAGGAATATTTCGCCGACGGCGTTGTCGAAGACATCACCACGGCGATCGCGCGGCTGCCGTGGCTGTTCGTCATCGCGCGCAATTCGAGTTTTACCTACAAGGGCAAAGCCGTCGATGTGAAAGAGGTCGGCCGCGAATTGGGCGTGCGTTACGTGCTCGAAGGCTCCGTGCGCAAGGCCGGCGAGCGGGTGCGCATTACCGCTCAGTTGATCGACACCACGAGCGGCGCCCACATCTGGGCCGACCGGTTCGACGGTGCGGTCGACGATATTTTCGACCTGCAGGACCAGGTGGCGTCGAACGTCACCGGCGCGATAGAGCCGAAGCTGCGCCTCTCCGAGATCGAACGCGCGGCGCGCAAGCCGACCGGAAGCCTTGACGCTTACGATCTCTACCTGCGGGCGATCGCGCAGTTCCACAAATATACCGAAGCGGGCATCTGCGAAGCGGTCCTCCTGTCGAAACGGGCGCTGGCGATCGATCCGTCCTACGCACCGGCCGCCGCGCTGATTGGCTGGTCTCGCTTCCTCTTGAGACTGCAAGGCTGGGGCGCGGTTTCGGATGCGGAATGCGTGGAGGCGGTGCACCTCGCGCGGCAGGCGATCGAGGCGGGACGCGACGATCCCGATCCCCTGTGGATGGCCGGCGTCACCGTCGCTCTTCTCGCCGGCGACCATTCGGCCGCGATGGGTGCGATCGATCGCGCGATTGCGCTCAATCCCAATTCGACCAATGCCTGGAGCTCGCGCGGCTGGATCCTCGGTTTTCAGAACCAGCCCGGCCCGGCGATCGAAGCATTACAGCATGCGATGCGGCTGAGCCCGCTCGATCCGCTCGATTATTTCTTCACTTCGGGGTTGAGCTTTGCCCACCTCGCGGCGGGACGCTACGAGGAGGCCATCGAATGGGCCGACCGGACCTTGCAGGCGCAGCCGCGCTACATCGTGGCGCTGCGCTATAAGCTGGTGTGCCTCGCCTATCTCGGCCGCACAGAGGAAACCGAGGAATGTCTCCGACGCGTGCTCGCGCTCCAGCCGGGGTTCACGATCGCCCGGTGGAAAGCCTCCTACGCGACCACATCGGTCCTCGCGCCGGTATTCCTCAACCTCTACGTGGACGGCTTCCGCAAAGCCGGCGTTCCGGAGGGCGATCCGGCTTAGAACACACTCGGTTCAAGTTGAAGCACTCCTATCATTCGTCATGGCCGGGCTTGACCCGGCCATCCACGTGGATCCCCGGGTCAAGCCCGGGGATGACGATTGGGGGGTGATCGCACTTGATCGGATACGGGTCAGCCGCCGTAGAACACGTTGTCGCCGAGATCCTTCATTTCGAGGATCGCGGCGTCGGGGCGGCCGGCGATAGCATTGGGCACGTGCGCCTCGGTGACCTCGGCGACGACGATGTGGTGGTCACCCTGCTCGACGATGGAGGTCACCTTGCACTCGACCGCGGCCAGCGCGGCATCGAGAATGGGGGCGCCGTTCGCGCCCTTGTGGACCGTCTGACCGCTGAGCTTGCCGCCCTCGAACTGGGCCGGCTTGAAGAAGGTGAAGGCGAGGCCCTTGTGCTCCTTCCCCAGCATGTTGAGCGTGAAATTCCGGGTGTTCTTGATGATGCCGTAGGCGCCCGAATCGGTCTTGACGCCAACGACGACGAGCGGCGGGGCGAACGCGCTCTGGGTCACCCAGTTGACCGTGGCGCCGGCAACGTTGCCCTTGCCGTCATCGGCGGTCAGCACGTAGATCCCATAAGGAATCATCCTGAGCGCGGTCTTCTTGGCGTCCTGGTTCATCGCCGGTCCTCCGAAATGCGGTTTGTTCCGCCACTACACCCAATCCGCAAAAAACTGGCAAGGGCTGCCCGCACGTGCCAGCCTCAGGCGGTTGAATCGGGACCGCGGGCCGCCGGCCCGCTGCGGGCGGGACGCCCGCGCTCCTGGGAGAAGCGCCAATGGCACAAATCATCATCCGTCGTTCGACGAGCGACCTCGGCGGCCTGCCGAAGAGCTTGCGCGATGAGCACGCGCGCTTTCTCGCACGCTGGCGCGACGGGCTGGTGACCTACGGGCCGATTTTTCACGGCGCGGCGCCGGCCGGCTATCTCTACCAGACCGATCTGCCCGGCAATGTGCCGGAAGCGGTGGCGCGGTTCATCGCGGAGGACCCGCTCGCGGTGAATGGCGTCGTCGAAGCCGACGAGATCAGCGACTGGCATTGCGCGCTCGAGACGCGGCAGCCGACGGCGCCGCCGCGGCCCGGCCTCTGGGGCTTCTTCTTTCACGGGACCGGCAAACCCGGCGTCACTGACCTGCGCAACACGATCGTACCGGCGCACCGCGCCCATCTGCAGCCGAAGGACGCAAGCAACTGCCTGGCGCGCGGGTATCTCACCGATGCCGGCGGCAAAGTGTGGCTCGGCAGCGCGATGGTCTACGAATTCGCCAGCCGCGCCGCGCTCGACGATTTCTTCCGGACCGAGCCCTATTGCACAAACGGCATCTACGAGCGGATCGACATCTACGAGTGGCAACGCGGCGTGATGGCCTGACCCTCGCTCAGGGTGGCCTCTGCGGGATCAGTAGGGGATGCTGCCGGTCACCACGGTACGATTCAGCACGCGGCGGTCTTTCGTCATTTCGTAATTGGCGAGCGCCCGATGCAACAGGCATCGATTGTCCCACATCACCAGGTCGCCGTCTTGCCAATGGTGTGTGTAGACAAATTGCGGCTGCGTGGCGTGTTCCAGCAGTTCGAGCAAAAGCGCCTCGCCCTCGGCTTCGGGTAGCCCCAGGATGTGCGAGGCGTGGTTGCCGATATAGAGCGTCTTCGCGCCGGTTTCCGGATGGGTCCGCACCAGCGGATGGTCGACCGGTGGGCGCTCCTGCATCTCGATATCGGAAGGCGGCGGCGCCCCGGCCCGGCGCCGGCTCGCCGCCCAGCTGTGAACCGCGCGCAGACCGGCAATCCGCCGCTTTGTCGCGTCCGGCAGCGCGTCATAGGCCATCGCCATGTTGGCGAATTGGGTGTCGCCACCGGCGGGAGGCAGCTCTCTCGCATGCAGCAGCGTCATCAGCGACGGCACCGCGTGGTAGGACTTGTCGGTGTGCCAGAGGTAGTTGCCGACCTGGGTCAGCTTGGTGGTCGGCTGGCCGTCGTCGCCGACATTGGTAACCACATGGACGAGGCCGTAGCGCGCCGCAGCGACGTGGCGCGCCACGTGATCCTCGATCTCGCCAAACTGGCGGGTAAACGCCAGCTGCTCGTCTTGGGCGAGATCCTGCTCGCGAAAGACGAGAATATGTTGAGCGCGAAAGGCGGCGAGGACCGCCTCCCGAAACGCCGGCGGCAGGGGCCGGGAGAGATCGGCGCCGATGATGGCGGCCCCTCCGGCCGGCGACAATCTCGGTCCGATCGATGGCGCGGCGGCGCGGGCCGTGGTCAGTGAGGGCTCGATCATTACAGGTGGCGTTCCGCTTCTGTGGGTCGGGACAGCATGGCGCCGCGATCGGCTTGCCGCAAGCGGATCACGCCGAGCCGCAAGGCAGCGGGGTAGGGGCGAGGGACTATTTCCGCCCGCTCGCCTTCAGGCCCTTTTCCAGCGCGGCGAAGGATTGCGACGGCGCCGGCATCAGCCAGCGGAAGCCTTTTTCGATGAGCTTCTCGACATTGCTCGCATCGACATGCGGGTGGCCGCACGGCATGCCGGAATCCTTGCAGATCGCCAGGATGTCGTCGATCGCGGCGGCGACCTCCGGGTGGTCGTATTGCCGGGGATAGCCCATGTCCTGCGAGAGATCGCCCTCGCCGATGAGGACGACGCCGATCCCGGGCACCTCCTTCAGCATTTTCGGCAGGTTCCTAATCGCCCGTTTCTCTTCGCACATGATGACGACCAGCACCTCACCCTCGGGGTTCAACGGCCAGGTGTCGGCGCGCTTGTAGTAATCGGGCTGGCTGATGCCCCAATAGCGCGCCGCGGTGCGCGGCGCGTCGCCCCGCATGCCGGCCGGCTCGTAATATTTGGCTTCGCGCGGCCGCGGATAGCGGCAGGCCTGAACCGCGTTCCGCGCCTCTTCGACCGTGGACACATGCGGCCAGACGATGCCGTAGACCCCGATATCGAGCACCTGCTTGGCGATGAACTGGTTCATTTCGCCGCCATTGGGCGGGATCCGCACCATCGGCGCGACCGCCGGCGCGAGGCTGCCGGATTTGAGGATCTGGGCCCGGTCGAGCATGTACTGCATGCAGTCGCGCAACGACCGGATGTCGTAGGGGTTGTGCTCCATCTCGAAGACGACCGCGTCATAGGGCGCCGCGGCAATCGCCTGGGCGGCGCCCACTTCGGCCGAGGAAAACGTGACGAAGGCGGGCTTCCCCTCGGCGAGGGCGCGGATCGCCGGGTTGAGGCGGGGGATTTCGGGCATCGCTCTCTCCTCGCGCTCAGGCGCTCTTCGCCGCCTGCCAGCGCGCCAGCGCTTCGTGCGGCTTGGAAATCGCCGGGTCCATGATTTCCTGGTGGATGCCGGTCGAGGCGGTCAATTCGACGACATAGCCGTTGGGATCGCGGAAATAGATCGAGCGGACGAAGCCGTGATCGACCGGGCCGCGCACCTCGATCCCCTCCTTCCGGCCCTTCTCCAGCATGCGGTCGAACACGTCATTTTCGACGCCGAGCGCGATGTGCAGATCGAGGTCGTCCTGCCGCTTGAAAACAAACGGCCGCCCCGGTGCCTCGAAGAAGGCGAGGCAGGAGCCGTCGTCCATCTCGAAAAAGGTATGGAGGGCGCTGCCGCCAGCGATCTCGAAGGCGCTGACCAGCCGGAGGCCGAGGAACTCCTCGTAGAAGACGCGGGTCTCCTCCGAATCCCGGCAGCGATACGCGTTGTGGTGCAAACCCTTGATCATCGTCAGCTCCCTAAAAAAAGATGCTGACGTTCTTCGCCAGCATGACGTTTTGGTCGAGGATCAGCTTGCGGTACGCGATCTTCCACTCGCCGTCGACCCGGCGCAGCACGTCCTGGCGGGCGCCGACATAGAAATCCTGCTCGGTTTCGGCGCGAGAGCGGTAGGCGATGAAGTTGGAATAGACGCGCAGTTCGGAATCCACGTCTCCCGGCTCGATTTCGATATTGCTGATCATGTGGCGGGTGCGCGACGGCGGGTCTTCGGCCCAGGCCATGCCGGTATCGAGTCGTGCGACGCGCCCCGTCAGCGTCTCTTTGGTCTCGTCGAGAACAGCGAGTTCGTCCTCGCGCCCGACATCGTCTTCGACATAGCGGTCGGGATCGAGGATCGAGATCGCCTTCGACGATTTCGGATAGCGATTGGTGCGCGACGCCATCCAATAGCGCACGTCGTCGGTGAACAGCGTCAGCCACTCGTGGAACCGCCGGTCGTCGAGCATCCGGGCTTCCCGATAGAGGAACTGCTCGACCTCGCGCAGGACGTCGGCGTTACGCACGCGCTCTACTCCCCTGGGGTCCCCGCGCCGCGCCGTTCGGCAAGTCGGCCCAGCGCTCCGCGGCGATCAATTCGGCCCAGCGCCGGTAGAACTGGCGGTGATTGCTCTCGCTCATGCGATATTCGCTGGCCCAGCCGCCGAGCGCGGGATCAAAGCGGTCATGCCCGAGCCCCATCTGGGTGTTGAGCGGCATCCGGCGCGAGACGATGCCGCGGCAGGTCTGGGTGCATTCCTGCCAATTGTCCATGTCGTCCTGCTCGAAGGTGCCGGACGGGCTGAAGCCGCGCACCCCGGAAAGCCGGATCGCCTTCTTGACATGGGCCGGCGCCGCCTTGTCGATGAACACATATGACCACACCTCGGTCTTGTCGGGGCCGCGCGGGTGCCAGACGCGGAAGGTGCGCGAGGTGGCGCGCAGCAGCGAAAAATTCGGAAACATCGTAGCGACGATCGGGTTGACGAGGCGCGAGCGTGGCCCCAGACGACTCTCGACCTCGGCGCGGATCTCCTCCTCATAGGCCTGGAGCTCGGGCATCGGCGGCTCGCCGCTGTCGTTCGGCCCGACGCAGATCGAGATGTGCCCGTTGCCGGGCGAGACCATGTGGCCGGTGGCGTTGGGCTTGGTCGTGACCCCGGTGCTGAACGCGGTCTTCACCGCCGACAAGTGGCTCCACGGCACGTGGTAGGCATCGCCGCCGAAATTCTCCGCCGGAAATTTCCAGTTGCACGGCATCACCCACTTATGGGTCGCGACGATCTCGATGCCGCCCTCGCGGCGGTCGATGAAATTGTCGAGATACCAGGCCATCTCACCGAGATACTCGCGCAAGGGCGGGGCGGCGGGGTCGAAGGTGGCGAACAGGAGGCCCTTGTAAGTGTCGAGTTGTGCCACGGGGACGAGGCCCCAGCGCTCGCGTCGCAGCTCGTCGTGATAGGCCTCTTTCAAATAAGGGACGCCCGTCAGCGCGCCGTCATTCCGGTAGGTCCAGCCGTGATAGGCGCAGGTGAAGCTGGCGGCGTTGCCGGTGTCGGCGCGGCACAGGCGATTGCCACGATGACGACAGACATTGAGAAAGGCGTGCACGCGGCCGGCGGTGTCGCGCACGACGAGGACCGGATCTTCGCCCATGTAAGTCGTGACGAAATCGCCCGGCAGCGGGATCTGGCTGTCGTGGCACAGAAAGAGCCAGCAGCGGGCGAAGATCCGCTGCAACTCCTCCTGATAAATCTCGGGCTCGATGAAGATGCGCCGGCTGACGAGGCCGCGCTCACTGTCGACGAGACTGCCGATATCTGTAGCCATCAGAGCCTCCTTCAAACTTCCCAACTCGTCATCCCCGGGCTTGACCCGGGGATCCACGTGGATGGCCGGGTTGAGCCCGGCCACGACGAAAAGCGGGTGGGCTAACCCGAAGAGCCATTGCCACCATTGCTGCCACCGAGCCCGACCCAGTTCTCGGCCGCCATCAGCTCGGCCCAGCGCCGGTAGAAGCCGCGGTGGTTGGATTCGCTGTAGCGATATTCGCTCGAGACCGCCGCGAAATCCTTGTCGAACCACTCGTGTCCGAGGCCCATCTCGTAGTTGAGCGGATAGCGCCGCGCGACGACGCCGCGTCCGGTCTGGGTGCAGCCCTGCCAATTGTCCATGTCGTCCTGCTCGAAATTGCCGCTCGGGCCGAAGACGCGGATCCCGGCGAGGCGGATCGCTTCCTTGACTTCCGCCGGCGCCGCCTTGTCGGCATAGGCCCAGGCCCAGATCTCGGTCTTGTCGGGGCCGCGCGGATGCCAGACGCGCAGCGTGCGCGAAGTTGGCCGCAGGATCGACAAATTCGGAAATACCGTTGCGGCGACGGGTTTGCCCCGGCGCATGCGCGGGCCCAAGCGACGTTCCATTTCGGGCTGGATCCGCGCCTCGTATGCGAGGACGTCGGGGTCTGGCAGATCGGCGGCCGTGTCGGGGCCGGCCATCATCATGCTGTGGCCATTGCCGGGAGACAGCGCTCGGCCTTGCGAATCCGGCTTCACGCGGAAATCGCCGCCCGATCCCGTTTGCACTCCCGAGAGATGGCTCCAATGGACGTGGTACCCGTCGCCGGCGAAGTTCTCGGCCGGGAATTTCCAGTTGCACGGCACGATCCATTTGTGCATGCCGCCGATGATTTCGATGCCGCCCTCGCAGCGGTCGAAAAAGGTGTCGAGATACCAGGTCATCTCGCCCAGATACTCGGGCAGCGACGGTGCCTCCTTGTCGAAGGTGGCGAACCACAGGCCCTTGTAACTGTCGAGCTGCGCGACCGGGACGAGGCCCCAGCGGGTCCGGTCCAATTCGCCGTGATAGGCCTCCTTCAGATAGGGCACGCCGATGAGCGTCCCGTCGTTCTTGTAGGTCCAGCCATGGTAGGCGCAGGTGAAGCTCGCGGCGTTGCCCACGTCGGCGCGGCACAGGCGATTGCCGCGGTGTCGGCAGACGTTGAGAAACGCGCGCACGCTCCCAGCGGTGTCGCGCACCACCAGCACCGGGTCTTCGCCCATGTAGGTCGTGAAGAAATCGCCCGGGTGCGGAATCTGGCTGTCGTGGCAGAGATAGAGCCAGCAGCGGGCGAAGATCCGCTGCAACTCCTCTTCGTAGATCTCGGGCTCGATAAAGATGCGGCGGCTGACGAGGCCACGATCGGCATCGACCAGAGGTTCGATCGTATTGGTCAACGGCCTTCTCCATGCGGGGAGCGGGGGCGCGGCATCCGCAGCATCGCCCCGGCATCCACCGTGACGATGCTGCCGGTGACGCCACGGCCGCTGTTGCGCGAAGCGAGGTAGACGTAGGCCCAGGCAAGATCGTCCGGCATCAGAGCGATGTGCAGCGGATTGCCGGCCTCGAGCCGCTGCGCCATGTCAGGCGCTGCGAATTGCGAGCGGTCGTCATTGCCGAGCGCCGGCAGCCCGCGCAGATCGGTGATCGTGCCGCCGGGCGCGACGCCATTCACCCGGACCGGCGCCAATTCGACCGCCAGCTCGCGGACGAGGCCCACGACGGCATGCTTGGACGCGGTATAGAGAGCCCCGCCGCCACCCGAATTGAGGCCCGCGACGGAGGCGGTGAAGACGATGCAGCCCGAATTCTTGGTCAGCTCCGGCAGGGCCGCCTTGACGCCCCACAGCAACCCCTTGACGTTGACCGCGAACAGTTCGTCAAAGGCGCGCGACAATTGATCCTCCGGCAGATCGGCGACCGATGCATAAACGTCGAAGATGCCGGCATTGCCGACAAAAACATCGAGCCGGCCAAAGGCGTAGACGGTCTCGGCGACGGCGCGCCGGTTGTCGGCGAGGCTCGAGACGTCACCGGCGACGCCGATGACCTTGTCGCCGAATTCGGCGCGGAGCTCCTCGGCCCTTGTGGCGACCCGCTCCATCACCCCGATCCGTGCGCCCTCCTCGATAAAGCGCGCGACCACCGCCCGGCCAATTCCGGAGCCGCCGCCGGTCACCAGCGCCACCTGCCCGTCGAGCCAACCCATGAGCATCCTCCTCGCGATCGCCGCCGCCCGGTTGTCGTTATCGTCGGGATGGCGCGCGCCCCGCAACCCCGATCATATATCGAAAGGCCGGCTCAATGCTTGCGCGACAGGAGGCCTGATCCGGCTGCATCCGGCCGGTGTGATACGGGGCTATTTGTCGAGCCAGGCATCTTCCATGCGCCAGCCGTTGAAGATGCTGTTGACCATGATCGTCAGGCCCTTGACGGAAGGTTCTTCGCAGGTCCCCGTGGGGTTGTAGAAGATGATCGGCCTGACATTATCCTCCGCCAACCTGCGCTCGATCGTCCATAACAGCTGCTTGCGCTTGTTCGCGTCGGCCTCGCGCGATTGCTGCTCGATCATCTTGTCCATCTCGGGGTTGCAGTAGCCGTCCCAGTTGAGGTTCGAGCCGCACCCGTAGAACAGCTGGACAACCGGGTCGGGGTCCGGGCCGGCGGTCTGCAGGTTGAGGGCGACTGTGTATTCCTTGCGTTGGATCTTGGGGAAGTACTGCGGTGTGTCGATCAGTTCGAGTTCGCCCTCGATGTACACGTGCTTCAGCTGGTCGATCAGGATCACCGCCGGGTCGCGGTAGATCGACCAGTCGCGCGTGGTCACCTTGATCTTGAGCGGGTTGTCAGGGCCGTAGCCCAGCTTGTGCATGATCTGGCGGGCCTCTTCGCGATTTTTATGGATATCGGGATCATAGCCCGGCAGCTTGGCGATCTGGTCTGGCGGCATTCCCCACAAACCTCCCGGCGGCGGCTGCAATATGCCGCCGATTTCGCCCTGCCCTTGGGTGAGGATGTCGACAAAAGCCTTGCGGTCGATGCTGAGCGCCATCGCGCGGCGCAGATCCGGGTTATTGAACGGGGGCTTCTCACGGTTGATCAGCAGGTGCCGGTTGACGCTGCCCGGCGACAATTCGCAGATCGCCTGCGGCACCTGCTTGCGCATGTCGTTGAACTGCGGCACCGAGAGGCTGTAGGGAAAGGTCATGTCGAACTTGCCGGAAACGAACGACAGGGCCGCCGTCGACGGGTCGCGGATGATCGTGTATTCGATACCGTCAAGATAAGGCCGGTTGGGCTTCCAATAATCCGGGTTCTTCGTCACCTTGATGTCTTCATTTGGCTTGAACTCGACAAATTTGAAGGGGCCGGTGCCGATCGGGTGCTGGCGCATCTGTTCCGCCGACACATTGCACGGATAGATCGCTGCAAACCCCCCGGCGAGCAGCATCGGGAATGCCGGCTGCGGTCGCTTCAGGCGAAAGGTGACCTCGTAGTCGCCATTCGTGGTCACGTCCGCCAAGTTGTCGGCGGCGGTTTTGCGCGGGTTGAGGCGGAGCTTGTCCGGCCGCTTGTCGAGCTGCAAGTCCCAGGTGCATTTGACGTCGGCGGAGGTAAACGGCCGGCCGTCGTGAAATTTGACGCCCTCCCGCAGCTTGAAGGTCAGCGCCGTCCCGTCCTCGTTCCACGACCAGCTGGTCGCCAGATCGGGGACGATCGTATCAAGGCTGACCTGCGGCTTGTGCTGATCGAACAGGATCAGGTCGTTGAACACCCCCATCATCGGCAGTTCGCATTCGATCGTCGGACACTCGAGCACCGACATGTTCGCCGGGCTGCCGGGGCTATACATCCGCAGGATGCCGCCCTTTTTTTGCGCCAGCGCCCCGTGGCTCGCGCCGATCGCCGCGATGATCCCAAGAGCTATGGTAAACTGTCGATATTTGGCCATCGGTTCCCCCCTCGCTCGGCTGCCGGCGGGGTTCGCCCCCGTCCTTGCCGCGTCTTCCGGTTGCGGCAGGTCGCCGCCTTGCGCGGGCCAAGGTTAGCACGGCACCGGGCAAACCGGCAGACCAAACGCGGTCGCCAAGCGCCGGGAAACTAGCGTCCGCCGCCGCCGGCCGCCGGCGCGTTGCTGCTACCGATCCCCTGTTCCAGTGACACATCCTCGAAGCGCGAGCCGTTGTAGATACTGTTGGCCATCGTCACCAAACCCTTGACCTCGGGTTTGCGGCAGTTGGCGGCGCGCGGGTAGAAGAGGATCGGTCGGGCGTCGTCCAGGGCGAGCTTGCGCTCGATCGCCCACACCAGCTCCTTGCGCTTGGCGATGTCGTTTTCCGCCGATTGCCGATCGACCAGCTTGTCGAGCTCGGGGTTGCAGTAGCCGGTGTAGTTGCGCTGGGCCCCGCAGACATAGTTCTCGTAAAAGGCCGGGTCGGGATCGTCGACCGCGGTCTCGGTGACATTGAGGCCGACCTTGTAATCCTTGCGCGTCAGCGTCGGATACCACTGGGTCGTATCAATGGGGTCGAGCGTGGCGTCGATATAGATCTCTTTCAGCTGGCTGATCAGGATCACCGCCGGGTCGCGATAGGGGGCGATGTTGCGCGTCGACAGCGTCACCGAGAGATGCTTGTCCGGGCCATAGCCGAGCTTTGCCATGATCTTCTGCGCTTCGGCGCGGTTCTTCGCCACATCGGGGCCATAGCCCGGCAGCGTCGCCAGCATCGCCGCCGGCATGCCCCAGAGGCCATCGGGCGGCGGCTGCATCACCGCGCCCAACTCGCCCTTGCCTTCGTTGATGATGTCGTTGAAGGCCTTGCGGTCGATCGCGAGCGACATCGCGCGGCGTAAATCGGGGTTATCGAACGGCGCCGCGCCGCGGTTGACGATCATGTTGCGGTTCACGTTGGCGATGAACGGATCGCAGATCGCCTGCGGCATCTCACTCTTGACGTCCTTCAGCTGCGGCATCGTGATCCCAAAATAGACGTCGGTCTTGCCGGCCATGAAGGCCAATAGCCGGGTCGAGACGTCCTTGATGATTGTGTATTTGATGCCGTCGAGATAAGGCCGCCCCTGCTTCCAGTAATCCGCGTTCCTCTCGACCTTGATGGTTTCGTTGGGCCGGAACTCGACGAACTTGAAGGGGCCGGTGCCGATCGGGTGGAGGCGCATCTGCTGCGGCGGGACGTGGCAGGGATAGATCGGCGTCCACCCGGTCGCAAGCAGCGCCAGGAACGAGGCCTGCGGCCGCTTCAGGTGAAAGGTGACCTCGTAGTCGCCCTTGGCCGTCACCTCGGCGAGGTTGGTGAACCACGATTTGCGCGGGTTGATGCGGAGTTTCTCGGCGCCCGTGCCCTGCAACAGCGCGAAGGTGCATTTGACGTCGGCGGCGGTAAACGGTTTCCCGTCGTGCCATTTGACGCCGTGGCGCAGCGGCATCGTCAGTTCGGTGCCGTCCTCGCTCCAGCTCCACCCCGTCGCGAGGTCGGGCACGATCGATTGCGGGCTGTTTTGCGGGACATCCTGCTTATATGATCAAGTTGTTAAAGACGCCCATCATCGGCCGCTCGGCCGCGATCGTCGATTCTTCGAGGATCGACATGCTCGCCGGGCTGTCGAACCAGCCGATCCTGAGGGTGCCGCCCGATTGTTGCGCGAAGGCGGCGCCTGATACGGCCGTCAGCGCCAACAGCCCACCCGTCGTCACGAGAATGCGCAGTGTCCCCTTCATTGCGGCCTCCCGGACCGCACCCTCGGCGGAGCAGTGCCGCCCGGGCCGGCCACCCTGTTCATGGCGTTGCGCGGGATTATCCCGTCTTGCCGATGCGACCATACCATGCGCGGGGCTGACCGTCGCGCTTGATCGGTGCGCGCCCCGGCACTGCAATCACCGTGCGGCGACCGCTTCGCCGTCAATCGACGCATTTGCACCGATAAAGAGTAGGCCTCGCGCATCGGCCGGCGATCCTTGCCCAGGGTGCCGGCCGGTTGAAGAAACCTCCTATTTGTCGAGCCAGACGTCTTCCATGCGCCAGCCGTTATAGATGCTGTTCAGCGTGATGGTCAGGTTCTTCACCGCCGGATCCCAGCAGATCCCGCCACGATTGAAGTAGATCAGCGGACGGGCGCCGTCTTCGGTCAGACGCCGCTCGATCTCCCATACCAGCTGGTGACGCTTTTCCTGATTCGGCTCCATCGACTGCTGGTCGATCAGTTTGTCGATTTCGGGATTGCAGTAGCCATTGTAGTTACCGGTGGCGCCGCATGCGTAATTCTCGTAGAGCATCGCATCGGGGTCGTCGACCAGGGTTCCGGTTAGGTTCAACCCGACGGTGTAGTCTTTCCGGATGACCTTGGGATACCACTGCGCGGTGTCGACGGGCTCCAGCTCCGCGTCGACCCAGATCTCCTTCAGCTGGTCGATCAAGAGCACCGCCGGATCGCGATAGGGCGGAATATCGCGCGTCGACACCTTGATGGTGAGATGCTTCTCCGGACCATACCCCAACTTTTTCATGATCTCGCGCGCTGCGGCGCGGTTCGCCGCCACATCGGGCCCGTAGCCGGGAAGCTTGTCCAGCATCTCCTTCGGCATGCCCCATTGTCCGCCCGGCGGGGGCTGCATCGCCGCGGCGGTGAAGCCTTGTCCCGCGGTGAGGATATCGACAAACCCCTGGCGGTCGATGGCGAGCGCCATTGCGTGCCGCAGCTCGGGATTGTCGAAGGGCGGCTTCTCGCGGTTGACGATCAGATTGGTGCTGACGCTGCCCGGCGGCAGTTCGCAGACCGCATCGGGCCGCTGGCTCTCGACATCGCGGGTCAAGGGGATCGTCAGCGTACCGGCGAAGGTCAGTTCGTACTTCCCGGCGACAAAGGCCAGGATCGCGGTCGAGCGGTTGCGCGAGATCGTGTATTCGATGCCGTCCAAATACGGGAGGCCAGGCTTCCAGTAATCGGGATTGCGGGCGATCTTGATGTATTCGTTGGGCTTGAACTCGACGAATTTGAAGGGGCCCGTGCCGATCGGATGCAGGCGCATCTGGGCGGGCGACACATGACAGGGATAGACTGGCGACATGCCCGTAGCGAGGAGCGCGAGAAACGCCGGCTGCGGGCGCTTCAGGACGAACGTCACCTGGTAATCGCCGTTGGGCACGATTTCGACGAGGTTGGTGTACCAATTCTTGCGCGGGTTGACGCGCAGCTTCTCCGCGGCTTTGCCCTGGATGAGGTTCCAGGTGCACCGGACGTCGGCTGCGGTAAACGGCTTTCCGTCGTGCCATTTGACGCCCTGGCGCAGATGGAAGGTCAGCTTGGTGCCCTCCTCGTCCCACGCCCAGTCGGTGGCGAGTTCGGGGCGGATCGCGGCGAGGCTGTTCTGCGCGACATGCTGGTCGAAGATGACCAGGTTGTTCATCACCGCCATCATCGGCCGCTCGGCGACGACCGTCGTTTCCTCGTGGATCGACATCGAGGCCGGGCTGTCGATGATGTACTGCCGCAGGATCCCGCCCTGCTTCTGGGCGAGCGCCGCGCCGCCGCCGGCCATCGTGGCCAAGAGGCCGATAAGCAAGGTCACCAGGCGCAACGTCGGTGCCATTCCTTCCTCCCACCTGCGATCTGCCGCGGGGTTTGCCCCGCCGGACGCACCGCGGCTGCGCGTGTGCTAGCGCTGTTGAAGCCTAGCATGGACCGGTCGGATCATCGGGCTGATTTACGTACGGCTCGCCGGGGCGCGATCGCCTGCGATCTGTTCTTGATCGCGAGGGCGCTCCCGCGCTGCTATCCTGCCGACGGCAGCATCAGGCGGGGCGACATGATCAGCGACCCGATCGAGTTTGAATTGTTCAAGAACGCGCTCTTCGGGGTCGCCGACGAGATGGCGCTGACGGTCTTTCGCACGACCTATTCGGGCGTACTGAAGGACAACATGGATTATTCGACGGCGCTCTTCGACGGCGCGGGCATCCTCGTCGCACAGGGGCTGACCTTGCCCGGGCATTTGGGGTCGATGCCGACCGCGATGGCGTCGGTGCAGGCGACATTCGCCGGCCGGATCGATCCGGGCGATGTGTTCATCTTCAACGACCCGTTCGCCGGCGGGATGCACCTGCCCGATGTCTTCGTGTTCAAGCCGATCTTCCAGCCCCCTCCCTCACCCTCCCCCGCAAGCGGGGGAGGGAAGGGTGGGGGCGAAAACGCGCCGATCGCCTGGGCCGGGACGGTCTGCCACCACACCGATGTCGGCGGCCGGGTGCCCGGCTCGAACGCCTCGGATTCGACCGAGATCTACCAGGAGGGGCTGCGCATCCCGCCGTTGAAGCTCTATGAGCGCGGGGCGCGCAACGAGACCCTCTTCGCGCTGATCGAAAAGAACGTCCGGGTGCCGGTCAAGGTGTTCGGCGATTTGCGCGCCCAGCTCGCCGCCTGCCACATCGCCGAGCAGTCGCTGCTCGACCTCGCCGCGCATTACGGCGCCGGGAAATTGGCGAACTACATGACCGAGCTCGTCGATTACGCCGAGCGGATGACCCGCGCCGCGCTTCGCGAGCTGCCCGACGGCATTTACGATTTTCTCGACCATATCGACGATGACGGGATCGATGTCGGGCGGCCGATCCCCTTGAAGGTGACGATCACCAAAAGGGGCGACCGGGTCCTTGTCGACTGGACCGGGACTTCGCCGCAGGTCAAGGGCGCCATCAACAACACGCTCAGCTATACGAAATCGGCGAGCTATTGTGCGATCCGCTCGATATTGCCGCAGAACATCCCAACCAACGAGGGCGTCTTCCGCGCGATTGAGGTGACCGCGCCCGCCGGCACGATCGCCAACGGCGTGTTGCCGGCGGCCTGCGCGGCGCGCGGCCTCACCGGCTTCCGCATGGTCGATTGCATGTTCGGCGCATTGGCGAAGATGCTCCCCGATGAGGTCTTCGCCGCTTCCGACGGCGGTAACACGGGCGTCTCGATTGGCGGCTATCACGCCGACCGCACACCCTTCATCTATGTCGATTTCACCTGCTGCGCCTGGGGCGCGCGGCCCTATGCCGACGGGCTCGATGGAAATTCCCACATCTACGCCAACATGGCGTCGCAACCGATCGAGGTCACCGAGACCGAGCAGCCCTTGCAGATCACCGCCTACGAGTTCATCCAGGACGCGATGGGGCCGGGGAAGTGGCGGGGCGGCGCACCCTTCCGCCGCGAATATAACCTGCTGGCCGACGAGGCGGTCTTGCAGGTGCGCTCCGATCGCCACGATTTCCGCCCGTTCGGGCTTTACGGCGGCGGCCCCGGCCGGCCCTCGATGAACTACCTGAACCCCGACGTAAACCCGGCGCCCTTGCCCTCGAAGCTGACGATGAACATGAAACAGGGCGACCTCTTTCGCCACGAGGTCGCCGGCGCCGGCGGCTGGGGCGATCCGCTAGAGCGCGATCCCGCGCTCGTGCTGAAGGATGTGCTCAACGAATTCGTCAGCGAGCGCTCGGCGCGTGAGGATTACGGCGTGGTGCTGACCGGGACACCACTGGCCGTCGATGACGCCGCGACGGCGGCGCTGCGCCAGCGAATGCGGGCGACGCGGAAGTGGGGCAAGCCGCCGGTTTATAGCCGGGGATTACCGGCGGCGGCTGAATGAACCGCGGGGAGAACGCGCGTCCTTCGAGACGCGCCCTCTGGGCGCTCCTCAGGATGAGATAAGTTTATGATAGAATTAAAGAAAATCCTCATCCTGAGGAGCCCGCGCAGCGGGTGTCTCGAAGGACGCACTGCGCAGCTACAGCCGACGACTGCCGGTTGATGGCGCGCGCTTTCAGGGCCGGGGTCGATATTGGCGGCACGTTTACCGACATCGTGCTGCTCGGCGACCGGGGCGAACGCTATACCAAGAAGGTGTCCTCCACGGTCGACGACTATGCCCGGGCGATTGTCGAGGGGCTGGCGGCGCTGCTCCAGGAAATCGGCGCCGAAGCCTCCGGCATCGTCGAATTGCTGCACGGCACGACGGTCGCCTCGAATGCGATCCTCGAGCACAAGGGCGCCCGGACCGGCCTCATAACCACCAAGGGCTTTCGCGACGTCCTCGAAATCCGCAATTTGCGGATGCCGCGGCTCTACGACATGTCGTGGACGAAGCCCGTGCCGCTCGTTGAGCGGCGGCTGCGCACCGAAATCGACGAACGGGTCAATGCCGTGGGCGGGATCGACCGGCCGCTTGATGAGGCGAGCGTCGAGCGCGCGGTCACGTTTCTGGTGGGGGAGGGGGTCGAGGCGATCGCGGTCTGCCTCCTTCACTCCTACCTCAACCCGGCGCATGAGGAGCGGGTGAAGGAGATCGCCGAGCGCCTCGCGCCGCGTGTGATCCTCAGCATCAGCGCCGAGGTACTGCCGGTCATCAACGAATACGAGCGAACCTCGACCACGGTCATCAATGCCTATGTCCGGCCGGTCGTCGAGCATTACCTGAACCGCCTCTCGGCCGAGATAAAGCGCACCGGCATCGACGCGCCGCTCCTCCTGATGCAATCGAATGGCGGGCTGACGACCGCAAAAGCCGCGGCGCTGACGCCGATGCACATCATCGAATCGGGGCCCGCGGCCGGGGTCGTCGGGGTCCAGGCGCTGACCCGCCGCATCGGCATCATGAAGGCGATCTCGTTCGACATGGGCGGCACCACCGCCAAGGCGTCCTTGATCGAGAATGGCGAAGTAACCCGCGCCACCGAATACCAGGTCGGCGCCGGGATCGTGCTTGGCTCGCGGCTCCTCTCGGGCGCCGGCTATACCCTCAAAGTGCCGGCGATCGATCTGGCGGAAGTCGGCGCGGGCGGCGGTTCGATCCTATGGATCGATGCTGGCGGCGCGCTGCAGGTCGGGCCGACGAGCGCCGGCGCGGTCCCGGGCCCCGTCTGTTACGACCAGGGCGGGATGGAGCCGACCGTCACCGACGCCAATGTCGTCTTGGGCTACATCAACCCGGCGCAGCTCGTTGGCGGCGCAGTGAGGCTCAACGCCGCGAAGGCGCGCGCCGCCATCGCTGACAGGATCGCCCGCCCGCTCGGCCTCGGCGTCGAGGAGGCGGCCTATGGCGCCCACCTGATCGCTGCCTCCAACATGATCCGCGCCTTGAAAGCGGTGTCGAGCGAGCGCGGCCGCGACCCGCGCGAATACGCGCTCGTCGCCTTCGGCGGCAACGGCCCGGTTTTCGCCGCCGGGATGGCCGAGGCGCTGCGCATTCCGCAAGTGCTGATCCCGCCTTCGGCCGGCGTCTTTTCCTCGTTCGGCCTCCTCTATGCCGAAATCGAATATTACTTCACCCGCACGCGGAAGCGCCTGCTACGCGAGCTCGACCCGGCCGAGGCGCAAACCGTCATCGACGGGCTCGAAGCCGAGGCGCGCGCGCGGCTCGAGGAAGACGGGTTCGACCCCGGGCATATCGAGATCCGGCGCAGCGCCAGCCTCCATTACCAGGGGCAATCCTTCGAATTGCGCGTCGCCCTCGCGGCGGGCCGGCTCGACCGCGCCGCGCTTCTCGCCCTCGAAGAAGCTTTTGGCGCCGAGCACGAGCGCACCTACGG
>JBARKH010000516.1:0-12516 GCA_049801295.1 Allostellaceae bacterium | reverse complement strand
CCCCAGCTCCCGTCCCGCCGCAGGCTGCGCCGGCTCCGGCCCCGGCGGCGGAGAGCGCTTCGGCGCCGAACCGGGCCGCGACGCTCGAGACGCCGTTTGCCGAATTGTTTGCCCGGCTGGCGGGACGTTTGAGCGGCGTCGTCGTCAATATCTCGACGCAGGCTGCGCCGCCGGCCACAAAGACCCCGCCCGAAGCGCCGCAAAATTCGCCCGGCGGCACGCTTGACGAAGTGTTCCGCGACTTTTTCGGCGACAAGGGCACGACCGGTGCGCCCGGCCCGCGGATTGCCTCGCTCGGCTCGGGCTTTGTCATCGACCCGTCCGGGCTCATCGTCACCAACAACCACGTGATCGCCAATGCCGAGCAGATCACGGTGACGCTGGCCGACGATACCGCGCTTCAGGCGCAGGTCATCGGGCGCGACCAGGTCACCGATCTGGCCCTCCTCAAGGTCGACGCCAAGGGTCCGCTGCCGGCCGCCAGCTGGGGCGATTCGAGCAAGGCCCGGGTCGGCGACTGGGTCTTGGCGATCGGCAACCCGTTCGGCCTCGGCGGCACGGTCACCGCCGGGATCATCTCGGCGACCGCGCGCGATATCCATTCGAGCCCCTATGACGACTATCTGCAGACCGATGCCTCGATCAACCGCGGCAATTCCGGTGGGCCGATGTTCGACCTGGCGGGCGAGGTGATCGGCATCAACACCGTCATCTACTCGCCCTCGGGCGGCTCCATTGGCATCGGATTCGCGATCCCCTCGGCCTTCGCCCGCCCGATCATCGAACAATTGAAGGCGACGGGGAAGGTCGAGCGCGGCTGGATCGGGGCGCGCATCCAGCCGGTGACCGACGACATCGCCGAGAGCGTCGGGCTCGACAAGAGCCGCGGCGCGATGATCGCCGCGATCGATCCCGGGAGCCCGGCAGTGCAAGCCAAGCTGCAGCCGGGCGACGTCATCCTCAGCTATGACGGGAAGCCGATCGAGCGCAGCCGCCAGCTGCCGCGGCTGGTCGCCGATACCCCGCCAGATAAGCAGGTTAAGCTGACGATCTGGCGCGACGGCAAGGAACATGAGGCCGAGCTGAAGGCGATGGCGCTCGATCCCAATCGACCGCCGCCGGTGCGGCCCGCGCCGGACAAACCCAAGCCGATCGTCGCCGTCGACGCGTTCGGCCTCAAGCTCGCCAAGCTCACCCCGGAATTGAAGAAGCAATTCTCACTGTCCGACGGCGCCAAGGGGGTGGTCGTCACCGAGGTGCCGCCGAACAGCGCCGGGGCCTCCCAGGGGCTGCGCCCGGGTGATTTGGTGATCGCGGTCGGGCACTCGGCGGTGACCACTCCCGACGAGGTGGCGCAACTCGCCGTCGGGGCGAAAAGAGCCGGTCAGAAAAAACTCTTGGTGCGGATCGAACACGAAGGCAGCACCCGGTTTGTCGCGCTGCCGGTGGAGGCGGGGTGAGGCGGCGGCCGGTTACGCCCTCATGCGAACCGGCGGGACCTCGCGCGGGACCAGCAGCGGGCAGCCGGTGGTTGCCTTGATTTCGTCGACGGTGACGCCGGACGCGATCTCCTTCAAGGCGATGCCCGCTTGGGTGATCTCGAAGAGCCCGTAATTAGTGATAACGAGGTTGACGACGCCGGGCGCGGTCACGGGGATCGCGCAGCGCTCGACGAGGCGCGGGGCGCCGCGGCGCGTCGTCTGCTCCATCGCGACAAAGACGTGTTTAGCGCAGGCCGCCAGATCCATCGCCCCGCCGATGCCGCCGCCCTTCTGTCCGGCCATCTTCCAATTGGCGAAATCGCCGTTCTGGGCAACCTCGTAGGCGCCGAGCACGGTGACGTCGATGCGGCCCGAGCGGATGAGGCCGAACGAATCGGCGTGATGGACGATCGCCGCCCCCGGCTTCAGCGTCACGTGCTGGCCGCCGGCGTTGACGAGGTGGAGATCCTCGTTGCCGGGGCCGGTCAGGGGCCCGTAGCCGATGACCCCGTTTTCGGCATGGAAAATGATCTCCTTGTCGCCGAAATCATAGTTCGAGCACAGGGTCGGGATGCCGATGCCGAGATTGACGATCCAGCCATCCTCGAACTCCATCGCCAGCCGGTCGCACATCTGCTGGCGGGTGAGACCCTTGGCGTCACTCATCATACGTTCCTCCCAATTCGATAGATGACGCAATGGACGCGATGGATACGCGATGGATACGCGATGGACGCGAAGGCTCAGAGTCCATTGACCAGCCTCACAATACCGTCGCGCATATGCGCGACATTGAAATTCAACAGGTACCCGAGCTTGAACCCGCCGAGCTTGAGATAGCTCAGCAATTGCCCGCGATGTACCGGCAGGATCGTTGGGACGGCCTTGAGTTCGACGACAACCAGACCACCGACAAGAAGATCCAGCCGGTACCCGTTCTCGATCGTGAGCTCCTCATAGCGGATTGGGACCGCGACCTGGCTGCGCACACCGATGCGTTGCTTTTCGAGTTCGTAGACGAGGCAGGTTTCGTACGCGCTCTCCAGCACCCGGACCGACTGCGGAGTGAACCTTCATCGCCGCCCCGATGATCGCGTGTCCGATGTCTTCCTCGGTCATCTTCGCGTCCTTCGCGTGCCCTTAGCGGCCTTTGCGTTACAAATTCCTGGCGGCTTCCAGTTTCGCGACTTCGGCGGGGCGCATTGGCCACCAGCCTTCGGGGGGTGGGGGAATCTTGACGAGGCGGTGGACGTAGATGCCGGGGAGGTGGACGTCGTCGGGATCGATGGCGCCCCTCGGCAGGATGTCTTCCTCGACCTCGACGATCGTGACCCGCGCGGCCATCGCCATCAGCGGGTTGAAATTGCGCTGCGAGCGGCGGAAGAGGAGGTTGCCGGCGTCGTCCGCCCTCCAGGCCCGGATGAACGCGTAATCGAGCGGCAGTGCTTCTTCCAACAGGTATTCGCGGCCGTGGAAGACGCGGGTTTCGCGGCCCTCGGCCAATTCGGTGCCGACCGCGGCCGGGGTGTAGAAGGCCGGGATCCCGGCGCCGGCGGCGCGCATGCGCTCGGCCAAGGTGCCTTGCGGCACCAATTCGGCGTCGATCAGCCCCTTGTCGACATATTCGGTCAGCGCGAGGCGCTGCGAGGCGCGGGTTGGCGCGGTGAAGGAGCAGATCGCCTTCTTCACCTGATCGTTGCGGATCAGCCATTCCATCGTCGGCGCGTCCTCGGGCATCGTGGCGCCGCCGCGGGTGCCGTTGGAGACGCAGGTGAGGCCACGGGCGCCCTGCTTCGTCAGCGCGCCATAAAGGTTGATCGGCATGCCGACGACGGCGAACCCGCCAAAGCCGATGACGGACCCATCGGGAATGTCGGCGACCGCGTCGGCGAAGCTGGCGAAGATTTTCGATTTGGGCATATTCCCCCTGCACCCGATAGAGCGTCGGTCAACGCCGACGCATTTGATTTGACACCGCTACCTCTGCGACGGGGCGGCGATACTCTTGCTCAATCCGCTCGCGCACAGACCGCGCGATGTAGCCGGAACGCGTCTCGCCGCTCGCAGCCGCCACCGCATCCAACCGCGCAAGCAAGCCCTTGTCCATCGTTACGCTGATGCGCATTGCCCGTCCCGGCAGTTTGACCGGGACGAGAACCGTCCGCTCGATGCTGCCCGGCACGCCGGTCAGCCATTGCGGCAACGGGGCGTTAAACGGCGAGGGCGGGGGCAAGGCAGCGCCCTCTTCAACCATGCCCTCGATGTGCAGAGCGAGCGCCTCGAATGCATGCTCATATGCCTGCTCGACGGTGTCGCCCGAACTCGTGCAGCCCGGCAAGTCGGGGAAAACGACACCATACCCGTGCTGCGGGCCGTCGCCCTCATCTTGGACGATCAGCGCCGGGTAAAACTGAGTTTCCAACGGGTCAGCTCCGTAATTTCAATCCGCTTTGCCGCTCGATCGAAGCGAGGTCCCGCGCTTTGAGGTCGCGACCGCCATGGACCGCGATCGTGACGAGCCCGGCCTTTGTCGGATGGCGGAACTGCCGATGGGAGCCCCTTGCTCGCACCTCACGCCAACCATCCGCCTCTAGCGCCCGGATAACCTCGCGCGCCTTCATATGTATAAAGTATGCATGCCGGGTTTTAGCCGCAAGCGTCCCGTTGCGCTGCGGCCGTTACCGGCGGTTTAGCGCAATTGCTGCCCCTCGCCGGGGCCTTGCAGGAAGATGTTGGGCTTGAGAAAAATCGACAGTACGAGCGCGCCGTTGGGCGACTTGGCGATGTGGCGGTTGCCCTTGGGGCGCCAGACGTAATTGCCGGCGGTGACCTCGCCCTCGTCGTCTTCGAGGCTGCCTTCGAGGACGAAGGTCTGCTCGACCTCGACATGCTCATGGAGGGTGAGTTCCGAGCCCGGTTGCCAGCGGAAGAGCGCGGTCAATAGCCCGGTCTCCTTGTCTTCGAGGAGGATCTTCATGTCGATGCCCTGGCATGGGGTCGGCTTCCACGGCAGGCTCTCGACGGTGACATAGCGCAAGGCCAGAGGCCCCAGCATGTCTTCGTTGGTGAGGAACGGCGTCGTTGCGGTCATTGGGGTCTCCTCCCGGGAACGGGTTACATCAGGAACACGCCCTTGCCGGTGGTCTGGGTGTCGAAGAGGGTGTAGGCCTCGGCGGCCTGGTCGAGCGCCCAGCGGTGGGTGAAGAGGTGCTCGACGTCGATTTTACGGTCGACGATGAATTGCGCGCATTCGGCTTGGCCCATCTGGGAGAAGGTCCAGGAGGCGACGATCGTCAGCTGTTTGCGCAGCATGTCGGGGCTGACGTCGATCGTCACCTGGTTGCGCTCGCCGACAAAGCAGGTCGTGCCCCAGACCCTGGTCGCCCGCACCGCGGCGATGCGGCCCTCGGGTTGCGAGGAGGTGTCGAGGGTGAATTCGGCGCCGTAGCCGTGCGTCAGATCCTTGATCGCGCCGACGGGATCGTTGGAGCGCGGGTTGACGGTTTCGGCGGCGCCGAATTCCTTGGCGCGCGCGAGGCGCTCGGGGCTGACGTCGAGCGCGATGACGCGCGCGCCCATCGCGCTCGCCAATTGCGTCGCCGAGAGGCCGACCGGCCCCTGCCCGAAGATCGCGATCGTGTCGTTGCCGGAAACCCGGATCCGGCGCAGCGCGCCGTAGGCCGTGCCGGTGCCGCAGGAGACCGCAGCGCCGGTGACGAACGACATCTCGTCGGGCAGGGGCACGATCGTGAAGGCCGGAACTTTGAGATACTTGGCGTGACCGCCATGGGCGTTGTTGCCATAGACCAGGACCGGCTGCTCCTGGCAGAGCTGCGACCAGCCCGAGCGGCAGTGGTTGCAGACTTCGCACCCCTTGTAGTGATGCACCATGACGCGCTGGCCGACCGTGGCGCGAGCGGCGGGGACGCCGGGCCCTACCGCGGCGATGATGCCGCAGGGCTCGTGCCCGGCGATTGTCGGATCGCTAGGTGCCGCGAGGCCGCCGGTCGCGCCGCCGGCTTTGGGGCGGCGGTATTGATGGAGGTCGCTGCCGCACATCCCCGAAGCTTTCATCTCGATGACAACTTCGCCCTCGCCCGGCGTCGGGTCGGGGAACTCCATCAGCTCGAGCTGGCGTTCGCCGGTAAAGACAACCCCGCGCATTTGCGTCCTCCTCGGCTGACATTGCGATCGCCACGATGCTAGCATGAGATGCAGAGAGGTCGTCAGGCAATCGCGGCGAGGCAGGCGGGCGGAGGGCGAGAATGGGGCGGTGGATCGGGCCCGTGGGCGTCATCGGCGTGGCAGTGGCGGCGCTCCTCTTGCCGATGCGGGCGAGCCTTGCCTGGGGGCCGGAAGGCCACCGGGCCATCGCGCTCATCGCGCTGCAGCGCAGCGACCCCGGCACCCGCGCCAAAATCCTCGCGCTCCTCGCGACCGACAAGGCCAACCGCCTGACCAAAACCGATATCGGCAGCGAAGCGACCTGGGCCGATGTATTGCGCGAGAAAAGCGAGGAAGCGCGCAGCGCCACTGCTCCTTGGCATTCGACGCGGCTGAAACCGGACACCCCCGACCTCGCGCGCGCGTGCTTCAACCACACGCCGCTGCCGGCCGGCTATCCGGCCAGCCATGGTCCGAGGGAAAATTGCAGCGTCGACAAGATCGCCCAATTCGCGGCCGAGCTGAAAAATCCCGAGACCTCGTCATTTGAAAAATTGGCCGCGCTGCAATTCCTGTTGAACCTGGTCGGCGATCTCAATGACCCGCTCCACGCCATCGATCGCGGCGACCAGGGTGGCGAGTGCATTGCCGTCCAGGTCGGGTCGACCCCGCCGGTTCGGCTGTCGAGCTATTGGACGAACACGCTGGTCGGCGAGGTGGTCGGGCCCGACCCGGCTCGGGGCGCGGCCCGCATCGCCGGCTCGGTTCCCACCACTGAATCGCAGAAATGGGCCGAGGGCACCCCGGATTCCTGGGCGTTGGACACCTTTGAGGTCGCCAAGAGCGTGACCTACAGCTTCACCGCCGGGGAGTCGCAGGGCAAGCACACCTTCCCGCCGGGCAAAGGGGAAGTCGCGAGCTGCGCCTCGGTCGATCTCTACCGGGTCGGCCCCGAGTATGAAACAAAGGCGCTCGCCGCGGTCAAAACCCAGCTCGCCAAGGCCGGGCTGCGCCTCGCGCGGGTGCTCCGCGACAGTCTTAAATAGCCCCCGCGCGAGATGCGGGTTCTGGTCATCTATGCCCATCCGCTTGAAGAGAGTTTTGCCAGTGCGCTCCATCAGGTGGTCGTGGCAGCGCTCCGAAGCGGCGGGCACGAGGTCGATGATTGCGATCTCTATGCGCTGGGCTTCGATCCGATTCTGAACGCGGCCGAGCGCGCCTCCTACAATACGCCGAGCCCCGATCTGTCCGCCGTCGCGGGCCATGTCGCGCGGCTCCAGGCGGCCGAGGCGCTGGTCCTCTGTTTCCCGACCTGGTGGTACGGGATGCCGGCGATCCTCAAAGGCTATTTCGACCGGGTGTGGGCGCAGGGCGTCGCCTTCCGCTTGCCCGAGGGCGGCGGTGCGATCCTTCCCGCTCTTACCAACATCCGGAAGCTCTGGGTGGTGACGACCTACGGCGCGCCGTGGTGGCTGATCAGGCTGGTGCTGCGCGACCCCGTGCGCGCGGTCATCCTCGGCGGTCTTGCCCGACTGTGCGGAAAGGGCGTCCAGACCCGCTTCCTCGTGCTCTACAACATCGATGCCGCCACCCATGCCAAATGCGCCGCGTTTCTCGCCCGCGTCGAGCGCGCATTCGCGGGGTTCTGAGCGCGATCCTCGTCACCCGTGCTTGTGGATCGGGTCGACCCAGCGGACTTCTTCCGGCTTTTCGACCGCTTCGATGTCGAGATTGACGACGACGGCCTCGTTGTCGCTGCGCACCAGGACGCACTCCAGCGTCTCGTCGGTGGAGGCGTTGATCTCCTGGTGCGGCACATAGGGTGGGATGAAAATGAAATCGCCGGGATTGGCCTCGGCGACATATTCGAGATGCTCGCCCCAGCGCATGCGGGCCCTGCCCTTCAACACATAGATGACGCTTTCGAGGGCGCCGTGATGGTGCGCGCCGGTTTTGGCGTTGGCGTGGATGTGGACGGTGCCGGCCCAGATCTTTTGCGCCCCGACCCGGGCGAAATTAATGGCCGCGGCGCGGTTCATCCCGGGGGTTTGCGGCGTGTTGGTGTCGAGCTGATCGCCCGGGATAACCTTGACCCCGTTGGCCTTCCACTCGATGCCGCCGGTGTCGTGCTGTCCGCTCATCGCTTTGTTCCCTGAAATCCGGTGGATTTCACCGTAATATAGGGCGGCGAAGATCATATTAACAAGTCATTGCGATAAATTCTACGTTAATTACGTTATTTTATAGTGATTACCGCTCCTCATTCCGACGAAAGCGCGGCGCGGCGGACACGGACAAGGCGCCCTCGCCGATGTATAATGGCGCGGCGAGCCTCGAACCGCGGGACGCAACGCGCCGCGCCGCATTCAACGATCCCTCACCGGAATGTGAGAGGAAAAGGTGAGGGCGCCGCGCCATTTCTGCGGAACTCATCGACGCCACCTGAACCGGGAGGATCCGACCGATGCGAAAGATCGCGCTTGCCGCCGCCATGATCGGCGTGCTTGTCATGCCTGCATTCGCCCAGGCCCCGCCCGCCGGCACGCCGACGAGGATCCGCGGCACGGTCGACAAGCTCGACGGGCAAACCCTTACCGTTAAATCGCGCGAGGGACCTGTGCTGACGATCGCGCTGGCACCGAATTTCACCGTGGCGGCGGTCGTCAAGAAGCGCCTTTCCGACATCAAGGCCGGCGACTATGTCGGCGCGGCGTCGACCAGGGGCGCCGACGGAAAGCTTCGCGCGATCGAGGTACTGATCTTCCCCGCGGCGATGCGGGGCGTCGCCGAGGGCGAGCGTCCCTGGGACCTAGTGGGTGACAGCGTGATGACCAACGCTACCGTGACCGGCGTCGCGTCGGCTCCAGGCGGGCGGGCGCTCAAGGTCAGCTACAAAGGCGGCGTGTCCGAGGTGGTGGTTCCCCCCGCTGCGCCGGTGGTCACTTTCGGCCCCGGCGATGCAAAGTTGCTGAAGCGCGGCGCGGCGGTATTCCTGATAGCCCAGAAAGCGCTGGACGGCAGCTTGACGGCGGCTCGCGTAACGGCGGAGAAGGACGGCATCAAGCCGCCGATGTAAGGAACGCCCAGCCGCGCGGAGCGATGCTTGTACCCGTGGAAGGACTATAGCGGCCGCACGTCGCCCTTGAAGCTCGTGGTGTTTGCCGCGCTGTTCGCTCCTGCGCTGTGGACCGCGCTGTCGTTTGCCATGGGCTGGCTCGAGCCGCGGCCGTTCACCGCCGCGATCCGGGAGATCGGGCTGTGGACGATCCGGCTCATCTTCATCGCGCTGGCAGTGACCCCGCTGCGCGGGGTTCTCCAATGGCCGCGGCTCATCCTGGTGCGGCGGATGGTCGGCGTCGCCGCCTTCGCCTATGCGATCACCCATCTGACCCTCTACACCGCCGACCAGAGCTTCGATATCTCCAAGGCGGCGAGCGAGATCGTACTGCGGATCTATCTGACGATCGGCTTTATCGCGGTCCTGGGCCTAGCCGCGCTCACCGCGACCTCGACCGATGGCATGGTTCGCCGGCTCGGACGCCGGTGGCAAACCCTGCACCGGCTGGTCTACCTGATCGCCCTCCTCGCGGTCGTGCATTTCTGGATGCAATCAAAGCTCGATGTCTGGGAGCCGACGGTCATGGCCGGGATCTATGCCTGGCTGATGGGCTATCGCCTCCTCGCCCGCTTTGTCGCGGTGCGCGGGCGGGTGCCGATTGTGTGGCTGGGTCCGCTCGGGATCGTCGCGGCGATCCTTACCGGGTTGGGCGAGGCGGGGTATTTCTGGGTGGTGCGCGGGGTCGATCCGCTGCGCGTCATCCCGGCCAATTGGTCGCTCCTCACCGGGGTGCGGCCCGCCGCGGTCGTCTTCGGGCTTGCGCTCGCTGTGATGGCGGCCGGACTGGTGCGCACCCTCATCGCGCTCCCGGCGAAGCGGCGGCCGGGCTTCGCCTGAGGCGGTGGCAGGCTTGTTGCCGCCGCTCCCCGGGCCTTGCTAAGCTGGCGGGCAACGCACGCGCCGAACGGGGGGTGGGACATGCGGCGGTTATCGACCATTTTGGTGGTGCTCGGGGCCGTCGCGGCGGGGTGGCTGGCGAGCACGGCTCCGGGGTTCGCCGCCGACTCCATCCTTGCAGACGTGCTGCACCGCGGCACGGTGCGCATCGCCGTCACGACGGGCAACGAGCCGCGCCAGTTCGTCGACGAGAGCGGCAATCTGCAGGGCTACGACATCGACATCGCCAACGAGCTCGCCAAGCAGCTCGGGGTCAAGGTGGAGTTCATCCGCACCGATGTCGCCGGGCGGGTCGCGATGCTGCAGTCGCACAAGGCCGACGTCACAGTCGCCACCTTCACCCCGACGCTTGACCGGCTGAAGACGGTGGCCTTCACCGACGCCTACACGACCGACGTTTTGACCCTGATGACGAAGGCCGATCGCAAGGATCTCGCGACGCTCGCCGATTTCGACAAGCCGTCGATCAAGATCGCGCTGGGCCGCGGCTCGACCGCCGCCAAGGCGCTCGCCAAATACGTGCCCAAGGCGACGATCGTCGAATTACCCGGGCTGGCCGACATCGTCCAGGCGATCGACGCGGGGCAAGTCGACGCGACCTGCAGTAATGACGGCCTGGTCAGTTGGACGGTCAAAAAGAGCGGCGGCAAATACCGGGTGGCCGCGGCGTTGGGCGCGCCCGAGGACGATTCGATCGGGCTGCCTCAGGGCGATTTCGTCTGGTGGATGTGGCTCAACCAGTTCGTTCACCAGATCAACGAGGACGGCACCAATTATCGGCTCTGGGTCCAATGGTTCGGGACCGACCCGCCAGGTTTTGTCAAAGCGCCGCCGAAAACGCCCTGAGCGCGCGCCGCCGCATCGTCAAGGCAGCAGAGCGCGGTGTACGACTTCAACTTTCGGGTGCTGCTGCCCTATCTGCCGAATTTCGCGACCGGCGCGCTTCTCACGCTGGAGCTGAGCGCGCTGGCGATCCTGGCGAGCTTTCCGCTGGGGCTGATCGGCGCGCTGATGCGGATCTCGCGTAATCGGCTGGCGCGCGGCCTCGCCACTGGCTTTGTCGAGGCGGTGCGCAACATCCCGCTCCTCGTGGTCTTATACATCCTCTACTACGCCCTGCCTGCCTACGGGGTGCCGCTCGATGCGTTCAGCGCCGGGGTCCTTGGGCTCACCATCAACAGCACCGCCTTTACGATCGAGATCTTTAGGAGCGGGTTTGCCGCGATTCCCCCTGGGCAATTCGAGGCGGCGCGCGCGCTCGGCTTGAGGCCCGCCCAATCCTTCTGCCTCATCATCATCCCGCAGGTCTTTCGCATCGTGCTGCCGACCCTCGGCAACCAGATCGTCGCGGTCGTTCTCGGCTCGGCCCAGGCCTCGATCATCGGGGTCGGCGAGTTGACCTATCAAACCCAGTCGGTCGGCTCGGCGACGTTCCGCTATTTCGAATTGTTCAGCCTGGCAGCGCTGTTCTACATCGTCTGCGTGCAGCTGATCGGCGTGGTGTGGCGCCTCATCAGCGGCCGCGCCGCGCACGCCCCGCTCGGCACATGATCCCCCGATGATCGCGTCTGGCCATTTCGGCAGCTATCTGCTGCTGCTCCTCCGCGGCGCCGGGGTGACGCTGGAGCTGAGCCTCGGGGCCCTCGTCCTCGGCAGCATCGGCGGGATTGTGCTCGGCGCGATGCGCGGCTCGCGCCTGCGCCTCGTCAAGGCGGGCGCGACCATTTATATCGAGGGGCTGCGCTCGACCCCGTTCGTGATCCTGTTGTTCCTGATCTATTACGCGGTGCCGGTCGCGCTCAACCTCGACATCCCGCCCTATCCGGCGGCGATTTCGGCGCTGAGCCTCCATTGCTCGGCCTACATGGCCGAGGTCGTCCGCTCCGGCATCGAATCGGTCCCGAAAGGCCAATGGGAAGCGGCCAGCGCGCTCGGCCTCGGCTATTCCCGGATCATGGGGCTCGTCATCCTGCCGCAGGCGTTGCGGGTGATGATCCCGCCGACGATCGGGGTCTATGTCAGCACGCTGAAGGAATCCTCGCTCGCCTCGATCATCGGCTTTGTCGAACTGTTGGGGCAGGGGATGGCGATCCGCGAATCGAACGCCGGACGCAGCACCGCCGATGTTCTGCTGGCGGTCGCGTTCGGCTATTTTGTCATCTGTTTCACGCTGTCGCGGCTCGGGCTGTGGCTGGAGCGCCGAACCACCCGCGAGCTGCGTGCCGGCGCCGCTGCCGGCGGCACGGTGAGGTCGTGATGGATGATCCGGGCGCATTGCTGCGCGAGCTGATGGCGGTGTTCGACGAATTGCCGGGGCCGTTGCGCGACGCGATCAACTATGCCCCCGAGCCGCTCGACCCGAAAAGCCTGGCCGCGCTGTGCCGCCGGCACGGCGCCGGCAACGTTCTCGCGATGATCGAAATGAAGCTGAAGCGGGTCGCTAATAAATAGGGTTGTTCGGGCGCTTGGCGAGTCGGTCGTGTACTTGCAGAACAACAATCTCGGGCACGGAAGGCGTAGCTGACCGGTCGGTATAACCAAGAACCTCAAGAAGTTTTTAACTGTGAATGCTTTTCAATTTTAAGGTGGATTGGATTATCATCGCCCGATGGGGTTAACGATCTCGGCTTGGTCCTGACTCTGGTGGTGGCGGTGGTTTTCATCGCCGTCGTTCTCGTATTGGTTCGCCGACTGCGAAAATAGCCGGCATTCGATAGTTGCCGTCAGCGGATGACCGCGAGCCCGCCGTGCGGCGCGCTGGCTTCGCCGATCTGGCGCGTCAAATCGTGCGCGAGCCGGCTGGCGCCGGCTGCTGCTGCCGCAGCGCGCCGGCTGGCCAGGCAAGCGAGCTTGGCG
>JBARKH010000515.1:0-6408 GCA_049801295.1 Allostellaceae bacterium | reverse complement strand
CATTTGGTGCGCCGGCATGCGGGCGCATCCGCTGGCGGCGGCGTTGCCGGGCACCCATGACGGGCTCGGTCGCGTCGCCGCCGATCGCTTCCTGAGGGTAGAGGCGGTGGAGGGCATTTTCGCCGCCGGCGACGTCGCCACTGCGCTCGTCGACGGCACCCATGCCGCGGTGATGTCGTGCCAACACGCGCGGCCGATGGGGCGCATCGCCGGCCATAACGTGGTCTGCGATCTCGTCGGGGCCAAGATGATCCCGCTCGACATCGGGTATTATGTAACCTGCCTCGACCTCGGCGCGTGGGGAGCGCTCTATACCGAGGGATGGGATCGCCGCGTCGCCGTCACCGGCGCGGCGGCAAAGGAGACAAAGCGGATGATCAATCGCGAGCGCATCTACCCGCCACGGTCGCGCGACCCCGCGGAGATCCTCGCCGCGGCAACGCCCGTTACCCAGACGCCGCTGCGTCAATCCGCTGCGACATAGCCCGCGCGCACCCGGCCGTTCTGGCGGGTCTCTCGTTCCCGCGTGTCCACGCTTTTCAGCTTGCGGTATGGGTTTTTCCCACGTACTTGACGGCGACGCTGCCGTCGGAAGCCTCATGAGGCTCAGGGAGGAAACGTGAAGTTCCCGCGCTTTATCACCATGATTTCATTGGTATTACTGGGCTTGAGCCTGTCGGGAGCGGGGGCGCGCGCCGCCGACGCTACAATCAAGATCGGCTACATCGACCCGTTCTCCGGCGCGTTCGCCGCCGGCGGCGACGCCAGTCTCAAGATGTTCCAATTCATCATCGAAAACATCAACGCCAAAGGCGGCGCGCTCGGCAAGAAATTCGAGCTCGTCACCTTCGACGACAAGTTACAACCGGCCGAGGCGCTGATCGCACTGAAGAGCGTCACCGACCAGAACTTGCCGTTTGTAATGTCTTGCGTTGGATCGAACGTTGGCTCGGCGCTGATCGACGCGGTCACCAAACACAACACGCGCAACCCGGACAACCGGGTGCTGCAGTTGAACTGCGGCCAGCTCGCCACCGAGTTGACCAACGAGCAGTGCAGCTTCTGGCATTTCCGCTTCGCCGGCAGCGTCGAGATGCGCGCGGTGGCACGGATCAAGTCGCTGCCCGCCTCGTTGAAGACGGTGTACCTGCTGAACCAGGATTATCTATTCGGCCAGTCTATCCGTAACGACACAAAGAAATTCCTCGCGCTTTATCGCCCCGACATCAAGATTGTCGGCGACGAGATGATCCCCTTGATGCAGGTCAAGGATTTCTCGCCCTACATCACCAAGATCAAGGCGTCGGGAGCGGAGTCTCTGCTCACCGGAAACTACGGCCCGGACCTCGCGTTGCTGATCAAGGCGGGCGTCGATGCCGGGCTCAACATCCGCTACGACTCCTATCTCGGGCACGTGATCGGCGCGCCGACCGCGATCGGCGCCGCCGGAGACGGCAGGCTGACCTCGGTAATGGAGATCCACGACAACATCTCGGTCGAGGAGAACAACGCCCCCCAGGAGGAATTCGTCAAACATTGGCGGGCAACCCATGATTTCGGCTTCATCGCCATCAACAGCGTGACGCAATTCGACATGATGGTGCGGGCGATCGACAAGGCCGGCTCGACCGACCCGCTCAAGGTGGCGCTGGCGCTGGAGGGCATGGAGCAGAAGGACATGTTCGGCGCCGTCAACATCATGCGCAAGGACGACCACCAGCTCCTCAACCCCTACTACGAAGCGGTGCTGACCAAAGGCCAGAAATACGATGTCGAGAAAACCGGCATGGGGTGGAAGACCGAGTTCAAGACCACGGTTGCCGATGAAACCTTGCCGACCACCTGCAAGATGAAGCGGCCGGAATCCTAGGAGCATCGCGGAGGCGGCGAAGCGCCCGCATCGGGATTGCTTCGCCGCTTCCGCTCCTGGCTCTGACCGGGGTATGACGCCATGCAAGTCGGTCTGATCTCGCTCCTGGATGGTCTGGTCTACGGCATGTTGCTGTTCATGTTGGCGAGCGGCCTCACGCTGATCCTCAGCATGATGGGCGTGCTGAACTTCGCCCATGCCAGCGTCTATATGCTGGGTGCCTATTTCGCCTATCAAATCGACCAATGGGTCGGCTTCTGGCCGGCTTTGGTGATTGCGCCTGTGCTGTGCGGCGCGATCGGCGCGGCCATCGAGGTCTGGGGGCTCCGGCGCGTCCATCACAACGGGCACATCGCCGAACTACTGTTCACTTTCGGCTTGGTCTTCATCATCGGTCGCGGCGTGCAGATGATATGGGGCATGCTGCCGATGGCATACCGCGTTCCGGCTGGACTCGACTTCCCGTTGTTCACGATCTACGGCGAGAACTTTCCGGCCTATCGCGGCTTTATGCTGCTGGTGTCGAGCGGGATGCTGCTGGCGACCTGGCTGCTGCTGAAAAAGACCCGGATCGGCATGATCATCCAAGCATCGCTGACCCATCCCGGCATGGTGAGCGCGCTCGGCCACAATGTGCCCCTGGTGTTCACGATCGTGTTCGCCGGCGGCTCGTTCCTCGCCGGGTTGGCCGGGGTGATCGCGGGCAATTACCTGACCACCGAGTCCGCGATGGCCGACGCGATGGGGCCGATCGTCTTCGTCGTGGTGATCTTCGGGGGCCTTGGGTCGCTCGCCGGCTGCTTCATCGCGTCGATCCTGATGGGGATGGTGCAGACCTTCTCCGTCGTGTTCGACTATTCGTTCGCCGATGCCCTCAGACCCTTCGGGGTGACGCTTGGCGCCAACGACCTACTCGGCGAGATCCTGACGATCCCGATGTCGCGCATCGGCCCGCTGATCCCCTATGCGCTCTTGATCCTGATCCTGGTGTTCCGGCCGCGCGGGCTGATGGGTACGCGCGAGACATGAGCGAGGCGACGCAGGCCGAGGACACGCGCGTCCCGCCGGCCCGGCCCGCCGGCGCACGAACTCTGTGCTACTGGCCGTGGCTCGCGGCGCTGCTGGTGTCCATCGTGCTGCCGTGGCTGTTCTACGACTGGCAACACGCCCGGCATGCCGGGTTTATCGTGTCGGTGCTGAGCCAGACCGGCATGATGATTATCTTCGCGCTGTCGTTCAACATGCTAATGGGGCAGGCTGGCCTGCTGTCGTTCTGCCATTCGGTGCTGTTCGGTCTGGCCGGCTACAGCACCGTGCATTTCCTGAACGCTGCCGGCGCCGGCGAATTGCCGGTGCCGATGGAGCTGATCCCGCTACTCGCCGGCCTGAGCGGCCTCGGCTTCGCCGCCGTGTTCGGCTACATGGCGACCAAGCAGCGCTCGACCGCGTTCGCGATGATCACGCTCGGCATTGTCCAGCTCGTCACGACCGCCGCGACGATGTTCCATCACTTTTTCGGCGGCGAGGGCGGCGTCAAGACCGACCGCATGATCGACAACAGCCTGTTCGGCCTGAAATATGCGCATGCGATCGAGGTCTACTACCTGATCGTGGCGTGGGCCCTGATCGCCGCCATCGGCATGTATTTCCACACCAACACGCCGCTCGGCCGGATGGCGAACGCCTGTCGCGACAACCATGAGCGGGCACAGTTTGTCGGCTACGACCCGAGCATCGTGCGCTTCCTGCAATTCTCTCTCGCCGGTTTCTATGCCGGCATCGCCGGCGGGCTCTTCGCCATCACCTACGAGATCGTCACCTTCGACGCGGTCGCCGCGCCGCTCGCGGCGAATGCGTTGCTGATGGCCTATATCGGCGGCGCGACCACGTTCGTCGGACCGGTCCTCGGTGCGATCCTGATCACGCTGCTGCAGAGCGTCGTCAGCCTGATGTCGAATTCATGGCTGGTCTATGTCGGCGTCTTGTTCATCACGATGGTGATCTTCGCGCCGGCCGGCATCACCGGCATCATCCTGAAGCACGCGCCGATCATGCGGGCCGGGCTGATGGGCCGCCTCGTGCTGCCCTATTCGCGCGTTCTGGCCCCCGGTGTGAGCGTGCTGTTCGGCTCGATCGGCCTTGTGGAACTGCTGTCCTTTTTCACGATTGGCCGGGCGCAGGGCAAGCATCTCGAGCTGTTCGGCCAGCCGCTCGACATTCAGAGCGCCTTGCCGTGGCTGATCTGTCTGGTCTGCATACTGGGCGGCGGCTTCTGGCTCACCCGCGAGTCGCGGCAATTCAAGCGCGTTTGGGACGGCCTGATGGAGATCGCTCAGCCCGGCGGATCGCCGTGAGCCCGCCCGCGCTCTCGCTTACCGGCGTCACCAAGAAGTTCGGCCAGACCGAGATCATCCGCGGCGTCAGCATGAATGTCGCGGCCGGCGAGCGTCACGCGCTGATCGGGCCGAACGGCGCCGGCAAGACCACCTTGTTCAACCTGATCAGCGGCCGGTTCCCGCTTACATCGGGCGAGATAAGGCTGGATGCGGCAAGACTGGACGGGTTGCCGCCGCACCGCATCAATCGGCTCGGCCTGTCGCGCAGCTTTCAGATCACCTCGATCTTCCACCAGCTTAGCGTCTTCGAGAACATCCGCTGCAGTCTCTTGTGGAGCCGCGGCTACCGTTATTCGTTCCGCCACGCGCTCGGGCGGCAGCGCGCCTTAAACGAGGAAACCGAGCGGCTGCTGGAGGATCTCAACCTTGCCGAACGGAGCGAAGTGCAGGCGGGCCTCCTGTCCTACGCGGAGCAGCGCGCGCTGGAAATCGGCATGACGATCGCCGGCGGCGCCCGCATGATCCTGCTCGATGAACCGACCGCCGGGATGAGCCACAGCGAGACCGAATACGCCGTGGCGTTGATTCGGCGGATGACCGCGGGCAAAACCCTGGTGGTGGTCGAGCACGACATGCGCGTCGTCTTCGACCTCGCCGACACGATCACCGTGTTGGTCTATGGCCAGGTCGTGGCGTCCGGTCCTCCAGCGGAGATCCGCGCCAATCGTGCCGTGCAGGAAGCCTATCTCGGGGCGCTCGCGGCATGATGCTCGAGGTCCGCGATCTGCATGCCTTTTATGGCAAGAGCCACATCCTGCAGGGCGTCAACCTGTCGGTCGGCGAAGGCGAAATCGTCAGCCTGCTCGGCCGCAACGGGGTCGGCCGGTCGACCACGTGCAAGGCGATCATGGGCCTCGTCGAGCCGGTCGGCACGGTGCGCTACCGCGGCCGGGACATCGCCGGGCAGCGCGCTAATCTGGTGGCGAGGGCCGGCATCGGCTATGTGCCGGAGGACCGGCAGGTGTTCCCGACGCTGACGGTGCGCCAGAACCTGATGCTCGGCCAGAAACGGGCCGGCGCCTTCGGGCGCTGGAGTTTCGATGACGTGTTCAAACTATTTCCGAACCTAGCGGCGCGGCAGAACAATCTGGCGGGCGTGCTGTCCGGCGGCGAGCAGCAGATGCTGACCATGTGCCGGACGCTAATGGGCGATCCGGATCTAATCCTGATCGACGAGCCGACCGAAGGTCTGGCGCCGATGCTAGTCGAGCAGGTCGGCCAGCTGCTGGAGGAAATCGCGCGACGGGGCGTGTCGATCCTCTTGGTGGAGCAGAAGCTGACCATCGCCATGCGCATCTCTCAGCGGCTCTATGTGATGGGCCACGGCCGCATCGTGTTCGAAGGCACCCCCGCTGACATCGAAGCCAATGCCGAAATCCGAAAGGAATGGCTTGAGGTTTGATGCGTGCGGCGGAGCGCCCAGCCCTAAGATCAGACTGCCGCCTCCGCGCCGCTGTGCTGATCCGCCCCGATCATCGTCGCGAAGTCCGGTTACGGCGCGATTGAACCATCGGGTCGGGTGGCCTGAGCGCGTACTGATGCACGGTTCCTGCTATGCGGGTGACTGTACCGCCGCGCTTTCTGAACTCGCCGTCTATTACGACAGGGCCCATGCCGCCAAGGCTGCAAGCGCCTGAACTCGGGGCATCGGCGAATCTACGGCCCCATCGGACATCCGCCATGGGTGATGAAGGAATCGTCCATCGGGCTTGCCCCAGAGGACCGCTTTCGGCGCAACCTCGCCGTCCGAACGCGTCCCGGTGAAGGACTGGTGTCCCCTCCACAGGCGACCTTGGATGTGTTGTCGATGGCGACGTACTCATGGTGACGCGGCACGATCCGTCGCCCCGGGCGTGTTTCGCGGTCCTGTACGCGCGCACGCGCGCGCGGTCGCGAGAGCATTGTGAAATTAAGCGACGGGCCGGGGCCCCGAACATCGTGTCTCTCGCGCGCACGCTCGTATTGGGCTGTAACAATTGTCGGCGTAGGGTCTGAGAAAATCCGCGAATGGCTTGGTTTTGCGCGGGTTTCAGGTGACGCGCGTAACCATGGGCACCCAGCCGATGCGCCGCATCGCGCCCATGATTGCTTGCAGGTCGTCGCGCTGATCGGGCCGGAGCCAGCCGAGCTTGACGAAACCCT
>JBARKH010000514.1:0-11143 GCA_049801295.1 Allostellaceae bacterium | reverse complement strand
GCGGTCGCCGGCGCGAATTACGAGATCGGCGATGGCGATGTGGTGATCGCCGCGATCACCAGCTGCACCAACACCTCAAACCCGAGCGTCATGCTCGCCGCCGGGCTCCTCGCCAAGAAGGCCAATGAGCGCGGCCTCAAAGCAAAGCCCTGGGTCAAAACCAGCCTCGCGCCGGGCAGCCAGGTGGTCAGCGATTATTATGCGGCCTCGGGCCTCCAGGTTGAGCTCGACAAGCTCGGCTTCAACCTCGTCGGCTACGGCTGCACCACTTGCATCGGCAATTCCGGGCCCTTGCCCGAGCCGATCTCCGAAGCCATCGAGGATAACGACCTCGCGGTCGCCGCGGTCCTCTCCGGCAACCGCAATTTCGAGGGCCGCATCCACGCCAATGTGCGCGCCAATTATCTCGCCTCCCCGCCGCTCGTCGTCGCCTATGCGCTCGCGGGCTCCGTCCGCCGCAACCTCAGAACCGAGCCGCTCGGAGAAGGCAGCGACAACCAGCCGGTCTATCTGAAGGACATCTGGCCCTCTAATCGCGAGGTTGCCGACACCGTCGCCCACGCCGTCCAGCGCAGCGCCTTCGCGCAGCGTTACGGCAACGTCTTCGAAGGGCCGCCCGAATGGCGCGCCGTGCGGAGCCCCGGCGGTCTCACCTATGACTGGGACGACGCCTCAACCTATCTCGCGCACCCGCCCTATTTCGAAAACATGCCCAAGGAGCCGGGACCGCTCAGCGATGTAAAGGGCGCGCGCGAGCTGGCGATCTTCGGCGACAGCATCACGACAGATCACATCTCGCCCGCCGGAAGTATCAAGACCGACAGCCCGGCCGGGGAGTTTCTGATCAGCTATCAGGTGCGTCCCTCCGAGTTCAACACTTACGGCGCCCGGCGCGGCAACCACAACGTCATGGCGCGCGGTACCTTCGCCAACATCCGCATCCGCAACGAGATGGTGCCGGGGGTCGAGGGCGGGATGACGAAGCTGATGCCCGACGGCACCGTGATGGCGATCTATGACGCCGCAATGGAATACAAAAAACGCGGTGTGCCGCTCGTCATCTTTGGCGGCAAGGAATACGGGACGGGATCGTCGCGCGACTGGGCGGCGAAGGGCACCCTCCTCCTCGGTGTCAAGGCCGTCATCGTCGAGAGCTTCGAGCGTATCCACCGCTCGAACCTCGTCGGCATGGGCGTCCTGCCCTTGCAGTTCAAGGACGGGGTCAGCCGCCAGACCCTGAAGCTGACCGGCGCCGAGACGCTCGACATCATCGGCGTCGAAGCCGGCCTCAAACCGCGCATGATGCTGACAATGCGCATTCACGACGTGGGAGGCGGCGTGCGAGAAGAGCCGGTCGTCTGTCGCATCGACACCCTCGACGAAGTCGAATACTTCCGCCACGGCGGCATCCTGCAATACGTCCTGCGCGGCCTCCTGAAGACGGCCTGACCTCGCCTCGAAGGCCCCACCCTAACCCTCCCCCGCAAGCGGGGGAGGGAGGGGCCCGCGGCGCGGCCGTGGGAGGGTGGGGGCCGAGACCGCGACCGGCGCTGTACCGCGCGCCAGCGCGTGCGTCAGAATCCCGGTGACGATCAGCGCCCCGCCGATCACGCGGCCGGCGGTGACGGCTTCGCCCAGCACCAAGGTCCCGATCATCACCACGGTGACGAGCTCGGCATTGGCGAGGATCGCAAAGCTCGGCGCCCCGAGCCGCGGCACGCTGTACGAAAACAACGTCATTGTCATCGCGCCCGGCCCGACCGCGATGAACACCACCAAGAGCCAGCCATAGGAACTGGCCGGGAAATCGAGCCCGCCAAAGCCGGCCATCACCCCGAAGGTCACCGCCATCCCGGTAAAGAGGCCAAAGGCGCCGACGAGCGGCGGATAGCGCCGCAACAACCGCGCGTTGATCGCCAAATAGAGTGCGTAAATGAGGGGCGAGGGCAAGGCCCAGCAGAGCCCGCGCAGATTGATGGTGCCGCCTTGGAGCCCCGGCCCGGTGATGAGCCCGGCGCCGCCCAGAATGATGGCAATGCACAGGATCGCCAGCGGCCGGATCGGCTGCTTGAAGATGAGCCGGTCGAGCGCCAGCGTCACCGCCGGGTAGGTATAGAACAATAAGACCGCGATGCTGGTTTCCAGGGTTTTGAGGCTCTCCCAGAAGCACAAGGTCTGCGCCGCGCCGAGCGTCGCGCCGACGAGCGCGATCTTCCACGCGCCGCCCCGCCAGGCCAGCCGCGGATCGAGCCCGGCCGCGATCGCGGCAACCGCCAGCGCGACGAGCGCCAGGGTGTAGCGCCAGAACAGCATCGAGGGGGCGCTGAGGCCCTCGGCGTAAAGCTGCCGCGCGACGAGCGGCATGACGCCGACCATCGCGCTGCCGGAAACCGCGGCGAGCGCCGCCGGCCACACCCGGGTCGCGGTCGAGTTCACGCCGTCCGGTTACCGTCCGTGCTCGGCCGACATCGCCCGGTCGAGCGCGCGCTGCCACTTTCCGCTCGCAAAGGCGGCTCCGAGCCAGCCGTCGATAAATTCCTTCATCGCCGGGTCGCGGGCGAACATGTAGGCTTTTTCGAGCCGGGTGAACGGCGACGCGACCGGGACCGCGCACAGCTCGGGATGGAGTCGGGCCTGGTGGTCGGCCTCGAGCCCGTCGGTCACCATGACATCGGCGCGCCCGGCGACGATCTCCATGAAGACGCTGGCGTTGTCGTGGTGGATCTTCAGATCGGCGCGGGTGAAATTGGCGCGGGCGAAGGCCTCGTTGGCCGAGCCCGGATTGGCGACGACCCTGACCCCTGGCTGATTGATCGCCGCGACCGAAATAAAACGCTCGCGGTCTTCGCGCCGGCACAGCGGCCGCTTGCCGTCGACAAAGGTCGGGATCGAGAAAAACGCCCGCTCCGCCCGCGCCGCGGTTACCGTCACCCCACCCATCGCGATGTCGAACCGGCCGGCAAGAAATTCGTCGAGCAAGTCAACCCACACCGTTGGCACGAATTCGACGCGCACGCCGACCCGCTCGGCGAGGTCGTGCGCCATGTCGATATCGGCGCCCTGATACGACCCATCGCGCTGGATGAGGCTGAACGGCGTGTAGTCGCCGGTGGTCCCGACCCGCAGCACCCCGGCCGCGCGGATGCGGTCCAAGGTCGGCGAGCCGCTTTCGACGATCATTCGCCCGGCCGTTCGTACCACACGCGGCCATCCTTAATCGTCATCCGGGTGATGAGGCGCTCCTTGGCCGTCACGGTGTTGCCGTCGCTGTCCGTCAATTCGACGTTGTCGTTGCGCCGCTCGATCAACGCGATGTCGGCATTCGCTCCGGGCCGCAACGTTCCGACCGTCCCCTCATAGCCGAGGATCCTTGCAGGCGCCGTGGTGGCGCGCGCGACGATGTCGTCGAGCTTCATCCCGAAATGCAGGAGCTTCGACATCGTCGTCGTCAAATCCCACACCGGCCCCTTGGTCGCGCTGGTGAAGGTGAGGTCGGTCGAGATCGTGTCCGGCAGAAACCCCTGGTCCAAGGCCTTCTCGATCATCGGGAAACTGAAATGGTTCCGCCCGTGGGCGCAGTCGAAGATGATGCCGTGGCGCTGCGCCTCGACGACCTCCTTCAGCACTAATTGCTTCTCCTCACCCATGATGCCGTGGGCGCGGCCGTGGTAGCAGTGGGTGATGATGTCGCCGGGGATCATCTCGGCGAGAATGTCCGGCAAGGGGATCGGCGAATCGGTGATGTGGATCATCAAGGGTACCCCGGCCATTTTCGCCGTCCGGCGCGCCAGCTTCACCGGCTCGGTCGTATATTCCCACACCAGCCCTGGCCCGTAGCGCAGCTTGACCCCGATCGCGAGGTCCGGGTTTTCTTCAATCGTCCGGGCGCAGCCCTCGGGGTCGGCATAGGGGAAATGCGACAGTTCGCCGCCGCGCGAAGTACCGACGATGCCGATCGCCGACAGATTGACAAAGGCGCGGATGCGGGTGTGGACCGCGCTGTCGATGACCGCGCGCAGCCCGGCAAAGGTCGCCGACCCGGTGCTGCCGGCGTCGCATAAGGTCGTCACCCCGGTCGAGCGGCAGAACTGGTCGGTGTGCCCGCCCATGTCGTGGGCGTTGACGAAGACATGCGCGTGGATATCGATGAGGCCTGGCGTCACGAGGAGGCCCCTGGCGCTGATCGTACGATGCGCCTCCTTCGCGACAAGCCCCGGCGCCACCTCGACGATCTTGCCGCCGCTGACCCCGACATCGAGCTGACCCTTCAGCCCGGCGCTCGGGTCGATGACCTCGCCATGCTGGATCAGAAGATCGTATTTCATGGCTCTCCCTTCCAGTTTCCCGCGTCGCCCCCGCGCAAGCGGGGGTCCAGGGGCAACCGCTCGAACCTGTGGCCCCGGAACCCCGCTTTTGCGGGAATGACGGCGATGTTCAGGCCCGGCCGGCGATGTTGTCGTGACGCTTGGCGGCCGCTTCGGCCTTGGCGAAATCCGCTTCGGCAAAGCCGTAGAGGCGCGCCCCGCCGGAGAGGATCTTGCCGGCGATGTCCTTGGTGATGCTCGGGTTCTGCAGCACCCGGTTCGACACCTCGGGGAAGCTCGAATCGAAATGCGGAAAATCGCTCGACACGCACATGTTGTCGGCGCCGCCCAACAATTCGACGACCGAACCGACCTCCCTCTCGCCGCTCTCGATCGCCGAGAAGCAGTTGCGCTTCCAGTATTCCAGGGGCGACAACTTTAAATACGGCGCATCGCTATCGTGGTGCTGGCGCAGATCCCATTCGATGCGCCCCAAGAGCCCGGGCACCCACCAGCTCTGCGCCTCGAGGAAGGCGACCCGGAGCCGCGGGTAGAATTCGAGGATGCCGCCGAGCATCAGCGCGATGAGCGCGAGCTGCATCTCGGTCGAGTGGCTGGCGACATGGCGCATAAAGCGGTTTTCGCCAAAGCGCGGCTCGATCGTCGAATAATAGGACCCCGTCCCCTCATGGAAGCACAACGGCACATTGAGGTCCTGCAATAAGGAATAAAGCGGGTCCCAGTAGTTGGAATGCCAGTAGCGCCCGTTGACGTAATTGGGCCGCACGAAGGCGCCGACCGCGCCGTAATCGGTGACGCAGCGCTGCAGCTCCTGGCAGGCCAAATTGACGTCGTGGACCGGCAGCATCGCCGCCATCTTCAGCTGGTCGGGGCTGTGCTGGATAAACTCGTGCAGCCAGTCGTTGTAGGCGCGGCAGATCGCGGCCGAGAATTGCGGGTCCATGTTGTCGCGCGCCATGAACGAGAGGCCGATCGTCGGGAAGAGGACGGCGATGTCGATCCCCTCCATCGCCATGCCGATGACCTGCGCCTCGGCGTCATATCCGCGCTCGACCGCGAAATTGACCGTGGTGTTGGCGCGCTTCGACACGAGCGGCCCGCGGATCCGGTTGTACTGCGAGGTATTGCCGTCATTGCTGGTGGGCTCCCCGTCGAAGAACCACAGGGGCCGCCCGCGCATCCCGGTCGAGCCGCCATCCTGGCGCCTGACCGACGAGGTGACGCGCGGCTTGAACTCGGGATCGAGATATTTATCGAACAGATCCATCGGCTCCATGATGTGCATGTCGCAATCGACAAACCGGTAGCCCTCTTTCATCGTCCGCTCCTTGCGTTTGCGGGCCGGTGCGCCGCCCGATCAGCCAACGGTGCCCCGATGCGCCGCTGAGCGCAAGCCCGCACTCGCCAGCCCGAGGCGGCCCGGTTGACGGTTGCTGGGGCAAATTCTGCGGCGCCGCGACCGAGTAATCTTTCGGAACGGTTTCCGGCAATTTCGTGTTAGCTCATCGACGATGGCTTATGGAGCACGAGATGGTGGGCGACATCTTTGGGAGCCCGGCGATAGGCGACATCGGGTCCGACATCGAAGGCGACGCCGCACATTACCGAGAACGGGCCAAATATCTTCGCCAGATGATAGAGACCACGCCTGCCCGCCCGGACCGCGATCGGCTGGAGGAGTTGGCGGATCAATACGAGCGGCTTGCCGACAGCACAGAGCTGCGCCCGCGCTAGTCACCGTCGTTCAATCTCCGCTTGACCGCAGCCCCGACCACATTGCGCGAATTGCCTGCTGCCGGGAAACCGCCTCAGCCCGCCGCCCAGCGGCCGAGGATCGCCAGGAGCAACAGCGCGACGATGTTGGTGATCTTAATCATCGGGTTGACCGCCGGCCCGGCGGTGTCCTTATAGGGGTCGCCGACGGTGTCGCCGGTCACCGCCGCCATGTGCGCGTCCGAGCCCTTGCCGCCGTGGTGCCCCGATTCGATGTATTTCTTGGCGTTGTCCCAGGCGCCGCCGCCCGAGGTCATCGAGATCGCGACGAAGAGCCCGGTGACGATCGTGCCCAAGAGCATCGCGCCCAATGCGCTGAACGCCGCCGCTTGCCCCGCGACCAGCCAAATCACGATATAGAGCGCGATCGGCGCCAGCACCGGCAACAAGGACGGCACGATCATCTCGCCGATCGCCGCCTTCGTCAGCATGTCGACAGCGCGGCTGTAATCGGGTTTGGCGGTCCCTTCCATGATCCCGGGAATCTCGCGGAACTGGCGGCGCACCTCGACGACAATCGCGCCGGCCGAACGCCCGACCGCCTGCATGCCTAAGGAGCCGAAGAGATAGGGGAGGAGCCCGCCGAGGAAGAGCCCGATCACGACATACGGGTCCTGCAGCGCAAAGCGCACGTCGAGCTTCGGGAAATAGTGCTTCAGATCCTCGGTATAGGCGGCGAAGAGCACAAGCGAGGCGAGACCCGCGGAGCCGATCGCATAGCCCTTGGTCACCGCCTTTGTCGTGTTGCCGACGGCGTCGAGCTCATCGGTCGTGCGCCGCACTTCGGGCGGCAGATCGGCCATCTCGGCGATGCCGCCGGCGTTGTCGGTGACCGGGCCATAGGCGTCGAGCGCGACGATCATGCCCGCGAGCGCGAGCATCGTCGTAGCCGCGATCGAAATCCCGAAGAGCCCCGCCAGGATATAAGACAGGACGATCCCGACGCAGATGACGATGACCGGGAGCGCGGTCGCCTCCATCGACACCGCCAGCCCCTGGATCACATTGGTGCCGTGGCCGGTGGTGGAGGACTGCGCGATGCTGCGCACCGGCCGGTATTCGGTCGCGGTATAGAATTCGGTGATCCAGACGATGAGCCCGGTGACCCCGAGGCCCACAATCGCGCACCACAGGAGCCGGGTGCCGTTGATCGTCGCCCCGCCAATGACCGCGAGCGGGTCGGCGAGACCTATGAGGAGATGGATGACGATGGCGATCGCCAGGACCGACAAGACGCCGGTCGCGATCAGCCCCTTATAGAGCGCCCGCATGATCCCGTTATCGGCGCCGAGCCGGACAAAATAGGTGCCGATGACCGAGGTGATGATGCAGGCGCCGCCGATCGCCAGCGGGAGGAGCAGCATCCGGTCGAGGAGCGGCGGGGCGAAGAAGACCGCGGCCAGAAGCATCGTCGCGACGATCGTCACGACATAGGTCTCGAAGAGATCGGCCGCCATCCCGGCGCAGTCGCCGACATTGTCGCCGACATTGTCGGCGATGACCGCCGGGTTGCGCGGGTCATCTTCGGGAATGCCGGCCTCGACCTTGCCGACGAGGTCGGCCCCAACGTCGGCGCCCTTGGTAAAGATGCCACCGCCCAACCGGGCGAAGATCGAGATCAAGGAGGCGCCAAAGCCGAGCGCCACCATCGCCTCCAGGACCGAGCGCAAATCGGCTGCCGGGGTAATCGCGCGCAGGATGAAATAATAGCCGCCGGCGCCGAGGAGCCCCAGCCCCACCACCAGCATGCCGGTGACCGCGCCCGCCTTGAAGGCGATCGCAAGCCCGGCGGCGAGCCCGCCGCGGGCGGCCTGGGCGGTGTGCACAATGGCGCGCACCGAGACGTTCATGCCGATATACCCGGCCGCCCCGGACAGCACCGACCCGATCAGATAGCCGAGCGCGACCCGCCATCCCAGCGTGACCCCGAGGATCACCAGGATCACCACCCCGACGATCGCGATCGTCCGGTATTGCCGGTTGAGATAGGCGCTGGCGCCGAGCTGGATCGCGCCCGAGATTTCCTGCATGCGCGCGTTCCCGGCGTTCGCCGCCAGTACGCTGCGGCTCGTCACAAAGCCATACGCCAGCGCCACGAAACCGCAGGCAATGACAAAAATATACGCCGACGCCATCTTTTAGGTCCCTTCGTGGGCTGCACGGAAAAACTCGCCCGCAACCGCAGGTCGGGGCAACGGCAACCTGCCAGATGCCGCCTTTTCAGGCAACCATCCGATCGGCCACTCCAGCTATTGCGCGGCGTAGCGCGGCGCGGGGGCGGGGGCGCGCTGGCGCCACCACAAGATCGCTCCCGCCGCGACCACGACAAACGGCATGATCGCGATCTGCACCATCCCCCAGCCGACCCCGGAGAGGAGGGCACCGGATGCGAAGGAGGACATCGCCACCGTGCCGAAAATGAGAAAATCGTTGAGCGCCTGAACCTTGCCCTTTTCCTCGGCGCGATAGGTCCGGGTGAGGAGCGTCGTCGCGCCAATAAAGAGAAAATTCCAGCCGATCCCGAGGACCACATTTGCCGCCCAGAAATTGGCGACCGCGAGGCCCGCGAGATTGATCGCGCAACACACCAGGAGGAGCGCCGCCCCGGTCAACATGATCCGAACGAGGCCGAAGCGGGTAATCAGATGACCGGTGACAAAGCTCGGCGCGTACATGCCGAGCGCGTGCCATTGGATGACGAACGCCGCATCGCCGAATTCATGGCCGCAATCGAGCATCGCGATCGGCGTCGCCGTCATTACCAATGACATCACGCCATAACCGACCATCCCGGTGATGGCCGCCGTGATAAAGGCCGGCTGCATGGCGATCTCGGCGAGCGGGCGTCCCGCACGCCGCAACACCGGCGCGGCGGGTCTCGGCAGATCGATAAAGCACAACAGGACCGCCGCGGCGGCGCACAACCCGATGATGATCACATAGCAACCGGCGAAGAGGACTGGGGCGAAAAGCTCGCTCGACCATTTCGCCGTCTCCGGCCCGAACACGGCCGAGACCACGCCCCCCGCCAGCACCAGCGAGATCGCCTTGGGGCGGAACGCCTCGTCGGCGATCTCGGAGGCCGCGAAACGGTATTGCTGAGCCGTGCCGTTGTAGGTCCCGAGCAGGAACGTGCCGACGCAAAACAGCACGAAATTCGCGTGCAGCACGGCGATCGTGGCAATGGCGGCGCCGCTTGCGCCGATCCCGGCGCCAATCCAGAACCCCGGACGCCGGCCGATCCGCGCCATCAGGAGGGCGGCCGGTATCGTCGCGGTCATCATCCCGGTCATCTGCACCGCGATCGGCAAGGTCGAAAGCGCTCGGTCGGGGGCGAGCAGGCTGCCGACGATCGAGGCGGTGGTCGCGACGATGCTGGCGCCGGTCATCGCCAGCGCCTGGCACAAAGCCAGCATCAGAACGGTGCGGCGACTCGCCGGAACAGGGGACATACCGGTCAGAAGTGGCGATAGCCGGCGGTCGCGACCGGGACAATTTTGCCGTCCGCGTCGACCAGCCGCACGCCCGCCCCCTTCTCCATCCTGCCGATCGCGGTGATCGGCAGCCCGACCTCCACCGCGAGACGGCCGATCGCGCGTTCCGCTTCGGGCGGCGCGGCGAACAGGAGCTCGTAATCATCGCCCGCGGCAGCCAGGCTCGCCGGCAGCTCCGGATCCTCCTCGGCCGCCCGCCGCGCCGCCGCGGAGAGTGGCAGCAACGGGAGCGCGATCGTGGCGCCGATCCCTGAGGCATCGCAGATATGAGCGAGATCGGCGAGGAGCCCGTCGGAAACATCGATCATCGCATGGGCAATCCCGGCAAGCCGCGGCCCCAGTTCGACCCGCGGCTCGGGCAGCTGGAAGCGCCGGGTCAGCGCCGCCCGCTCGTCCGGCGCAAGACTCGCGTACCCGCCGCGCAAGACCCTCAGCCCCAAAAACGCATCGCCGATCGTGCCGCTGACCCAGACCCGGTCGTCCGCACGTGCGCCGCTGCGGCGAATCTCCCTGCCCGCGGCGACCTCGCCGATTGCGGTGACGGTCAACGACACGGGCCCCTTGGTCGATGCCGAGTCGCCGCCAATCAGGTCGATCCCAAAGCGCGCCTGATCCTCGGCGAGGCCTGCGGCGAAGGCCTCCACCCAATCGTCGCCGCGATCCGCCGGCAGCGCCGTTGTCAGCAGATAATGAAGTGGGCAGGCGCCCATCGCCGCGAGGTCGGACAGGTTGCGCCGCAGCAGCTTCTTGGCCACGAGATCGGGGGGATCGTCGGGGAGGAAGTGCACGTTCTCAATCGCCTGATCGACGGTGACGACCAGCCGGTGCCCGGGCACGCAATCGACGAGCGCGGCGTCGTCCTTGAGGCCGAGCCCGCCCGGCCCGGAGAGCGGGGCAAAAAAGCGAGCGATGCGCCCGAACTCGCCAAGGCCCGTGCTGGTCATGACTGCGTCGTTCGCCCGATGCGTCCTTCGAGACGCACCCCTCCGGGGCGCTCCTCAGGATGAGGAAAATTTGGGTGTGACATGAAAGATTTACCTCATCCTGAGGAAGCGCGAGGCGCCGTCTCGAAGGACGCACGATGCTGGTCCGACGCTCACGGCCTCACAAATCGGCGCCGCGCAAGGCGCGGGCGAGGCGGTCGAGGACCCCGTTCGCCAGCCCCGGCTCCTTGCCGGTGAAGAAGGCATAGGCGATGGCGACATATTCGCTCATCGTCACGCGCGGCGGAATATCGGGCCGGTACACCAGCTCATAGGCGCCGGCTTCCAGGATCAGCCGCAACAGCGTCTCGAGCCGCGCCAGCGGCCACTCTTCGCTGAGCGCCGCCGAGAGCGTTTCGTCGAGCCGTTCGCGGTCCCTGGCGACGCCGCGAACGATCTCGGCGAACAATTCCTCATCGGCCTCGCCGTAGACATCGCCGTCGATCTCGCGACCGAGGCGATCGCGGACAAATTCGCGGATCGCCGCCTCGGCTCCGAGGCCCGGGTTGAGCTCCAGCTGATAGAGCGCCTGCACCGCGCCGAGCCGGGCGATGCTGCGGCGCCGGGC
>JBARKH010000513.1:0-3304 GCA_049801295.1 Allostellaceae bacterium | reverse complement strand
GCCCGGCGCCGCGGATCGCGGTGAACAGCGCGGCGGCCTTGAGCCGGGTCTCGGCCTCCTCGGCGTCGGGGTCGCTGTCGAAGAGCAGCGTCGCCCCGGCGCGGATTTCGGCGATGCCGCCCCTCATCCGGATCGTGCGCAGGGTGAGACCGGTATTCATGTTGCCGTCGAAGGTGACGCGGCCGATCGCGCCGCCATACCAGCGCCGCGCCGAGCGCTCCTCCTCCTCGATAAAGCGGATCGCCCAGAGCTTTGGCGCTCCCGTCACCGTCACCGCCCAGGCGTGGCTGAGAAACCCGTCGAGTGCATCGAACTCGGGGCGCAATTCGCCCTCGACATGATCGACCGTGTGAATGAGGCGCGAATACATCTCGATCTGGCGCCGCCCAATGACGCGCACACTACCCGCGACGCAGACCCGCGATTTATCGTTGCGGTCGACATCGGTGCACATCGTCAGTTCGCTCTCGTCCTTTTTCGAGTTGAGCAACTCGAGGATGCGGTCGGCGTCCTCGATGGCGTCGCGGCCGCGTCGGATCGTGCCGCTGATCGGACAGGTTTCGATCCGCCTCCCCTCGACGCGCACGAACATCTCTGGAGACGCCGACACCAGGAACTCGCCCTCGCCGAGATTGATGAGGGCGCCGTAGGGCGCTGGGTTGGCCTGGCGCAGCCGGTGGAAGACGAGGCTCGGCGGATCGGCGCAGGGGGTCGCGAAAAGCTGGCCCGGCACGACCTCGAAGAGGTCGCCGCGGACGAAGGCTTCCTTGGCGCGCCGCACCAGCGCGGCGTATTCGCCCGGGCCGTGGTCGCTCTCGGGCGGAGGCGGCGCGGCGGGGTCGAGACGATAGGGCGCCGGTGGCGTCGCGCGCGGCTGTCCTCTAGTGGACCGGCCGCCGATCTCGAACTCGTAGCGATAGAGCGCCGCCTGCTGGCGCATATGGTCGACGATCAGGATCTCGTCCGGCAGGTAGAGCACAAGGTCACGCTGGTCAGCCGGGCGCGGCAGCTTGAGCCGGACCGGCTCGAACTGGAAAACGAGATCGTAGCCAAACGCGCCGTAGAGCCCGAGCTGATCGTCCTGTGGGCTGGCAAAGAGCTCGCCTACGGCGCGCAACAGCGAGAAGACGCTCGGCTGGCGGCTGCGCTCTTCCTCGGGAAACCGCACCGTGCTTTCACGGACCTCGCCGTCGATGCGGTCGACGCTCCGGTAGCGGATATCGACCGCGGGGAGATCGGCGAGATGGTCGCCGACCGCGCGCAGCAAGGTTCGCCCGCGTTCATTAAGCGCCTCGATGGCGAAGGAGCGGCCGCGCGCCGTCAGCGCGAGCGGCGGGTCGACAAACCCCATATCCCAGCGCGTATAGCGTCCGGGAAATTCGAAGCTCGACGAAAAGAGGACGCCGCGCTGATGGTCGAGCCGGTCGGCGAGCGCCGTGTCGGCCGGGCTATAGGGCTGGGCGACGATCTCGCGCTCGATGCGGATGCCGCCCTTGGTCTCGTAGGAGGTGCGCTGCACCGGGTTCCCCTCCGGGTATTCGGTCGCCTCGGAGGTCCCTTGAGCCGTCGCCACTAAAAGCGAAGGCCGCCCGGTGCTCCGCGGCGGCCTAAAAAACGGGAATCGTTGGCCGCCCGGGTTAGACGGGCCACCACCAATTGGTTGAATGCGACGCTGTGCTCATGGCGCAATTCGTATCAGATGTAGGATGGGTTGAGCAACGCGAAACCCATCATTGTTATCGCTGACCGGTATTATTTGCGCCCGAATACCGGAAAACCGCATCCAATCAGCCGCGTCCCTGGGCCGCCCGCAGCCGCACCCGCTGGATTTCGTCAGGCCTGAACGGCTTGCCGGTGTCAGGATTGATCCTGGTCACCTGCACCAGCACTTCACCGTAGAGTGCGACCAATTCTCTCTGATTATCCAAGGGGTTCGTTGATTTGGATCGGGCGGGCCAAAGAGCTGCCGCCAAAGTTCCCGCTGTGATCTTGTCACCGTCTGTAGACATTTGCTTTCGTCCCTAGACGATCGTCCGCGAAGCCGACCACCAGGCACCCGGCTGACCGTCAAACCTGACGACGGCCGTCCCGCGTGCTGGCCGGCGCTGACGATCCGTGAAAACCGCCGTCATCGACCATCTGTTTCACCGGAGCGAACCATATGCGCGCAATCCTTGCATAATGGTTAATTACTCTACGCCTTTAGGATAGGTTGATCCCACTTGAGCGCGAATACCGGTCGCTGACCGGAGATGATGGGTTTCGCCACACTCAACCCATCCTACGAGGCGCAACGAGGCCCTCGGTTTCCGTCTGGTGGCGGAGGCTGATATAAAGGGCACATGATAGGGAGAACATGCCGATGAGTACCGCGGCCCCCAGCGATCTGAAACCGCTTCTCGCCCAGGTGGCGGGCGGCGGCACGCTATCGGAAAGCGAGGCCGAGGCCGCCTTCGACATCATCATGAGCGGCAATGCCACCCCATCGCAGATGGGGGCGCTGTTGATGGCGCTCAGGGTGCGCGGCGAGAGTGTCGACGAGATCACCGGCGCGGTGCGGATCATGCGTCAAAAGGCGCTGACGATCGACGCGCCGCCCGGCACGATCGACACCGTCGGCACCGGCGGCGACGGCTCGGGCAGCTTCAACATCTCGACCGCGACGGGACTCGTCGTCGCCGGGTGTGGCGTGCCGGTGGCCAAGCACGGCAACCGCGCCTTCTCGTCCCGCTCCGGCGCGGCCGACGTGTTGAGTGCGCTCGGCGTCAACATCGACGCGGATATGGCGGTCGTGCGGCGCTGCCTGTGGGAGATCGGGTTCTGCTTTCTGATGGCGCCGCGCCATCACAGCGCGATGCGCCATGTCGGGCCGACCCGGGTCGAGCTTGGCACCCGCACGATCTTCAACCTCTTGGGGCCGATGTCGAACCCGGCCGGGACGCGGCGCCAGCTGGTCGGCGTCTTCGCGCCGGAATGGGTGGTGCCGATGGCCGAAGTATTGGGGCGGCTCGGCGCCGAGCGCGCCTGGGTCGTGCACGGCTCCGGCATCGACGAATTGACGACGGCCGGGGTGACAACGGTCGCCGAGTTCAACGACGGCAGCGTGAGACGCTTCGAGGTAACCCCCGAAGAGGTTGGGCTGATGCGGGTCTCGCTCGATGCGCTGAAGGGCGGCGAGCCGGCGGACAACGCCCAACTGATGCGCGAAGTGTTGGGCGGCGCGCCGGGACCGTTGCGCGATGTGGTGCTCCTCAACAGCGCCGCGGCACTGGTGGTCGCGGGCCGCGCCGAGGATCTGCCCGCC
>JBARKH010000512.1:0-1631 GCA_049801295.1 Allostellaceae bacterium | reverse complement strand
CAGCTCGGCGGCGACAGCGCGGCGGCGAGGGTGTAGGTTGGGCCCAACGGTCGAGGCAACAGGGTCGGGCTTCAATGGTGGCGTTTCGTTCATTGTGTGCGGTCGTCTTCGCTCTGGCTCTGAGCTCCGGCGCTGTCCACCCGGCGCAACTGCACGGACGCCAAGTCGCAGCCCAGCCGCCGCGGCCGACGGCACCGGGGCAGCCGCCCTCCGGACATGCGCCGGAGATGCGCATCGCCGCCGTCGTCAACGACGAGGTGATCTCGGTCTTCGACCTGGTGGCGCGGATACAGCTGGTGATGAGCTCATCCAATATCCCGGATAGTCCGGAGACGCGCCAGCGCATCGGCTCCCAGGTCCTGCGCTCGCTGATCGACGAGAAGCTCGAGCTGCAGGAAGCCAAGCGCCAGAACGTCATCGCCACTGATACTGAGATCAACAACGGGCTGGCGCAGATCGAAAAACAGAACAACATGAAGTCGGGTCAGCTGACCGAGGTAATGAAGGCGCACGGCATCGACAAGGGGTCGCTGGTCAGTCAGCTGACGGCCGGGATCGTTTGGGCGAAGCTGGTGCGCAAGCAGGCCGCGCAAACCGTCGACATCTCCGACGAAGAGATCGACGAGGCCCTCAAACGCGCCAAGGAGCACGCCGGCGAGCCGCAAAGCCGGGTCGCCGAAATCTTCCTCGCGGTCGACAACCCGGCGCAGGAGGACGAGGTGCGCGCTCTCGCCGAACGCCTGACCCAACAGATGCGCCAGGGCGCCCGGTTCTCCGCGGTCGCCCGGCAATTCTCCCAGTCGGCGACCGCGGCGGTCGGCGGCGATATCGGCTGGGTGCGTCCCGACCAGCTCCCCTCCGAACTGGATAAGGCGGTGTCGCAGCTGAAGCCCGGCGAGCTGTCGGCGCCCATCCGGGTCACCGGGGGCTATTATCTGATGCTCGTCGTCGACCGTCGCACCGGCACCACCGGGAGCGATCAGGACGAAGTCTACGATATCGTCCAGGTGGTGTTTGCGCTGCCGGCGAATGCGAGCGAAGCCAGTCGTCGAGCCGCGATGAGCCAAGCGGCAAGTGTGCGCGGAGCCGCCAAGGATTGCCCGAGCCTGCTGAAAATCGGCAAGGAGAAGGCGCCGCAATTGTCGAGCGAGGGCAAGCTGCGGGCCGCCAGCATCTCGCCGGCGATGCGCACCCTGGTGAACCGGCTGCCGATCGGTCAGGCATCGGAGCCGATCGTCCAAAAGAACGGCGTCGGCGTCATCATGGTGTGCGCAAAATCGACCTCGGGCGCTACGGCGGTGACCCGCGACGAAGTATTCCAATCGCTGCTAAGTCAGCGTCTCGACACCGTGGCGCGACGTTATCTGCGCGACTTGCGGCGCGATGCCTATGTCGATGTGAGGGTCTGAGAGGATGACGCTTCCGCTCGCCCTGACGATGGGCGAGCCGGCCGGGATCGGCGGCGAGATCGCGCTTCAGGCGTGGCTGCGGCGCGGCGAGGGGGTGCCGCCGTTTTATCTGATTGACGACCCGGGCCGCCTCGCCGCGCTGGCCGCGCGCCTCGGCTGGAGCGTGCCGATCGGCTCGCTTGATGCTTCCCGCGATGCCGGCGGCGAAGCCCTGGCGATGTT
>JBARKH010000511.1:0-2455 GCA_049801295.1 Allostellaceae bacterium | reverse complement strand
GGATCGAGCGGCGCTTCCGCTGGCGCGCCCGCCCGGGCGAGGGCCGGCCGCTTGCCTCGGTCGGCATCCCCGTCGGCGGCTGAACGCTCCCTCTACCCGGCCGAGGCAAAACGCTGCGCCGGCGCCGAGAGGCGCCGTGAACGCATCGGTTTCAGGACCAAAAGCGCCAGCGCGACGACCACGAAATTCATCAGCGCGGTGACGACAAATACCGCGTGCCAGCTCCCGGTCGCCGATTTGAGGACGTTGGCGAGCGGCACGAGAAAGGCCGAAGCGCCTTTGGCGGTATAGAGCAGGCTCAAATTCGTAGTGGCGAATTTCGGGCCGAAGGTGTCCGTGCAGGTCGATGGAAACAGGCTGAAGATCTCGCCCCAGGTCAGGAATATCAGCCCCGCGAACAGCACGAAGGCCCAGGGCGAGGTCCCGGCGCTGCCTAAGAGCCAATAGCTGATGCCGCCCAGCCCGAACGCGATCGCCATCGTGTTCTCGCGGCCGATCTGGTCCGAGATCCAGCCGAACAGCGGCCGTGCAGCTCCGTTGGCGACGTTGTCGACAAGTAGGGCGACGGTGAGGGTAGTGCCGCCGAGGAAGATGATGGTGTCGGCGACGTGGTAATCCTTGGCGATCAGCGCGATCTGGGCGGTCGCCATCAAGCCGCTGGCGGACACCAGCACAAACATGACGTACAGCACCCAAAATACCGGCGTGGCGAGGACCTGGGCCGGGGAATAGCTCTCGGCCGACTGGATGACGCTGGCCTTCGTTGCGCTCGGCACCTCGTCGGGGCCCGGGGCGCGCACCGGGCGCCTTCGCTTGAGTGAGAACGATTGCGGGCAACGCGACAAAGCGCGGATACTCGGTGAGGTTACGCGCGCCGGGAGGATCCAATGAGCTTGCTCGCTTTGCACAAAGGTGGGGTCGGCGCCTGCCACGGCTGTGGCCCGGAGCCATCTGATCGGCGCCCGGAATTAGACCGGCGCCGGCTACTTGGGCTCTTCGGGCTCGGCGCTGCTTATGGGATCGCCGGCACCGGCCTCCTCGGGCACCGGGCGTTTGCCGCCCCGGGCACCGAAGCGCTGCTCCTTTCCTGCATCGACTACCGGCTGACCGCGGCGACTACCCGCTACATGGCCGACCGGCAGATGGAAGGCAAATACGACCAGTTCATTCTCGCCGGCGCCGCGCTGGGCGTCGAAAACCGCAAGTTTTCGGAATGGGGGCGGACCTTCTGGGAGCATGTCCAGCTCGCGATCGAGCTCCACCAGATCCGTCGGATCATCGTCATGGACCATCGCGATTGCGGCTTCTACAAGGCTATTCACGGCAAGGATCTCGCAGCCGATCCGGCGGAGGAGCTAACTGTCCATGCCGCGCAGATGCACCTGGTCAAGGCCGATATCGGCCGCCGGCATCCCAAGCTCGCGGTCGAGCTCTTGCTGATGGGGCTCGACGGCAAGGCCGAGACGGTTGCCTGACCGGTCCAGGATCGGGCAGCAGCGCGGGGCTCTCGCCACCGCCATCTTCTGTCTCGGGATCGTCATCGCGCCCGCCTGGGGGGCCGAGGTCAAGCCTGCCCCGGCCGCGCCCGAATTGCCGGCGCGGGTCGAGACCCGGCACACGATCAATCTCGCCGGGAAGCCGCTCGATTATCGCGCGGTCGCCGAAACCATCGGTCTTACCGACCCGAAGGGCGATCCGGTCGCCTCGGTCTACACCGTATCCTATCTGGCCGATCCGCCCGCCGGGCAAGAGCGGCCGGTCGCCTTCGTGTTCAATGGCGGCCCCGGCGCCGCCTCGGTGTTTCTGCATCTGGGGGCGATTGGCCCGCGCATCCTCGAGACGCCGGCAACGGGCGCGGTGCCGAGCCCGCCGGTGCACCTCGTCGACAACCCATCGACCTGGCTGCGCTTCACCGACCTCGTGTTCGTCGATCCCATCGGCACCGGCTTCAGCCACGGCAAGGGCAAGGAAGACAACCCGAACAAGCCGTTCTGGAACGTGCGCAGCGACCTCGATTCCCTGGGCGCGGTGGTCCGCCGCTGGCTGACCCGCCACGAGCGCTGGAGCGCGCCGGTGTTTCTCGTCGGCGAAAGCTATGGCGGGCTGCGCGCCGCCGCCTTGGCGCAGACGCTCGAGCGCGATGTCGGGATCAGCGTCAGCGGCCTCGTCTTGATCTCGCCGGCGCTCGATATCGACCTCCTGCACCCCGATATCAGCAACGCGCTGGCGCCCGCCTTCGCCTTGCCGAGCTATGCCGCGGCCGCCGCCGCGCTCTCCGGGACGGAAGCGGTCGCCGAAACCGCCCAAGCCGCCGAGCGCTTCGCCCTGTCGGACTATCTCGTCGGCCTCGCGGCGCTCAAGGGCATACCGCCAGCCGGCGACCCGTTCATTGCGCGCACCGCCCGGCTGATCGGCCTCCCCGACGAAGTTGTCCGGCACGAGCGCGGGCGGGTGC
>JBARKH010000510.1:0-2563 GCA_049801295.1 Allostellaceae bacterium | reverse complement strand
TGGCGCGCCTCGCCATGCACCGGGATCGCGACCTGCGGCCGGATCATTTGATACATGCGAACCAGCTCGTCTTGATAGGGATGCCCGGAGACATGGACGAAATGATCCTCATCGTCGGTCACGAGGTCAATTCCCAGGCGGACCAGCGCATTGTGCAGGCGGCCAATCGCCTTCTCGTTGCCGGGGATGATGCGCGAGGAAAAGATCACAACGTCGCCCTCTTCGAGGGTGATGTTGGGGTGGTCCTCGCGGGCGATCCGTGCCAGCGCCGCGCGCGGCTCGCCCTGACTGCCGGTACAGATCAGTAAGAGCTTGTCGCGCGGGATATACGCCGCCTCGTCCTCGGTCAGAAAGCGCGGCACATCGGCGAGGTAGCCGTTCTCGCGCGCCGCCTTGTCCATCCGCCACAGCGAGCGGCCAACGAGGGCGACGTCGCGGTCGTGGGCGCGCGCGGCATGGGCGATCGTCGAGAGGCGTGCGACGTTCGAGGCAAAGCAGGCGACGGCGACGCGGGCGTCATAGCGGCCGATGAGCTCGGTCAGCGACCGCCTCAGGTCGCCCTCGGAGCCCGAGTGGCCGGGCTTCAGCGCGTTCGTTGAATCGCAGACAATCGCCAGCACCCCCTCGTCGCCGACCTCGCGCAGCCGCACCTCGTCGGTGGCCTCACCGATCAGCGGGTCGGGATCGAGCTTCCAGTCGCCGGTATGCAAGACGGTCCCGGCCGAGGTGCGGATCACCACCGCGTTCGGCTCGGGGATCGAATGCGTGAGGGTGATCAGCTCCAATTCAAAGGGGCCGATCGTAAAGCGGCCGGACATCGGCACCGTGTTGATCTCGACCTGGTCGGCGAGCCGCGCCTCGATGAGCTTCGCGCGCAGTACCGAGGCGGTGAATGGCGTCGCCCAGATGGGGCACAAGAGCTGCGGCCACAGATAGGGAATGGCGCCGATATGGTCTTCATGCGCGTGGGTGGCGACGATGCCCAACAACCGGTCGCGGCGTTCGACGATGAAGGCCGGGTCGGCCATGATCACATCGACCCCGGGCTGGTGTTCCTCCTCGCCGAAGGTGACGCCGCAATCGACGATCAGCCACTGGCCGCGATAGCCGTAGAGGTTGAGGTTCATCCCGATCTCGCCGGAGCCGCCGAGCGGCAGGAAATAAAGCGCGTCGGGATCGTGTTGCGATATTTCGCCGACCACCTGCGTACGGGGGAGGCTCATCGGCTGGCGTTGTTGCGGTGAATGAGCCTGAGGCCCCACAGCGTCAGATCGGGGTCGACCGTGTCGATCGCAGCGGTGGCGCCCTCGAAGAGCGGCGCCAGCCCACCAGTGGCGATAGTGCGCATGGCGGCGCCGAATTCGCCCTTGATGCGACCGACCAGCCCCTCGACGAGGCCGATATACCCCCAATAGATGCCGGATTGCATGCAGCTCACCGTGTCCTTGCCGATGACCCGCGCGGTGCGGCCGATCGGGACGCTCGGCAGCTTCGCTGCCGCCAACTGCAACGCCGCCAAGGACAGGTTGATCCCGGGGGCAATCACCCCGCCGCAGTAATTGCCGTCGCGATCGACCACGTCGAAGGTCGTCGCGGTGCCGAAATCGACGACAATCAGCGGCCCCTTATAGCGGTCGTGCGCAGCGACGGTGTTGACGAGGCGGTCGGCGCCGACTTCCTCCGGCCGATCGACCAGCGCCGTGGTGCCGAGCTTGACGCCTTTCTCGCCGACGACCAGCGGATCGGTCTTGCAATAGTGACGGCAGAGGGTGAGGAGATTGAAATTGACCTCGGGCACGACGCTGGCAATGACCGCGCCGTCGACGTCACCGCGCGAGAGGCTCTCGAGCGACAGCAGATGATCGAGCCAGACGACATATTCGTCGGCGGTGCGCTTGCCCTCGGTCGCGGTGCGCCAACTGCCCCGGAGGCGGGCGCCATCCCAGATCGCGAACACGGTGTTGGTGTTGTTGGCGTTGATGGCGAGCAGCATGTCGCCTCCTTCATGCGGCCGGAAAGACGTCACCCGCCGCGACCCGCCGGCGCCCGTCCGCGCCGTCGAGGACGAGCGCGCCGTCATCGTCGAGACCCTGAAACTGGCCAAACAGCGTAACGTGATCGAGGCGCACGCGGATCCTTTCGCCGACCCCGCTCGCGCGCGCGAGCCAAGCCGTGCGAAGGGGCGCGAACCCCTCGGCGCGCCAACGCTCCGCCCAGCCCGTGAATTGCCCGACAAAGCCTTCGAGCAGTATGACCGGAGTGACGCCGGCGATGCCTTCGGCGGCGAGCGAGGTGGCCGGGAATTCGACGTCTTCGGGCGCCGAGAGGATGTTGACGCCGACCCCGAGCACGACGAAATCCACCCTATCGGTCGCGGTCGTTTCGGATTCGAGGAGGATGCCGGCGAGCTTCCGGTGGTTCATAAGAAGGTCATTTGGCCATTTGTAACGCGGCTGGAGGACCGGCCCCACGAGCGGCCGGAGCGCGTCGCCGAGCCCGAGCGCGGCGACAAACCCGAGTTGGGCTGCGCGGGCAGGCGCGCAATCGGGCCGCAGCACCAGCG
>JBARKH010000509.1:0-2419 GCA_049801295.1 Allostellaceae bacterium | reverse complement strand
CGATGTGGGGTGATCGAACTTAAACGGACCTTGCTCTAGCAGCCCCTCTCCCGCACCGCGGGAGAGGGAGGCGAGCGCAGCGAGCCGGGTGAGGGTATCGACGCAGCACCACCCTCACCCTCCCATCGCCCCGCGATGGGCCCCTCCCTCTCCCGCGGTGCGGGAGAGGGGTTTAGCCGGCGACGCCTAATTCACGAACCGGTAGAGCTTGGCGGCGTTGTCGCAGACGATCTTCTTGCGGATGGCTGCCGGCAGGTGGCCGAGTTCCTTCTGGATGTACTCCTGAGAATCCGGCCAGATGCCGTCAGGATGCGGGAAATCGGAACCCCACATGATGTTGTCTTCGCCCAGTTCCTCGATCAGCTTCACCCCGACGGGATCGCTCTGATAGGTCGCATAGCACTGGCGGTACCAGTATTCGCTGGGCTTCATCTTGAGGTCGAGGTCCTTGAACTGGTCTTCCCACTCGGCGTCCATGCGGTCGAGGATGTAGGGGATCCACCCCGTTCCCGCTTCGCCGATCACCATCTTCAAATTCGGGCGGTGCTCGAGGACGCCGGCGAAGATGACCGACATCAACACATCGGCCATGTGCATCTGGAAGCTCGAGATGCTGGCGGCGCGCGCCGCGAGGAGGGTCTTGCCGGTGAGCTTCGAAAAATCGCGCCGCGCCCCGCCGATCGTGTGGAAATGCACCGGCAACCCGCTCGCCGCGATGGCGTCCCACACCGGGTTCCACCATGGGTCCCACAACGCCGTCATGTCGTATTTGCGGGCGATTTCGAGGCCACGCACATTGCCGCGCCGGGCGACCCGCTCGATCTCGGTAACCGCGGCCGCGGTGTCGTGGTTGGGGATGCAGGCGAGGCCGGCGAAGCGCTCGGGATGATGGCCGCAGAAATCGGCGAGCCAGTCATTGTAGATGCGTAGCATCGTGCCGGCCGCCTCGTCGTCGTTGAGCCGGCTGGTGGCGCCGAGGATGCCGTAGAGAACCTCGGCCTGGACGCCGTCGCGATCCTGCTCCTTGAGGCGCAGATCGGGGTCGGTGAGACGCCGGATGCCCTTCTGCCCGTCCGCGTAAAGCCCGGTCGAGGCCATCCGGTCGGAGCGGTGGATCGCCCCCGGGACATATTGCCTCCCGGCCGAGCCCATCCCGTTCATCAGCCCGAACGAGGCGCCGTTCTTGGTGACCCACTCCTTGCCGAGCGGACCATCGGTCACGTAGGGCATGCGCTCCCGGTGCGCGGCCGGTGCGTTCGCGGTAAACAGATCAGGCGGCAGCCAGATCAGATCGACATGGCAATCGGCCGAAATGACGTCGTATTTCATCGTGCTGCCCTCGCTTCACTCGCGGCTGCGCCAGAGTAGCCTCACCACGCGGCGACGTCGAGGAAGGTGCTCTGATAGGTCGCGCCCTCGCCGAGGTCGGTGTAGCGGTCCGAGCACAGCAGGTTGACGGTGCCCGCGACGGTTTCGCCGTCGGGGCGCTGGCCGGGAACCAGAACCACCCCCGGCATTACCTCGTCACTGATTTTGAGCACGAGGCCGATCGCTCCGCGGTCGTTGAAGAGGCGCACACGCGCGCCATCGGCAAGGCCGCGGCTTCGGGCTTCATCGGGATGCAGGATGCAATGGGGCCGGCCCTCGCGGCGGCGCAGGAAGGCGACACCGGAATAGGCGGTGTGGCTCTGGAAATAGCCGGGCGCGGTCAAGAGGCGCAGCGCCCAGCGCGCGGCGTCGCGCTCCTCCTGAGGGTCTGGCCGCCAGTCCGGCATCGGTGCGAGACCCTGAGCCGCGAGCCCCTCGGAATAGAATTCGAGCTTGCCCGACGGCGTGCGAAATTTCTGCCCTTCCGGCGTGGCGTAGCGCAGCGGCCGGCCGGAGAGCACGTCGTCGAGGCTGAACGTGGCGCCGCGCAGCAGCTCCGCCATGACTTCGTGCGGCCCCATCCCGAACACCGCGTCCGTCAGCCCCATCCGCCGCGCCAGTTCCTGCGCGAGGCGGAAGTTTGACCACGCCTCGCCCTGCGGCGCGACGGCGGCAGGCGCGTATTGCAGATAATAGGTCCCGTAAGCGCGGTAGAGATCCTCGCTTTCGAGATAGGTCGCGGCCGGTAGGACGATATCGGCATAGCGCGCGGTCACCGACAGGAACGGGTCGTGGACCACCGTGAAAAGGTCCTCGCGCATGAGCCCTTCGCGCACCTTCCCCGCATCGGGGCAGGTGACCGCCGGGTTGTTGGCGGCGATGAACAATCCGCGCAACGGCGGGTCGCTCAGGTGCAAGAGCGCCTCGCCGAGCCGCAGATGGTTGACGAGACGGGTTGTTTCCGGCCCGGAGGGCTTCCGCAGCGCGGCGTAATCGAGTTCGCACGAGGCCGCGGTCAGGAGGAGCGCGCCGCCGCCCCGCCTGCCATAGG
>JBARKH010000508.1:0-1541 GCA_049801295.1 Allostellaceae bacterium | reverse complement strand
GTGCGGTGGCGCGCGCCTCCGACGTGATCGAGGCGCCGCCGCCACTTTCCGCGACCGCGGTCCCGCCGCTCGACAAGGCCGCGCCGCCGGCGAGTGAATGGCGCCATTGAGCCCAACCAGGGAACCTGAGCGATGCACTGTTTCAACCTGAAGACCGAAGAGAAATTCGACCCCAAAAAGCATGTGGAGCGGGTGCTCGGGCGGGTCGGCGAGGGCGATGTCACGGTCGCCTGCTGGGAGCCCGGGCAGACCAGCCCCGATCACTGCCACCCGCATGCGACCGAGATCTATTTCTGCTTCGAGGGCGGCGGCACGATGAAGACGCCCGAGGAGACAGTGGAGGTAGTTCCGGGCTCCTTTGTGGTTCACCCGCCGGGCGAATTGCACGAATGGATCACCGGGCCCGGGCGCACCCTCCTCTTCCGCGTGCGTTACGGCGACGACATGGCCGGACGCACCAAGGAATGGCCGAGCAACCCCAACTGGCGTCCGCGGCCGCAAGACACCGAATACTTTGTTGCGCGTTGAGAGGCAGGCGATGAGCGAGCGCGAGGAGGAGTTCGGGTTTGCGCCCGAGGACGATGTGCCGATCCCCTATATGCAGCGGATCCGCGACTATTATCAGGCGCTGGGCTACGGCGCGCCCTATCGCTGGGCGCATTATGCCGAGGTGCCGTTCGCGCCGCTGACAAAGCGGCTCGCCGACAGTCGCATCGGGCTGGTGACGACGGCGGCGCCCTACCAGCCGGGCAAGGGCGATCAGGGGCCGGGCGCGCCCTACAACGCCGCGGCCAAGTTCTACACGGTCTATTCCGGCGACAGCGCGGCTGATCACGATCTGCGCATCTCGCATGTCGGTTACGATCGCAACCACACCACGGCCGCGGACAGCAACACCTGGTTTCCGCTGGCGGCGCTGCGCCGATCGGCGGCGGCGGGCCGGATCGGGGAAGTGGCGCGGCGCTTTCACGGCGCCCCGACCAACCGCAGCCACCGCGCGACGCTCGAGAATGATTGCCCGGAGCTCCTGGCGCGGCTTCGCGAGGACAGGGTTGACGCGGTCATCCTCGTAGCCGTGTGACCGGTGTGTCACCAGACCGTGAGTCTGGCCGCCCGACACCTCGAAGCCAACGGCATCCCGACCGTAATCATGGGCTGCGCCAAGGACATCGTCGAATATTGCGGGGTGCCGCGGTTCCTGTTCAGCGACTTCCCGCTGGGGAACCCGGCGGGGCGGCCGAACGATCCTGAGTCGCAGGCCCTCACGCTCGAACTCGCGTTGCGTGTCCTCGAGGGCGCGCCGGGGCCGCGCACGACGATGCAATCGCCGCTGCGCTGGAGCGCCGATCCGGTCTGGAAGCTCGACTTTTCCAATATCGCGCGCCTCTCGCCGGAGGAGATTGCCCGCCGCCGCGCCGAATTCGACCGCCAGAAGGAGGTCGCTCGGACGATTCGATCTGCGCCCGAGGCGGCGCGATAACGCGGCGCCCGGCTTAGGAGGAGGGCGGCCCCGCCGCTACGCTGCGGCCGCGGCGCGGCGC
>JBARKH010000507.1:0-1858 GCA_049801295.1 Allostellaceae bacterium | reverse complement strand
AAGCTTCCTGACGGGGAGGCGCTGCTGCTCGCGGTTGGCATCATCGGCGCCACCGTGATGCCGCATGCGATCTATCTGCATTCCGGCCTGACGCAAGGACGCACGCCGGTGCGCGACGAGAACGAGCGGCGAAAAGTCCTGCGCTTTTCCAATCAAGAGGTCATCCTGGCGCTTCTGGTTGCGGGCCTCGTCAACATGGCGATGGTGATAATGGCGTCGAGCGCCTTCCATGCCGGTCATAGCGACGTGGCGGAGATCGAGACCGCCTATTACACGCTGACGCCGCTGCTCGGTATCGGGGCTGCAGGCGTGTTCCTACTGTCCCTCATAGCGTCGGGCGTGGCGAGCTCGGCGGTTGGGACCATGGCCGGGCAGATGATCATGCAGGGCTTTGTCGGCTTCCGCATCCCAATCTTGGTGCGGCGGCTCGTGACCATGCTACCGGCTTTCGTCGTGGTTGGGCTCGGCGCCAATGCCACAAGCGCGCTCGTCATCAGCCAGGTGGTGCTCTCAATCGCACTGCCGCTGCCCATGATCGCGCTTCTGATCGTCACCAGGCGCGCCGACATCATGGGTTCGTTCGCCAACAACCGGCTGACCAACGTCGCCGCTTTGGTCGGGACGGCGCTGGTGCTCCTCTTGAATTCCATTCTGATCCTGCAGACGCTCGGCGTGACAATTCCAGGATGGTCGGCCCCATGAACAGGTATGTCGCCGCCGCCAGGCCACGCCGGGACACTCCCTTGTCCGGTGACGTCCAGACTATGCTGCACAAAGCTGGGCTGCGTTCGACCCGCCAGCGGATCGCCCTCGCGAGTTTGCTGCTCAGGGCTGCGAATCGGCGCGTTACCGCTGAAATCCTCTACGACGAAGCACATCAAGCGTGGTGCCCTATTTCAAGGGCCACCGTTTGCAACACTCTCCGCCAATTCGAGCAGGCCGGCTTGCTGAGACGAATTACGGTCCATCGGTCGAAGAAGGCTTGGTTTGTCATTGCCAATGCGAATGCCGAATCCGCTTCAGCTAGATTCAGGCCGATGAAATAAAGACCGCAACTTTGGGGGCGGGCATGAAGGGGTTGGTGGCTGGCACGGCTGTGGTGCTCGCATTAACGGCCGCGTGCCGAGCCGCGGATCTGTCCATCACGACGACAAGCAAAGCAGGCCAGATCGGGAATTACGACTGGGCCGGTGCCTATGTAGGCGTTGAGCTTGGCGACGCCGCGGGGCCTTCGGATTGGTCGGCCGCTCAGGCGGGCGCAGCTGCGCCGATCCTGACCGGCTCGCTGGATATGCACCACGGGTTCAATGCCTTCACGGGAACAGGAAGCTACTTTGAAGGTTTCGATGCAGGTTACAACTATGTGTTTCCGTCGCATCTCGTGCTCGGCGTCGAGGGCGACCTGTCGTTCCCAAGTGATATTTCCGGTTCGCAGACTGTCTCTGCTGTCTCGACTGGAAAAGCGAGCTACTCCGACACGGTGCAATTATTTGGCACGGCACGCGGCCGCATCGGCTATGCGTTCGACAAATGGCTGGTGTACGGGACCGGCGGATTTGCGTTCAGCCGTGATCAACTAGAGCGCGCGCAGCTTAGTGGCACCCCGATTGGAGGTACCGCCGTTGCGGGCGACGTCGATACTGAGCTGCTCACCCGCTTGGGCGCGACGATTGGGGCCGGCGTCGAGGTTGGACTGACGCCGAGATTGAGCACCAAGCTCGAATATCGCTTTTTCGATTTTCCCAGTAGCGGCGTCCTATTCCCGCTGGCCGAGCAGCATTACGATTCTGATTTGATGCTTCACACCGTGCAACTCGGCCTGAATTACAAGCTGGGGAATCCGGGGGACGATCAACTT
>JBARKH010000506.1:0-2594 GCA_049801295.1 Allostellaceae bacterium | reverse complement strand
CAGCCAGGGGCCGTGGATCGCCCATGCTTCGCTCTGCAGGATGACGCGGTTGACCGCGCCGAACTCGCCAAGGCTCGGCAGCGCCACATCGCGGATCTCGGCGCCCTCCTGCCGCAGGCTCTGCGCGACCTCTTCCAGCCCGGCCGCCACTTCCGGATCGGCCGGCAGATCGGTCTCGTGGAAATGCCGGATGAAGCCGATGCGCAAGCCCTTGACGCCGCGCCCGAGCCCGCTTGCATACTGTCTGCGGGGCGCGGCGGCGCTGCCGGGGTCGAGCGGGTCGTGGCCGGCGATGATTTCGAGTAAGAGCGCATTGTCGGCGACGGTGCGGGTCAACGGCCCGACATGGTCGAGCGTGAAGGACAGCGGAAAGACGCCGCGGCGCGACACCAGCCCGTAAGTCGGCTTCAACCCGACTATGCCGCAGGCGCTGGCCGGGTTGCGCACGCTGCCGCCGGTATCGCTGCCCAAGGCCAGCGGGAACAACCCGGCGGCGACGCCGGCGCCCGATCCCGAAGAGGAGCCGCCCGGGTGATGGTCCGGGTTCCACGGGTTGCGGGCCGGCGGCCAGGGCAGGTCGAAGCTCGGGCCACCGATGGCAAATTCATGCGTCGACAATTTGCCGAGCACAATCGCGCCCGCACCGCGCAGCTTTGCCACGCACACCGCGTCGGCCGCGGCGACATGGTCGACCAGGATCTTAGAATGGCAGGTCGTCGGCAGGCCGGCGACATCGATGATGTCCTTGATGCCGACCGGCACACCGTGCAGGGCCCCGCGCGACCGGCCCGCCATGATCTCGGCCTCGGCGGCTCTCGCAGCAGCCATCGCCGCCTCGGCATCGAGCCGGATGAAAACATGCAGCGTCGGATCGAGCCGGGCGATGCGATCCAAGAGCGCCGTCGTCAGCTCGACCGGCGACAGCTTGCGAGCGGCGATGGCCTGCGCGCCCTCCGCCGCAGTCATCCAGTAGAGGTCGGTCATAGCCCGTTCCCCGCGCGCATCGGCGGCCACGGTTCGGCGCGCGGGTCGCTCGGCGCTTTCATCCGCAGGACGACGTTGCCGGCTTGCGCGGCAGCCGCCGCGACATCGTCGGGAAACTCCGCGAGCGCCTTGTCCAGCCCGGCGCGCCGCGCCAATAATTCGATCGTCGCCTGGTCCATCGCCACCCTCCTGCAGCCGAGATATTATGTCATCCTCGGAGCCGCCGAGACAGCGAGGTGAGCCGCATGCCCGATTCCGCCACCGAGGTCACCGCGCCAGCGCGGCCGCTGGTCGAGGGGCCGTCCGCCTGGATCGGCGCCGATATGCGCAACCGCGAGGCGGAGTGGCGTTACCGCCTATCGTCGGCGGAAGTTGTCGAGATCGAAGCGGCTGTGAGGCACGTGCGGACGCGCCCTCTCGACATCGCCGAGATCCGCCGCGAGGACTTTCCGCTGCCGACATTGGGGCCGGTGCTCGACCGCATCCGCGCCGAGGTGCTCGACGGGCGCGGCTTTGCACTCATACGTGGCCTGCCGGTCGAAGACCGCCCGATCGCCGACAGTGCAACCGCCTATTGGGGCATCGGCACCTATTTCGGCAGCGCGCGATCGCAAAATGCCAAGGGGCATCTTCTCGGGCATGTCTATGACCTCGGCAAGGGGCTGAGCGCGACCAACCCAAACCTGCGCAGCTACGCCACCGCGGAGCGCCAGAATTTTCATATCGACCGCTGCGACGTCGTCGCGCTGTTATGCCTGCGGCGCGCGAAGTCGGGCGGCCTGTCGACGATCGTCAGCTCGATGGCGGTGCATAACGCGATGGCAGAGCGCCGGCCCGACCTCTTGGAGCGCTTGTACCGGTCGTTTCCGGTGGACCGGCGGGGTGAAGTGCCCGAGGGGAAAGCGCCGTTTTACGAAGCACCCGTGTTCAACGCATATGCAGACCACGTTTCGGTCCTGTACTCGCGCCTGCACATCGGCTCGGCGCAGCGCTTTCCCGAGGCGCGGCGGCTGACAGAAGAGGACATCGAAGCGTTGGACATGCTGGCCGAACTGGCGGACGACCCCGAGTTGCGGCTCAACATGAATTTCATGCCGGGCGACATCCAGTTCCTGCACAACCACACCATCCTGCACGCCCGCTCGGCTTATGAGGACTGGCCCGAGCTCGAGCGCAAGCGGCACCTGCTGCGGCTGTGGCTCGCTCCCGCTGGCGCCCGGAAGCTGCCGGCGGTATTTGCCGAATGCTACGGCGGCCTGACGATCGGCGATCGCGGCGGCATCATCTGCCAGGGAACCCGTCTGCACGCGCCCCTCGAGCCGGGCTGAACGGCGCGATCGCACGAAAGCCGGCACGAACGGCGCGCATCGATAGGCCGTGTTGCCACACTATGCCGCTGATTTGGTAGGATTGACTTACTTCTGCCGGGCCTACCACCCGCCGCCCTTATCCCGGAATGCGGAAGCCGACATCGCCCTCGCGCTCGATCTGGTGGACGAGCTCGATCTCCCAGCGCAGATAGCGCTCGCGCGCGCCCGAGCCGGCATAGGGGTCGTAGGGCCGGCGCCAGCAATCGTTGGGCGTGTCGGCCATCGCCTCGCGGCCGGTGG
>JBARKH010000505.1:0-3300 GCA_049801295.1 Allostellaceae bacterium | reverse complement strand
GCACCGTGCTGAGCGGCGGCGTCGAGCGCGTCCGCGGAGTGACGAGCGGTGCGGTCGTCGTCAGCAGCGGCAGCCTCGTCGTCCTCAGCGGCGGCAAGGCGAGCGGCGGCACGATCCATGGCGGGCTGATCGAAGTGGCGAGCGGCGGCACCGCCAGCGGCACGGTCAGTTTCGTCAGCGGCGGCACCTTGCGGCTCGACGCCACGACCGGCTTTACCGGGAAGCTCAATGGCTTTGCCATCCCAGATCGGATCGATCTGCGGGGTGTCGCTTTCGGGTCGAGTACGGCGCGAAAATTCGTCGAGGCGTCCGGCAATACCAGCGGCACGCTGACCGTCACCGACGGAACCCACACCGTCCATCTGACGCTGCTCGGATCCTACACGACGAGCAACTTCAAGCTGGCCAGCGACGGGAAGGGCGGAACGCTGGTCACCGACCCGCCGGCCGCGAGCGGCCTTTCGCTATTGTACAAAGGTTTCAATTACGTCGATTATTATAATCAAGAATATAGTGATAATAATACTCTGCCAGCCGTCGCGGGAACGGGCGCCAATGGGGCCGCGCTGACGCCTGATTGGGGCATCGACGTCGCCGAATCGTCGATCTACGCCGGCGGTGAAACCACCGATACGACCAATCTCGGGACCGCGATCCGCGAGGCGAACCAGAACGGGATGACCGCCTTCGTGCGGCCGCTGATCGACTTTCTCTATAACCAAAAGTCCACAAACGGCCCGATCAACTTCAACCCGGGCGACTATTACGTGCCCCCCGGCCCCGTCGACCTCCGGAACCTCCCAACCGGTGAGCCGGACGCCAACGGCGGCACGATACCGACCACCCAGAACGGCACCGTGCCGCCCGGCGTCGGTACTGATGCCTACCGCGGGTTCTTGAACCCGGCCGACATCAACGTGCCGGTTTTTTTCGGCAGCCCTACGACGCCCGGCAGCTACGACTACATGATCGTCTCGCAGGCCAAGACGGCGGCGGCCAACGGTGCCACCCTATTCTCGGTCGGCACCGAACTCGACTCGCTCGCCGACAACGCGGCGTACACGACCTACTGGGATAATCTGATCGCCGACGTGCGCGCCGCCGCACCGAGCCTCAAGCTGACCTTTTCCGCCAATTGGGCGACGGCAAGCCAGGTCACCTTCTGGAACAAGCTCGATTATGTCGGCATCGACGGCTATGTGCCGCTATCGAACACCATTCCCGCCACCGCCGCGCAAAACCCCAGCCTCGCCTCGCTCATAGCCGGGTGGAACAAGGTTTCCAGCGTCACGATCGCCTATTCCGGCGGCACAACGGTAAGTCAGACTCTCGGCGGGATGTCGGCGATCGATGCTTTCGACCAGCTTGCCAAGGCGTCGATCAGCAATAAGTTCATCTTCACCGAATTCGGCTACCAGAACGACACCGGCGCGGCCACCGACCCGACCGGCGGCAGCAACCAGGGGGTAACCGACCCATCGCTCCAGGCGGAACTCTACACGGCCTTCTTCGATGCCTGGGGCGCGGCGCAACAGACCGCCAACGCCAACGGTGGCCTCTTTGACGGCATCCGCTTCCCGCTCGTCGGCGCCTATATCTGGGACTGGACCCCCGACCGCAGCAATGACGACTGGTCGCCGGGCAACGCCAACAATTCGGCGGCGTTAACCGTCATCGAGGCGGGCTTCGCGACGCCCTCGCCGCCGATCGTCGTCAGTGCCAGCCATACGAGCAGCGGCGTCAACATTCCAAAGGGCGTCACCGAGATCGTGCTGTCCGGCGGCACCGCACGTGGCACGATCATCCTCACCGGCGGCACCGAAACAGTCAGCGCCGGGGGCAAGGATTTCAACGCGAAGATCAGCGGCAAGCAATTCGTACACGGTGGGGCGACGAGCGCCACGGTTGCCGCCGGCGGGAACCAGTATGTCGACGCGGGCGGCACGGCGAGCGCGACAATCGTCCATAGTGGCGGGCGCCAGATCGTCAGCGCCGGCGGGGTGGCGAGCGGGAGCACGGTTAGCAGCGGTGGGAGTCTGATCGTCAGCGCCGGTGGGACGGTGAGCAGCGGCAGGGTGAACAACGGCGGGACCGAGACCGTATACGGCAGGGCGAGCGGAGGCACGATCAACGGCGGGATTGTCCATGTTGCGAGCGGCGGCACCGCCACCGGCACAGTCACCTTCGTCACTGGCGGCACCTTGCAGCTTGATGCCGGAGCCGGCTTTACCGGCGTCATCAAAGGCTTTGGCAAGCCCGATCTCCTGGACCGGATCGATCTGCGGGGGATCGGCTTCGGGGTGGGGACGACAAAAAGCTTCAAGGAGGCGGCGGGCGGCACCAGCGGTACGCTCACCGTCACCGACGGAACGCATACCGTCCACCTGACTTTGCTCGGGTTTTATTCCACCGGCAACTTCACACTCGCCACCGACAATCACGGCGGAACCCGGGTCACCGACCCGCCGCTAGCAGCCGGCGCATCACCGATGACCTTCGAGGATATCGCCCTGGCCCGGCTGCCCTCCGGCGCGGCGAGCCCAGGCAACCTGCCCAACTATTTTCGCCAGGGTACAGTCGGCCTCAACGAGCTACCCTACGCCGGCCAGACGCTGCTCGCGACCGGCCCTCCCGCCGGGCCGAGCGGCGGCGACCACCATCTCCTGCTGCCGGCGCCGCGCTAGGCGGGTAACCCGCCGCTCGCTATAACCCCGGCATGCGCCGTTCGACGCGTCTCGGCCTCATCGTAGCCGTCCTCCTGGTTGTCGCCGTGGTCGCTGTCTACACGACCCTTTGGTTTGCCGCCGCCGGGCGGATCGAGGGCGGAGTCCGACAGTTCGCCCAATCGCTGCAGGCGCACAACCTCGACCTGTCGTGGCGCGCGATCCAGGTTGGCGGGTTTCCGCTGGCCATGCGCGTCGAATTAAGCGAGGCGCGAGTGCGCGACCGCGCAACGACGCCGACCACCGACGTGCAAGTGCCGCTATTGTCCGCCAGCGCCCGGCCGTGGAACCCGCTTCTGTGGCAGGTGACGGCGGCGGACGGGCTCAGCGCCACCGCGAGCCTGGCCGGGGGCGCCGTGGCAAAGCTGACCGCGCGCCGGGCGAGCGGGAGCGTTGCGGTCGCGCAGGAAGGCGGCGCCACGGTGTGGCTGAGCTTCAGCGAGCCGGCCAGCGATGCGAGCATGCACCTCGCCGCGCGCGACGCCGATCTATGGCTGATCCTGCCGCCGCACCCGCCGCAGAGCCACACCGAACCCGAGATCGGGGTTGCACTCGATGTCCGGGCGCTGAACCTGCC
>JBARKH010000504.1:0-9449 GCA_049801295.1 Allostellaceae bacterium | reverse complement strand
GAGGCGATCGTCCGCACACTCGATGCCGTGTGGTTCCTCGATTGGGGTGGCGGGCTGGTCTGGGCATCAGTCCCCGAGACCGCGGACGGGGGCGCGCAGGTGATCCGCCGGGCGATCCGCGGGCCGGAGGGGCTGGGCACCGGGCATGCGACGCTCGTCAAGGCCTCGCCCGCGTTGCGCCGCGCGGTCGCCGTATTCGAGCCGCAGCCGGCCCCGCTTGCCGCCTTGTCGCGCCGCGTCAAGGACGCCTTCGACCCCGCCCATATCCTCAACCCCGGCCGCATGGTCGAGGGCAGCTGATGCTCGGTAGATACATCGATACCCTCGCCCCCGCGAAAGCGGGGGTCCAGGGCAAGCGATCCGACCTGGGATACTGGATTCCCGCTTGCGCGGGAATGACGGGTTTGGGTTAGCGGCGAATGCAGACCGAGTTCTCGCTGGCGCAACTCGCCGACCCCGACACCGCTTCATCGGAAAAGATCCTGCGCGCCTGCGTCCATTGCGGGTTCTGCACCGCGACCTGCCCGACCTATGTGCTCCTCGGCGACGAGCTCGACAGCCCGCGCGGCCGCATTTACCTGATCAAGAACATGCTTGAGGAGGGCGGCCCCGATGGCGCGAAGCCGATCAGCCCCGAGACCGTCAAGCACATCGACCGCTGTCTCTCCTGCCTCGGCTGCATGACGACATGCCCCTCGGGCGTCAATTACATGCACCTCGTCGACCATGGCCGGCGCCATATCGAGGCGCATTACCGCCGCCCGTGGTCCGAAAGGCTGCTGCGCCGCTCGCTTGGGCGGGTGTTGACGCGGCCGGCGCGGTTTCGTGCCGCCTTGCACAGCGCCCGCCTCGCAAAACCCTTCGCTGGCCTCCTGCCGAAATGGCTTCGCCCGCTGGTCGCCCTGGCGCCGAGCACGGTTCCCGCGCCTTCCGCGATGGACCGCCCGCAGGTTTTCCCGGCCGCGGGAGAGCGGCGCATGCGGGTCGCACTGATCCCCGGCTGCGCCCAGCGGGTTTTGGCGCCCGAGATCAACGAGGCGACGATCCGCCTCCTCACCCGCCATGGCTGCGAGGTCATCCTCGCGCCGGGGAGCGGGTGCTGCGGTGCGCTCCTCCACCATCTGGGCGAGGAGGCGCCGGCGCTCGCGCTCGCCCGCGCCAGTATCGATGCCTGGGAGATCGTCCGCAATTCGGGCGGCCTCGACGCTGTCGTCGCCAACGCCTCGGGTTGCGGCACGATGCTCAAGGATTACGGCTTCCTCTTGCGTACTGACCCGGCCTACGCCGAGAAGGCCGCCCGCCTCGCCGCTCTCGCGCGCGATTTCAGCGAGGTGATGGCCGAACTGGGGTTGCAGCCACCGGGGCCGGTCCCGCCGCTGCGGGTCGCCTATCATTCGGCCTGCTCGCTGCAGCACGGGCAAGGGGTCGATCGCGAGCCTCGGGCGCTGCTCGCCGCCGCCGGTTTCACGGTTGTCGAGGTGCCGGAAGGGCATCTGTGCTGCGGCTCGGCCGGGACCTACAACCTCTTGCAGCCGGAACTCGCCGGCGCGCTGCGCGAGCGCAAGCTCGCCAATATCGCGCTGACCCAGGCCGACCTCGTCGCCGCCGGCAATATCGGCTGCATTACCCAGCTATCGGGCGACGCGCCGCTGCCGGTAGTGCATACCGCGCTCCTCCTCGATTGGGCGACGGGCGGGCCTATGCCCCGGGAACTGCCCCCGGAACTGACTGGGCTTGGCGCAGACGCCGCCGCGCCACCATCGGGACCAGCAGCGACAGAAGAAGCGCGGCAAGCCCGATGAGGGTCGGCCACAGCACCCCGTGGCGCCAATCCACGCCGCCGAGCAAGGCCCGGCCGCCGGCGGCACCGAAATCGGCATAGGCGATCGTCAGCGGCAATTGGCCGACGAGCGAGCCGATGGCGTAGGCGCCGAGCCGCAATCGGGTCAGCCCGAGCGCATAATTGGTCAGGCTATGCGGGATGATCGGCACCAGCCGCGCCATTGCCACCATGCGCCAGCCGCCGTGCTCGGCGCGCTGGAGGAGCGCCCCCAGCCGGGCCGGCCGATCCGAGTTCGCCAAGATCAGCCGATCGACGAACCCGGAACGGATGTAGCGCGCGGTCAGAAACCCGGCGAGCGCCCCGGCGAGGCTGCCGAGCGCCGCCCAGAGGATCCCCCACCACATCCCGAAGACCAGCCCGGCGCCGAGCGCCAGCAAGGTCCGCGGCACGAAAAACAGGCTGCCGGCGACGTGCAGGGCGAGAAAGACGAGCGGCGCCATCGGGTTGCCGCCAATCAGCGCGGGCAACGCGAGCGGGTCGAAGAGGCCGCGCCAGTGCCACGCCGCGACGCTGCCAGCGGCGAGCAGCGCTATCGCGAAGAGGCGCCCCAAATGGGTCTTGGCGGGCATCACCGCACCGCTTCGGCACTGGCCTTGCGCGAGGCGGCCTCGGCCGGGCGGGAGGGTGCCGCCTCTTCCGCGGGCGGCGGCGCATCCTCGACGAGATCGGGCAGGGCACGGCGCCGGCTCAGCCACAGCACCCCGGCGAGATCGGCGATCCCGACCGCGAGCCGGTCGAGGACGCCGTATTTCGAAACGCCGCGCTGGCGCGGGCGATGATTGACCGGCACCGAGCGCACGGTCCCGCCTTCCCGTAGGACCAGCGCCGGCAGGAAACGGTGCATGTGGTCGAAATAGGGAAGATCGAGGAAGAGGGCGCGCGGGAAGAGCTTCAGCCCGCAGCCGGTATCCGGGGTGTCGTCGCGCAGCAACCGACGGCGCACCGCATTGGCGAGGCGCGAGGCCTGCCGCTTCGACCAGCTGTCCTGGCGGCGCGCGCGATGCCCGGCGATCAAAAGCGGCGGCCTCTCCGGGCTTTTCTCAGCGATTCGCCACAAGGCGGGAATGTCGGCCGGGTCGTTCTGGCCATCACCGTCGAGCGTCGCAATCCACCTTCCGCGCGCCGCCTTGACGGCGCTGCGGATCGCCGCGCTTTGGCCGCAGCTTTTCGCGTGGCGCAGCAGGCGAAGCTGCGGCACGCTGGCTTGCAAGTGGCCGATCTCGGCCGCAGTCGAATCGTCGCTCCCGTCGTCGACATAAATGATCTCGTAGCGGGCGCGCCCGTCGAGCGCGGCGGCGATCTCGGCGACCAGCGGGGCGATGTTGCCGGCCTCGTTCTTGACCGGGATGACGATCGATAGATCCATGCGGGCGATGCTATGGAGTCCGGCTGCTACTCCGCACCATAACACCAAATGGGCGCTGTCAATGGAGCAGCCGGTAATAAACCCCTCCGATCACCTCATGCAGCGCATAGAAGGTGTCGTTGAGCGCGCCGAGACTGGGCAGGAAATCGCCGAACCCGCCGAGCCGCGGCGCAGTCCGCGGCGCCGGCCAGGGCAGCGCCTTCAAGCCCACCCGCTCGAATGCCCAGAGCGCACGCGGCAGATGCCAGGCCTGGCTGACGACGACCACCGTCGTCAGCTTCTCCGGCTGCAACAGCCGCGCGGTATAGAGCGCGTTTTCCCAGGTCGTGCGCGAGCGCTCCTCGGTCCAGGCGACCGGAACCGCGAAATCCTCGCCGAGCGCGGCCTTCATCAGCGCGCCTTCGCTCGACTGCGCGCCCCGTATCCGGCCGCCGCTGACCACGACCGGCAGATGCAGCCGGCGATAGGCCGCGGCGCCCAAAACCACCCGTTCGAGCGACAAGGGGCCGAGCGTGTCAGGAATGTCGGCGCCATTGCCGCGCCGGACATCGCCGCCCAAAACGACGATCGCCTGCGCGCTGCCCAATTCGACGTCGCGCGGCAGCGCCGATTCGACCCAGTGCAACAGATAGGACGACAGCAACGGGGTCGCCGCGGCATAGAGAGAGAGGCTAGAAGCTAGCGTCAGCACAATCCCGGCCCGCCGCCACACCAGCGCCATCACCGCGCCGGCAAGGCTCAGCGTGATAAAGACCGTCGGCAGCGCGAGGATGCCGAAGGAAAATGGGTTCATCCGCGCTTCGCGAGAGAAAATCCCGCGTCACGCCCCGCCATAGACCGGGATGACGGCGCCCCGGGTCACCCGATTGTCGGGCGAGGCGAGAAAGGTGATCACCTCGGCGACCGCGCTTGGCGCGACCCAGCTCGAGAAATCGGCATCGGGCATCGCCGCGCGGTTGGCCGGGGTGTCGAGGACCGAGGGCGCCACCGCATTGACCCAGATCTCTTCGCCCGCGGTTTCCTGCGCGATCGCCTGGGTCAGCGCCGCCACCGCCGCTTTCGCGGTGGTGTAGGCGACCATCCCGGAGCCGAGCCGGGGCTCCAATGCCGGGCGCGCCGCCACATTGACGATGCGGCCGCCCTTGGCGCCGCCAGGTCCCGGCTCGGTGCGCGCGCGGATCGCGCGGATCGCCGCCGCCGAGCACAGAAACGCCGACAGCGCGTTCATCTGGAACTGATCGGCGAACGCGACCGCCGAAGTTTCGCCGACCGGCGACATGGCGAAACCGCCGGCGAGATGGACTGACGCCCAGAGCGGCGGCAGCCCGGTATAAAAGTGCCGCACCGCCGCCTCATCGGCGAGGTCGAGGCCGGTCGTGACATGGACGCCTGGGTCATTCTTATGCGGGTAATGCTCCAATTCGGCGGCCACCATGTTGGTTACATGGCAGATCGCGCGCGCAGCGCGCAGCGCCGCAACCACGGCGGACCCCAGAGCGCCGGTACCGCCGGTGACGACGACATGCGCGTCGTGAAATGCGACCATCGCCTCACCTCCGCTTGATGGAACCTTGCCGGTGATAGCACGCCCGGCGCAGGCGCTCCATCAGCTGATGGTACCCTCGGCGACGGCGATGTCGTCGCGCCGCGACGCGGCGACCGTGAGCACGATCCCGATGCCGCGGACAATGTCGTCGAGCGCCATCGATGGCGCGCCGTCCTCGCGCGCCGCCTGGCTCGGCAGATAGGGCACGTGCAGGAACCCGCCGCGCATGCCCGGCCGCCTTGTCGCGGCGAGATGGAGGAGACCGTAGAACACATGGTTGCACACAAAGGTGCCGGCGGTGTTGGAGACGATTGCCGGCAGACCCGCTTCGCGCAACGCCGCCACCGCGGCCTTGATCGGCAAGGTCGCGAAATAGGCCGCGGGGCCGTTCGCGACCACCGGCACATCGATCGGTTGATGGTCCCGATTATCCGGTATGCGCGCGTCGTCGACGTTGATCGCGACCCGTTCGAGCGATAAGGCGGCGCGCCCGCCCGCCAAGCCGACGCAGAGGACGATGTCCGGGTTCGTTACCTCGACCGCGGCGCCCAGTGCATCGAGCGCCTCCCCAAACACCGCCGGCAAGATCCGGGTCGCGAGCGCCAGCCCTCCAAGCCGCGGCGGCAGATGTCCGAGCGCTTCGAGCGCGGGATTGACCGTGTCGCCGCCAAACGGCTCGAACCCGGTGATGAGGGCTTTCACCGCTTCATTCCGCGAAGTAGTGAATTTCCAGCAGGAGGCAGCCGCGATTCGACTTGAACGGGCCGTGTGCGGCGCCGGGCGGGCGGCAGGCGTAGGTGCCGGGGTCAAAGCCTTCGCCGCCCTTGCCCTCGGCATCGTTGCCGACCGTCAGATCGCCCGCGATCAGGTAAACCTCCTCCCAGTACTCGTGGACGAAGGGGGCGGTCGTGAACACGCCGGGCGCAAACCGTAGCAGCCGCGTGCGGTTGCCGCGCTTCTCCCCCTCGTCGAGCGAGCCGGCGAGGATCTTTTGCTCGATTCCTCTCGGATAGCCGGGCGGGGTGCTCCAGCCCGTACTCATATCGACGGCATGAAATTCGAGATGGGGCTTGGTGAGGGGCATGACTGCGTTCCTTCGGGATCGACGAGGCTCAGTCTAACCTCATTGCTACCGTTAAACAGCGGGACGGCGATGCAAAAACGCGGGTCGGGGCGGCTTTACGACGGGCGAGGCGGGCTTTACGCTTCGCGGCGGCGAGGCCGTGCCGCCGTCTTCAGGGAAGAGCCGCGATGCTGCGCAACCGAGACGAGATTCGCGAGGACAAGAGCTTCGATCTGTTTACCGACGCCATCCTGAAGCGCGACCAGCCGCGCACCGCGGATCTGTTTCACCGGATGGTGGCGCATGACGGCCGCTCGATCGGCGAAGCGTTGAGCGTCGTGACGGCAGCCGAGGCGCCGTTTGTCAACGTGCCGTGCCATATCAACATCCGCGACGGCTCGATCGCGCTGACAAACAACGATCACACGCTATTGGGTCTGAGGGCATCCACGTATCTGATGCCCTACCTGCCGGAGAAATACCGGTTGCTGCCGCTCCTACAGAGCGTCTGGTACATCGGCGCCGGCCTCGACATCTGGAACCAGCTCTTGTTCAAATATCCCGGCCGTTACGCCACGATGAAGGGCGTGCAGGTGCCCCGGCCATCCTACGGCCCGACCGTGTGGCTGGAGGATGCGGCGCCGATCCACGAACAGGGCAGCGCCGAGGAGCGGCTTCACTCCTACATGATCGCCACGATGACCGGCGACTCGCGGCGCGCCCACGGTCTCTTCCTCGGCTTGGCGGAGGATCCGGCGGACCGTCCGGCGTTGCGGGAAACTATCGAATTCCTCGGCCTCATCGACCTCCAGGAAACGGTGATCGGGCGCAAGGCGCGCAACACCGGGCACAAGGCGATCCGCGCCCGCGCCGTCACCGACCTTGCCAACTACATCGGCTGGGAGACGTCGCACGGCGTCTTCTATATGGGCGTCCCCGACATGGCGGTCGGCCCGCTCGGACGCCGCTCTCGCCGCGAGAGGTCGAGGCGATGCTCGACGCACTGATGACGGCCGACCAGGAGACCGTGTGGAACCTGATCTCGGTGCATCTCAAAAACGGGATATCGATCAAGAGCCTCGGCGACACGATCCAAGTGGGCGCGGCCGAATTGATCCTGCGCACTACGGTGCCGCGCCAATTCACCAACGGGCAGCACCCGTTCGATTATTGCAACGTGGCGAACAACTGGCTGCGCACCAGCGACAATCCTTATCAGGCGCGCATCCTTTATCTGATGGCCAATTTCATCAACGACGCGGCGCATGAAAACAAGCTGTACGCGTCGGTCATTGAAGCGGAGGGCGCCGAATTCGATTTCGCCGGGCGCTCGCCCGACGCGCTCTTAGCCGCGCTCGACGAGGCGATCATGGCGCTCGATTTCCCGCGGACGACCGCAGCCGCCGGCGCCTACCTTCAGTCAGGTGCCGACCGTCAGGCCTATATGGCGACGGTTGCGCTCGCCGCCTGCCGCTTCCAGGACGATCCGCACAACCAGAAGATCTGCGTCTCGACTTTCGAGGAATACGCCCATAATTCCACGCATCTGCGCGACAAGCTGCTGCTTGCTTCCCCCCGGCTCTTGGCGGGCTGGCTCAAGATGCCGGGCGAGCGCGACTGCTATGCCCGCTTCGAGAAGGAGTGGATCTACCATTGACGCGCAACAACCGTTCAGCGCGGCCGCAGCGTCGGGAAGGCGATCACATCGCGGATCGACGGGCTGTCGGTTAGCAGCATGACCAGCCTATCGATGCCGAGGCCGAGCCCGCCACAGGGCGGCAGCCCATATTCGAGCGCCACCACGTAGTCCTCGTCGAGCGGCTGCGCCTCGTCGTCGCCGGCCGCGCGCGCCAGCATCTGCGCCTCGAAGCGGGCGCGCTGGTCCAAGGGATCGTTGAGCTCGGAGAACGCATTGGCGATCTCCCAACCGTAGATGTAGGTCTCGAAGCGCTCGACGAGGCGGGGGTCGTTGCGGTCAGCCTTGGCCAGCGGCGAGATGTCGCGGGGAAAGCCGGTGACGTGAACCGGCTGAATGAGGCGGTCCTCGACCCGCGCGGCGAACGCGGCTTCGAGCGCCTGGCCCCAGCTTTCGGTGCCGCTGAGCGTGCAGCCGAGGTGGCGGGCAGCTTCGCGCGCGCTTGCCGCATCGGCGATCCCGAGGAAGTCGACGCTGGTCGCTTCAAGCACCAGTTCGGCCATACCGCGGCGCGGCCAAGGTGGGGTCAGATCAATCGCCGTGCCGCCATATTGGACGTGCGAGCCGCCCGCCGCCGCCTCGGCGACATGGGCAACGATCTGCTCGGTCAGGTCCATCATCCCGATGTAATCGGCATAGGCTTCGTAAAGTTCGAGCGTGGTGAACTCGGGATTGTGACGCGGCGACAGACCCTCGTTGCGGAAGCAGCGGTTGATCTCGAATACCTTGTCGCTGAGCCCGCCGACCACCAGCCGCTTCAGATGGAGCTCAGGCGCGATGCGCAGATAAAGCTCGATGTCGAGCGCATTGTGATGGGTGACAAAGGGCCGCGCCGCCGCGCCGCCGGGGATCGTGTGCAGCATCGGCGTCTCGACTTCGAGATAGCCGCGGGCCGAGAGCCAGGCGCGCATCTGTGCGACGATGGCGCTGCGCCGGCGCAGGGTCTCGCGGCTCTGCGGGTTCATGATCAGGTCGAGGTAGCGCTGGCGGTAGCGCAGCTCGATATCTGCTAGGCCATGGTATTTTTCCGGGAGCGGACGCAGCGCCTTGGCGAGCAAACTCAGCGCCGTCGCATTGACCGTCAATTCGCCGCGCGGGGTGCGGCGGACGCGGCCCTCGACCCCGATCAGATCGCCGATGTCGAGGAGGCGCAGCAGCGCCAAATCCTCGGGCGAGAGAAAATCCTTGTGGCTGAAGATCTGGATCTTGCCCGAGGTGTCGTGGAGATCGATGAACATGCCGCTGTTGCGCACCGCGCGGATCCGCCCGGCGAGCCGCACCACGTCCTCGGTCTCGGCCCCTGCCGCCAGCGCGCCGTAGCGCTCATCGAGCTCGGCTGCCTGATGGTTGCGCGAAAAACTGACCGGATAGGGGTCGATCCCCATCCCGCGCAGCGTTTCGAGCTTGTCGAGGCGAACCCGCCGCAGCGGGTCGTCAGCCTCGCCCCCCTTGCCGATCGGGGGATTCGCGGCATCACTCACCTGCCACCTCGCTCACCGGGGCGCGGCCGAGATCGATGACCGCCTCGTGAAAGCGCCTCAGCGTACCGTGATGGCCGACGCTGACGATGGTCGGCCGCCACTCGGCTTCGCGCAACAGCCGGTATAGCGCCGCTTCGGCCGCCTCATCGAGGGCCGAGGTTGCCTCGTCGAGGAACACGATCTCCGGGCGCATCAAGAGCACCCGCGCAAAGCCGACGCGCTGCTGCTCGCCGCCCGACAAACGCTGCGCCCAAATCCCCTCCTCATCGAGGCGATCGATGAGGTAGGGCAGCCCGACAGCCCGCAGCGCGGCCTCCAGCTCACCGCGGTCGCGCTCCGCGGCGAGACCCGGATAGGCAATCGCGTCGGCCAGCGTCCCCAAGGGGAGATACGGCCGTTGCGGCAGGAAGAGGGCGCGGCCATCGCCCATTCGCACGCTGCCGCGGCCGAACGG
>JBARKH010000503.1:0-2965 GCA_049801295.1 Allostellaceae bacterium | reverse complement strand
CCCCGGCGGACGCCAGGATCCCGAGGGCGCTAGAGATCCATACCGGGGAGTTCGGCGCCCACAGGACCACTCTCGCGCCTCCGTCGAGCCCGTTCTCCCGCAGGCTGCGCGCCAATCTCAGCGAGTTCCGGGCAAGGGTCTCGCTATCCCAGGTCAGGGTTTTGCCTTCGCCATAAGAGATCACGGCCGGGTGGTCTCCGCGTGCCGAGAGGGTCCGCAGCAGTCCGCAGATCTCCCAAGACGCGGTCATGAGCCCGGTTCCTCTTTCAACCGGGTGCGCGTCGGCCTGACAAGGGCCGCCGCACCGGCATCGAGCTTTGGTCGCTGACAAGCTCCAGCTTGACCGACAACAGCTCCATTAGATCGCGCTGAGCAATGATCCCGACAAGTTGCCCGCCACGCACGACGAAAAGGTGACTGCGCCCGGAGTCCGACATCTGGGTTATGGCCGCAAGCGCCCCCGCGTCGGGCGCGATGGTGTCTTCTGGCGTGCAGGTCGCCGCCACCGCAGAAACCACGGTTTTCGGCCAGAGGCCGCGATCAAGCTCGGCGATCTGCCTCGTGCCGATGCGGCCGAGCAGCAGGCCGTTGCGGGCAACCGGAAATTCTCGATGATGATAGCGGTAAATGTAATCTTCGATGAAGCGCGTGAGCGGCAGATCGGGGGGCACCGAGACGGGGTCCGGTGTCATCACCTGTGCTACCGAAACATTGGCGAGCAGCCGCTGTGCCATCGTCTGCTGGTAGCTGGCACTGGCAGCGGCGCGCAGAAACATGCCGATCAGAAACTGCCACATGCCGCCGACGAAATCGCCGCGCAGGACCGCGAAGACGCCGAGCACGATCAAGAGGATCCCGAATGCGTCGCCAGCCCCGGCGGCGATCCGGGTCGCCCAGCGGATGTCGTGCCGCCAAGCCCACAATGCTGCGCGCAGCATGCGTCCGCCGTCCAGCGGGAAGGCAGGGATCAGGTTGAAGATGGCCAGCATCATGTTGAGTAAGCCGAGATACGACACGATCTCGGTGATCGTCTGCGGCCCGTGCAGCGATCCGATCACGCTGGCAAGGCCGAGCAGCGCCGCCGACAGGACCAGGCTGGCAACCGGTCCGGCGAGCGCCATCAGAAACTCGGCGCGGGCGCTCCCCGGCTCCGCCGGCATCTGAGCGACGCCACCAAAGACGAACAGCGTGATGCCGCGGATCTCGATGCCGTACCGGCGCGCGACCAGCGAATGCGCGGTTTCATGGAAAACGATCGAGAACAGCAAGCCGATCGTGGCGGCGATGGCCATCCACCAATAGGTCGCGGTCGCAAGACCGGGAACGGCGGCAGGAAACACGGCACCCGCAAGCGTCCACGCGATCAGCGCGCCGACCAGCAGCCAGGAGGCATCGATCCACACCTGAAACCCGAAGAGCGCGAAGAGCTTGATCCGATGCGAGAACATCCTTGGCTCCTATCGCCAATGCTCGGCGGCATCGCCCGCCTGGTTTACGTGGAGCAGAAGCGGCGGTCGCGCCTTGAGGCAGGTCAATCGACAGGAGGATATGGGGCAACATCGCCCCCGAGATGCTCCGCAGTTGCGGAAGGTGCAGAGTCCGATTTAAAAGAACATCGGGGAACGCGGTGGCATCCCGGAAGGCACCGACCCCGCAGGGATTTCAGCTTGCGCCGTCGACTTTCGATGGCGTTCGTAACAGCAAGGATCGGCCGAAGTCCCCGTTACGGTCAGGTAGAGGTAATCGGTGGCCGGTCGGCGGTAGCCAATGTTCGCCCGGGTTCCGAGGAACTTCAGCAGCATCGGAAATACCTGGCTTTGCACGCATCCGAAAAGCTGATTTGGATCAAGGCCGATGACGGCAATCTGTGGACTGTCTGAGTGCTGTTTGGAGGTCGGAGCAGCGTCATGGACGTTATCGAGGCGGTCTACCATCGACGATCGGTCCGCGACTACAAGCCCGACGCCGTTCCGCGCGAAGTGATCGATGCCCTCTTTGCTGCGGCCGTTCACGCGCCGAGTGCGATGAACCTCCAGCCGTGGGCGTTCATCGTCGTCGAGGGCCGAGAGGTACTTTCGCGATACGCCGAACGTGCCAAGCAGTACCTCGTCGAGACGATGGGCCCCGACTCTCCGCTTTCACGGTATCGCGACCAGCTGTCGGACCCGGCTTTCGACATCTTCTATGGGGCGCCTGCTCTGATCGTGATCGCCGCGACCTCCAATGCCGCACAGTCGGCAGAGGATTGCTGCATGGCGGCGCAAAACCTGATGCTCGCGGCATGCGGGACGGGTCTCGGCACCTGCTGCATCGGGTTTGCCCGACCCTGGCTCAATCTGCGCGAAGCGAAATCCGAGCTGGGCATTCCGGAACCATACATCCCTGTCACTCCGATCGTTGTCGGATATCCGCGGAGCGCCGCGCCGCGCGTGCCGCGCAAGCTCCCGGAGATCCACCGGGTCGTTGGCAAGGGACTCCACCCACCGGCTCATCGAGGATGAGCCAGACGGGCGCGACCCGACGCAACTGCAAGCGTGGGAATTCGAAGAGCCTGCGGCGATCGAGGCTCGCGAGGACCCGGGCACGGATGTTGCGCCGACGCGCTACGATGCGCCGCTCGACATGAACGCTCCGGCTCGTACGCCGTCGCTAGCGGGATGAGGCCGATGACATCGCGAGGTGGTTGCGCCGGCGTGTGTCGGAAGCGGAATAGAACTTTCGGGCCGAGGAGGCGCCGGCGGGCGTCGTGCCCGTTGACGTGGATCAAGGAGCGCCGGTGAGCGCTCAATAAGATCAACCGCGAAGCGATGGCAAGGAGTATCCGGCAATGAGCGAGGCGGCGATACTTCACGAAATCGAGATCCTCGAAACCCGGCGGATTGCGGAACTCGCAGCGGCGGCCCGCGACGCTCGCGACCGAGCCCTGACGCCGGTGCACGAGGCAGAGCTGGGCGAACCCCAACCG
>JBARKH010000502.1:0-2617 GCA_049801295.1 Allostellaceae bacterium | reverse complement strand
GCAGCGAAGCACCGCGCATGGCGACTATGGAGTGACAGCGCAACGCGATTTCCAGGCCGCCTCCGAGCGCCATGCCGTTCAAAGCGGCGACCACCGGTTTGCGCATGGTGTCCGGGCGCAATCGCGGGCGTATTGAGCGGCCGCCTCGGCGTTACCGAGCACGCCGGGAAACCGGCCGATGTCGGCGCCAGCCGAGAAAGCGCGCGGACCATAGCCGGTCAGCACGAAGCCGTGCACCGCCTCGTCGTCCTCGAAGTGACGGATCGCCGCCAGAATCTCGTCGGTCACTTCGTCATTGATCGCGTTTAGCGCATCGGAACGGCGGATGGTGATGACCTTGACGCCCGCGACGTCGTCGAACAGCACGTGACGATAGAAATTCTGGTAGTCGCCGAGGCGCCGGCGCGGTTGCGGCAAGCCCGGCCGTTCGCGCTGGGTGCGGGCAATGATGCGCTCGGCTTCCGCGTCGCCGATCTGCCGCATGATATCGAGCGGCCCCGCCTTGAAGCCGAGCGCCAAACGGCAGCCGAGCTCGAGGTCGGTCGGCGCGCCGATTTTGCGGTCGAGGATGTCGACGGTTTGCGAGATCAGAATGCCGAGCATTCGGTCGCGCACATCGGCGCGGACCACGGGCGCGACCGTGACCGGCTCACCCGGGGCGGTGGTGCGCCAATTCTGCACCGAGCGAAAGATCGGCGCCGGCCGGTAGTGCTCGCCTTCCTCGTCAGCCTGCAGCGTGTTGGTCTCAACGATGATGGGGTTGCCGTTGGCGAGATTGAGCACGAAGAACGGGCCGGCATGCGCGAACTCGGCAGTCGTTGTGTCGATCTCGGCGGCACTTGCCTTGTTCAAGAGCAGCGCCGCGTCGTTGCACCAATTGTCGAACACGCGGTCGAGCATGAAGCAGGCGACGTCGGCGGTGACCAACGGCACCTTGCCGGTCATGCAGAAAATCCAGTTGAGGTCGTTGACGAGGCGTGGACCGGCGCCCGCCCAGCGGATCACTTCGACGATCGGGTTGCGCCAGGCCGGGGCGAAGAAGTGGGTCACCGTCGCCCGTTCCTTGTGCCGCAGTTCGGCGAAGATGCGCTCGGCGGGTAGCGAACTAGTGTTTGAGGTGATGATCGTGTCCGGCCGCACCAGTTCCTCGATCTGCGCGAAAATCTTGCGCTTGAGCGCGAGATCCTCGGTCGCCGCCTCGAGCACCCAATCGGCCTCGCGCACGACCGCGTAGTCCAACGAGGTGTGCAGGTTCTCGGTGACCTGCTGCGCCCGGGCCTTGCTCATCTTGCCGCGCTCGACCCCCTTGCGCGCATAGCTTTTGAAGCGTTCGACCGCCCGGTCGAGCGGCGCCTGGGCGACGTCGACGAGATGCAGCGTGAGCTCGGGGATGGCGCCCTTGAGGTAATAGCCGATGTCGGGGCCGATGGTGCCCGCCCCGACTACCACCACGCGCTTGGGCATAGCACGCGACGGTTTGTGCAGCAGAGGATTGGCGTAGGTCATCGCTCGTCCATCCAGGGTTTGTGGTGGTGCCGCGGCGGCATCGGATCGCATGTAATCGTTTCGCCGGCAATCCTTGCGTGTCTAGGGGGATTTAATCACCGCAGAGCGTCGCGCGATTATTCGTGCCGGCGCTTCGCGGCCGCGGTGGTAATTGGTGGGATGGAAGGGGTGTTCGAGGAGGTCAAGCTCTTCGTCCATTATCATCCCCGCGCCGTTGTTCTGCCGTTCGCGTCGACAGACGCCGCCGCGGCCATTATCCATCGGAATGGGAACTATGACGCTGAGTTCGGTCGCAACCTCACCTTTCAAAGCCTCTTTCGCCAAAGGCTATCCTTGATCTGAACCGCAGCGACGGCGAGGAACGAGCGTGGCCAGAAACACGGGCGACCGCAGAAGTTGCCTTAAAATCCCCCGGAATGAATTTGACCGAAGTTTCTCCTTGGCGCTAGCCCGGCGGGCTCGACAAGTTTGCGAGCAGCTAGGTCAAAGTGATTCCAATGCGGCATAGTACGAACTAAAATAGCGGGGCATCAGGACGGCTGAAAATGCGAACCGTTTTTTCACTCGGCATGCTTTCACAGGCGCTTAAGGACCTAAGATCGGGGCAGACCGTTGATTTTGACGGGGACACCTTGGGAATGTTGTTCCCGCCCGGCGAAGCCGGCATAATTGACGACGAAACGTGGGCCGGTGCCGGTAAATTTGCATTAGATCACAAGTGCAAATTCTCTTTCAACGAACAGACCGGCAGATCGACATTCTCCAAAGAATAGGCAAAAAGAGGTCACCTCTACGGTCTCGCCATTCAGTTAGCCGACGCCAAGGACACCGCGCGACAGGGCGCCTAGGACTGCGGCGGCGCTCATGTCGGCCTTGCGCGTGCGCTCGGCGGATGCCGTCGCGCGCGATGAAGCACGCATTTTGCTCCTCGATCGACCAGGGTGGCGGGAAGCGGCGAGGGGAGGGCATGGGCCGATGATGCCGCCGTATCCTCTAAGTGTCCGTCCGGAGAGTTCTTGAATCAAGTGAATCAGTTGTGATTCAAGGGAGGTGGCCTGATTCGACGAGGGGTCACCCGATGTGGACGAGCGAAAGCCGCGCGCGTTATGAC
>JBARKH010000501.1:0-18886 GCA_049801295.1 Allostellaceae bacterium | reverse complement strand
ATGCGGACGTGGCTGTAGACCGCGCCGCCCTTCTGCGCCAGGCCGGTCATGTCGAGGACGGTGACGCCCCTCCCCTCGAGATGCGCGGCCATGCCGACCAGCGCCCCGATCGTGACGACGCCGGTGCCGCCGACCCCGGTAACGAGGATGCCATAGGGCTCGGCGAGGCCGGGGAGCACCGGCTCGGGCAGCGGCGGCAGACCCTCCTCGGCGAGATCGCCGGCATGGATCGCCCCCGGCCGCTTCCGCAGGCTGCCACCCTCAACGGTGACAAAGCTCGGGCAGAAGCCCTTGAGGCAGGAAAAATCCTTGTTGCAGCTCGACTGGTCGATCGCGCGCTTCCTACCGAACTCGGTCTCGACCGGCACCACCGAGAGGCAGTTCGAGGTCGCCGAGCAATCGCCGCACCCCTCGCACACCAGGTCGTTGATGACGACGCGGCGCGGCGGATCGGGAAAGCGGCGGCGCTTCCTGCGGCGGCGCTTCTCGGCGGCGCAGGTCTGGTCATAGACGATCGCGGTAACGCCGGCCAACACACGCAGCTCGCGCTGCACCGCATCGAGCTCGTCGCGGTGGCGGATCGTGGTGCCGTGGGGGAATTCGGTCGCGACCGGATACTTGTCGGGCTCGTCGGTGACGACGACGATCGGATGCACTCCTTCGGCGGCGAGCTGGCGGGTGACGATCGGCACCGTCAGCCCGCCGTCGAGGGCTTGGCCGCCGGTCATCGCCACCGCGTCGTTGAAGAGGACCTTGTAGGTCATGTTGACCTTGGCGGCGACTGCGGAGCGGATCGCCAGGATGCCCGAATGGGTGTAGGTGCCGTCGCCGATATTGGCGAAGACGTGGCGCGTTTCGGTGAACGGCGCCTGGCCGATCCACGGCACGCCTTCGCCGCCCATCTGGGTGAAGGTCGCGGTCTCGCGGTCCATGAATTGCGCCAGGTAATGGCACCCGATGCCGGCGAGCGCGCGGCTACCCTCCGGGACCCGGGTCGAGGTGTTGTGCGGGCAGCCCGAACAGAAATAGGGCGTGCGCTGGAACGGGACGACCTCGCCGCCAGCCGGTCGCTCCCTGGCGTCGAGCCGGGCGAGGCGTTCGGCAAGCCAGGGTGCTCCACCCCCAGAGGCGCTCAACTCGGCGAGGCGCTGGGCGATCACCCGGGCGATCTGGCTCGGCGCCAGTTCGCCATTCGACGGCAGGATCCATGTCCCCGCCTCGTCGAACTTGCCGATGATCCGCGGCCGCCGGTCCGCCGGCCAGTTGTAGAGCTGCTCCTTGAGCTGAGTTTCGATGACGGCGCGCTTCTCCTCGACGACGAGCACTTCTTGGAGCCCGTCGGCGAACTGGCGGATGCCCTCAGGTTCGAGCGGCCAGGGCATCGCCACCTTGTAGAGGCGAAGTCCTATCTCGCCCACCTCGGCGGTGCCGATCCCGAGTTCGTCGAGCGCCTGGCGCACGTCGAGATAGGATTTTCCCGTAGTGACGATGCCAAAGCGCGGTTGCGGCGCGTCGATGGCGATGCGGTCGAGCCGGTTGGCGCGGGCGAACGCCACCGCGGCGGAGAGTTTCCAGCGATGCAGCCGCAATTCCTGCTCCAGCGGCGGATCCGGCCAGCGGATGTTGAGCCCGCCCGGCGGCATCGCGAAATCATCGGGTAGCGCGATCTCGATACGGCCCGGATCGACCGCGATCGAGGCCGAGCTGTCCATCGATTCGGCGACGGTCTTGAACGCGACCCAGCACCCGGAATAGCGCGACATCGCCCAGCCATAAAGGCCGAGATCGAGGATCTCCTCGACCCCGGCCGGGTTCAACACCGGGATCGAGGCATCGATAAAGGCGAATTCCGATTGGTGCGCGAGGGTCGAGGATTTGCAGACATGATCGTCGCCGGCCAGCACCAGCACGCCGCCATGAGGCGCCGACCCGGCCGAATTGCCGTGCTTCAGCGCATCGCCGCTGCGGTCGACCCCGGGCCCCTTGCCATACCACATGGCAAAGACGCCGTCGTATTTGGCGCCGGGAAAGAGCCCGAGCTGCTGGCTGCCCCATACCGCGGTCGCCGCCATCTCCTCGTTGATCGCCGGCTGGAAGCGGATGTGGTTGCGTTCGATAAAGCGGCGCGCCCCCGACAGCGCTTGATCGAGCCCGCCCAGGGGCGACCCGCGATAGCCAGTGACAAAGCAGCCGGTGTTGAGCCCGGCCGCGGCGTCGCGCTGCCGCTGCACCATCGGCAGGCGCACCAGCGCCTGCGTGCCGGTCAGGTAAACCCGGCCTTTTTCGAGGATATATTTGTCGTCGAGCGTGACCGCTGCCAACTGACTGCGCCCTTGGGCCATCACGCTCTCCCGCCACGTTCCGCGCGCCTCAAGCCAGAAGTTAGTCCCTGCGGGCTGCCGGCTCAATGAGGCCGGTACTGCCCCCGCCCCCTGCGCTGGTCGGCGGGCTGCAAAAAATCTCTCCGGCGCCATATAAGCAAGCGACAGCATTGCGCCCGCGGATCCTGCGGAGTAATCCTCGCCTCTGTACTTCCTTTTTTTACGGCCAAAGATGACGGCCACGGTTCTCGAGCGCGTACCTCTCAATCCGGGATTGCTCGCGGTGCTGCGCCAGCGCCTCGGCGACCGGCTATCGGTTTCGGCGGCGGTGTGCGCCCAGCACGGCAAGGACGAGTCCTACCATACGCCGCACGCCCCCGATGCGGTCGCCTTTGCCCGCAGCACCGACGAAGTCTCCGCGATCGTCAGCCTGTGCGCCGAATATAAGACCCCGGTCATTGCGTTCGGCACGGGCACCTCGCTCGAAGGTCACGTGGCCGCGCTGCGTGGCGGGGTGTGCATCGACCTGTCGCAGATGAACCAGGTCCTGCGGGTCGGGGCCGAGGATCTTGACGCCACCGTCGAGGCGGGCGTTACACGCAAGCAGCTCAACGAATATCTGCGCGACACCGGATTGTTCTTTCCGATCGACCCGGGGGCCGACGCCTCCTTGGGCGGCATGGCGGCGACGCGCGCTTCCGGCACCAACGCGGTGCGCTACGGGACGATGCGCGAAAACGTGCTGTCGTTGACCGTCGTGCTCGCCGACGGCCGGGTGATTCGGACCGCGAGCCGCGCCCGCAAATCGGCCGCGGGGTATGATTTGACCCGGCTGTTCGTCGGCTCGGAAGGGACGCTCGGGGTGATCACCGAGGTGACGGTGCGGCTCTACGGCATTCCCGAGGCGATCTCGGCCGCGGTCTGCGCCTTCCCGACCATTGCCGCAGCCGTCGATACGGTCATCCTGACGATCCAGAGCGGCGTGCCGGTCGCGCGAATCGAGCTCCTCGACGAAGCGCAGATCGACGCCATCAACAAATATTCGAAGCTCGATCACCGCGTCGCGCCGACGCTGTTCTTCGAATTCCACGGCAGCGCCGCCGGCGTCGCCGAACAGGTGGATACCGTCAAGGCAATCGCCGCCGAGCATGGCGGCGACGATTTCCGCTGGGCGACCACCCCCGAATCGCGCTCGAAATTGTGGCAGGCCCGGCACGATGCCTACTACGCCGCGCTGGCGCTGCGGCCGGGATCGAAGGGGTGGCCGACCGATGTGTGCGTGCCGATCTCGCGGCTTGCCGACTGCATCGCCGAAACCAAGCGCGATCTGGCGCAATCCTCGATCCCTTCCGCGCTCGCCGGGCATGTCGGCGACGGCAATTTCCATTTGATTTTTATGATTGATCCCGAGTCCCAGGAAGAAATCGCCGAGGCCAGCCGCCTCAACGAACGAATGGTCGCCCGAGCGTTGGAAATGGAAGGCACATGTACCGGCGAACACGGCATCGGTTATGGCAAGATCGATTTCCTCGTAGCCGAACACGGGGAAGCGGTTTCTGTCATGCGCAGCATCAAACAGGCGCTCGACCCGGAAGACATCATGAACCCGGGGAAAATCGTCCGGCTATGATTTGATGGATGTTGCATGCCTCAGTACAGCGTGAAAACCAGCGTTTCGAGTGAATAAATCGCTTCACTGTTGTCTTATTTGTCGCTATTCTCACCAAGACGGCGGGGGCTAGCGACGACGCTTCCGTCATGGCTTCGGCGGAATGCCGGGCTGTATCGGCTCCTCGATGATCGGTTTCTGTGGTTCGGAACCTTCGATCCGTGTCCGCGCTGAATAGATTTCATGCCGTGACCGGCCAATAGCCGAAGTGCGAGGGCGTAGAACGTGTAGCCTCAAGGTCTTTGATAATGGAAAAAACGAGTAAAAGAGGGAAAATACCGCAATCAGATTGGCCATTGATTATGGCCCGATACGATGCGGGGGAGACGCTGGCGAGCATCGCGCGAACTTACGACTGTTCGCCGCCGGCCATCAGTTACGTCGTGAGCCGAAGCCGGGCGCGTCAGCCCGGTGCGGAGACGCCGCCGACGGCACCCACCGCGACAGTGCCGCCGACAGCATCGCAGACAGTGCCGCAATTGATCAAGGCGGCGGCAAGCGAGCCCCTAGCGATCAGCGCCATCCAAGCGCCCTCTGCCAGTGCCCCACCGGGAAATGGCCAACCGAGCGATCGCCGCGACGAGATCTGGCCGCGCCAGGCGAACGGGTTCGCCCGCAATGGTTCAGCCGAGCGCAATACCCCTCCGCCAGGCGTGGCGTCGCGCCCGGCGCTACCCGTGCAGCCGCCGCCGGCTTCAGCCGCCTCCGCTGGACCGGCAAATGGCGATCACCGTCGCACCTTGCACCTCTCGCTCGGCAGCACGCCTCAGGGCAATGGCGCGATACCGCCGGCGGAACACCATTCAGCCGAGCGGCGCAACTTCGCGAGCGAGGGCCAGTACGCCCCGCAGCAGATCCCCCAACCCCGGACGAATGGCGAACGCGTTGCTCCGGCTCCGAATCCGGAATCGCAAGACAACCGGGCTGCGCCTGATCGCGGTCGCGAGGGCACAGCGGGACCCGGCTTTTCGGAGGCTCGGCCGGTCGCTTATCACGGCCCGGTTCAGCGCACCGATGCCGATGTCGCCCCTCGCAAGGATGGCGCCGGGTCCTACATCGACAAAGACCTGCGCGCGCGGGTGGACGGCGACATCGCCGCCTTCCTCGCGGCGTTCGACGCGGCGCTGGTGGAAGACACGCAGGAGAGCCGGTCGGCGTTGCGTGAAGCCACCGACCGATTGCTGCGCGCCGGCGCCCGCACCCGGATTGAGCTCGAGCGGCTGGAAGCACGCATGCCACTGCCGCCACGCGATAATATCGGGCGAAACGAGATCGCTTGGCGGCAGCGTTAGGCCGGCCGCGGAAACGCTGCCGTGGACATAAAAAGGGCGCCGCGCGGCGCCCTTTTTTCGAGACGGAAGACTTGAGGGTGAGGCCTCTACCCCTCGTCGTTGGTGAGCTTGACCCCGACATATTGGGTGACGCCGTGCCGGTTCAGCAGCAGGAGCGCGCTCGTTTTCGGTGACTTAGCAATTTCCTTCAGCTGGTGCGCGGCTTCCGCCGGGCTACCGACCGGCTGCTGATTGATCGACACCAGGACATCGCCGCGGGACAGCCCGAGTGTGTCGGCGACGCTCCCGTTGTCGATCCCCGCGATGACGACGCCATGCACGTCGCGGCCGACACGCAGCTCACGCCGCAGATCGTTGGTCAACGCCGCGAAGTGCATCCCGAGCGCGTCCGCCCGGTCCTCGCCGGACCGCTCACCCGATTGCTCGCCCCGTTGGTCGCCATTGGCGGAAGCAACGCGCGGGTTCTGCGGCGCCTCGCCGAGGGTCGTGTGAAGCTCGCTCGACTGCCCGTTGCGCCATACCGTCAGCGACGCACTCGAGCCGGGCGCGCGGGCGGACACCAGCCGCGGCAGATCACGCAATTGCTTCACCTCGCTGCCGTTGAACGAGAGGATGACGTCGCCCTGTTTGAGCCCCGCTTGCGCGCCGGGACTGCCCGGTGTCACCACTGCGACCAGCGCGCCGGTGTCACCGTGCAGGCCGAGGCTAGCGGCGATCGCCGGCGTCACCTCCTGGATCTGCACGCCGAGCCAACCGCGGCTCACCTTGCCATGCGCCTCGAGCTGGGCCGCGACCGTCTTGGCGACGTTCGAGGGAACCGCAAAGCCGATCCCGACACTGCCGCCATTGGGCGAATAGATTGCCGTGTTGATGCCGATCACCTCACCGTTCAGGTTGAAGGTCGGCCCGCCCGAATTGCCGCGATTGATCGGCGCGTCGATCTGCAGGAAGTCGTCGAACTGGCCGGCATGGATGTCGCGGCCGCGCGCCGAGATGATCCCGGTGGTGACGCTGCCGCCGAGGCCGAAGGGATTGCCGACGGCAACCACCCAGTCGCCGATTTGCGCCGCGCTGCTGTCGCCGAAGGTGACATAAGGCAAGGGCTTATCCGCCTTGATCTTCAGCACGGCGAGATCGGTGTGCGGGTCGCGGCCGACGATATGCGCCGGGTATTTGCTATTGTCCTGGAGGGTGATTTCGACCTTGGCGGCTTCGCCCACCACGTGGTTGTTGGTGACTATGAGGCCGGACGGATCGACGATGAAGCCGGAGCCGAGCGCGATCCGCTTCACACCCCCCTCCTCGCCCGGACCCTCGGAAAATGGGCTCGGGCCGAGCTGGCCGCCGCCATGCTGGTCGAAAAAGCGCCGGAGAAACTCATCGAACGGCGCGCCGCGGAGCCCTTCCGGCAATTGATCCGAGGCGACATTCGCGCCGCTCTTTTCGGTCACCGAAATGTTCACCACCGCAGGCAACACCCGTTTCACGAGTGGGGCGAAACTTTGCTGCGGCAACAACCCTGGCGCTGGTGGCGAGGCTGGCGCCGGTTCGACCGCGGCCGGCGGGTTCTCGGCCCAAACCAAGGGTGATAGCGCCAGCGTTACGCCGAGGCCGAACCCGATTGCGGCGGCACGGGTTTTGTTGAACCAGGGCCGGCCGAGCGGGCCACCCGGAAGGTCAGTCATGAACGATCTCCTACTCGCGCGGATGATCGCTGTAACATGGCAGGCCAAGGTGACAGGTCGCTTTCAGGCGGATTAATTCGCCGTAACCTCGCCGTGAAGTGACCGGAGCGCGGCCGCTCCGCTATGATGCACCGTCAATTTAACGAAGGAAGCCCGCCATGAGCCGTTATCGTGAGATCTCCCCGGCCGAGATGAGGCCGGCGCAAAAGCGCGTTCACGACCAGATCATCGCCGGCGCGCGCGGCCGGTTCGGCGGCCCCTTCCAGCTCTTGATCCGGGCGCCAGAGATTTGCGAACACGCCTCCAAGCTCGGTGAGCACTTGCGTTGGGGCACCTCGCTACCGGACCGGCTTTCCGAACTGGCGATCATCACCACCGCGCGGTTCTGGCGCGCGCAATACGAATGGTATGCGCATGCCCCGCTCGCCGAGAAGGCCGGCGTGCCAAAAGCGGCGATCGAGGCGATCCGCACCGACGGCACTCCGCTCTTCGCCGCCAAGGACGAGGCGCTCGTCCACCATATCTGCAGCGAGATCTTCCGCACCCAGCGCCTCTCGGATCAGAGCTTCAACGAGGCGATCGCCGCGCTCGGCGAGAAGGGGCTGGTCGAGATCATCGGGATCATCGGCTACTACACGCTGATCGCCAACACGCTCAACGTGTTCCAGGTTGGCTTGCCCGCGGGCAATGCGCCGCCATTTCCGGAATAGCGCGCGAATCGCGCCGGCGACCCGCCCCACTCGCCGAACCGCGAGTCCCAAGCACCGGCGCCGACGCCTCCCTTCAATCGATTGATCAGATGCGGGTTTTTGGACTACGGCGCAGCCGGGTCGACAGATTGGTTTCTCCGGGTGCGGCTTTGGCGTAACAGCGCGGCCGAACATTCAGGGGACAGGGTTGCGTATGCGACACCCCGGCTGGCTCGCGGCGCTCGGCGGCGCGGTTCTGCTGCTCGCCGGCTGTGGTGGCACCTCCGGTCCTTCGATGCTCAGTGGCCGCGCCTGCCTCGCACGGCTCTCCGCGCAAGACGTTGTCTACCGTCCCGCCGACGCGCCCCGCGTTTCGGATTCGCGCTGCCAGGTCGATACTGCGGTGCGGGTCAGCCGGGTCGAGGTGGGGCTGAACCATTCGGCTCTGATGAGTTGCGGGCTGGCCAGCCGGCTCGACGATTTCGAACGCGAGGTGGTGCAGCCGCTCGCCAGAGCGGAGCTTGGCCGGCGGGTTGTCCGCATCGATCACCTAGGGAGCTTTTCCTGCCGCGGGATCAACGGCGGCAGCCGCCTCAGCCAGCACGCCTTGGGCCGGGCGATCGATATCGCCGGCTTCCGCCTCGCCGACGGCAGCACGGTCAGCGTCGAGCACGATTGGAACGAGCCCGGCCCGAAGCGCCTGTTTCTGCGTCGCCTCGCGCGCCGGGCCTGCGGTTATTTCTCGGTGGTGCTGACTCCTGACAGCGACGCCGAGCATTACAACCACATCCATCTCGATATCGGCCCCGACCGGCTCTGCTCGGTGTAGCGCTCGGTAGGGCGCTCGCACCTTCGCCGATGGTCCGTCGGCCCTCAGCGCGTGCTGTGGTCGACCCATACCGACCCGCCTCGCCGATTACGTTGGCAATCGCCAGCACGTGTGCGTTAATGTGGAATTAAGTAAAATTAGCGAAAATCACGATTGCGGTCCCCGTCTACAGGAGATGGCATATGCGTCCCCCCGCTCGCCACGTTTTTGCGGCGATAATCCTGGCCTCATCCGCGGTCTCCGCTTTCGCGGGGCAGGAAAGCGTCGGGGTCACCGGCGCGGTTAACCCGCAGGCCATCGGTCAAGCTCCCACGGGTCCGGTCGAACAGCTCGCCATCGGCCAGAACGTCGTCCGCAATGAAAAGATCTCGACCTTCAACAAAGGGCAAGTACAGCTGATCTTCTCCGATCAGTCTACCTTGACGCTTGCGGAGAATTCGGAGATCGTCATCGACGAGTTTGTTTACGATCCCGCGAAGCAGGCCGGTACCATGACGGCAACAGTGACGACCGGCGTGCTGCGTTATGTCGGCGGGAAAATAAGCAAAAAGAGCGATGTCTCGTTTCTGACGCCCTCCGGCGTGGTTACGGTGCGCGGCGGGATCGCCCTCATCAAAGTTACCGGAAAACCCGGCGCCGCACCGGCAAATGGCGTTGCGGCCGCCCGATAGACGCGACGTATCCGCGGAACAGTACTAACAATCGGCGCATTCGAGGCAGCGGCGACGCCCGCGCGGCCGGGCGTCACGCGGCTCTTCCAAAGAGGTATGGCGCAGTTTATTTTGTCAGCGCGGCGAACACTCCGTCCCACGCGGGCGGCGGCGGTGACGCCCGCAAATTAGCGATCCGTTCCTCGTAGAGCTGGTAAAAATCGCGCAGGATGTCCGGGGCCTGGTTGCGGCAGATTTCCAGCTGTGCCAACGCCTCGTCCCACTCCCGCCCGCGATAGGCGGCGATCATCGAGCCATGAGCGAAGGCGAGCGAGGCGAATGCTTCGGTCTTGGCGACGGACTCGTCGCCGAAGAGAAAGAAAATGCGCACCGGCTTGGTCTTGCCGACGACCTGGATCAGGTCGAGTTCGAGAAGCGCGAATTGCGGCGCCTGTTCGGCAGTTCGCTCGCCGATGATGATGTCGACCAGATAGGTCTTGGTCTGACCCTCGAGCCGCGAGGCGACGTTGGCGTCGTCGCCGAGCACCGAATAGTCGAAACGCTGGTCCGAACCGAGATTGCCGACAACGCACTGGCCGGTATTGAGTCCAATGCCGGCGCGAACCTCGCGGAAAGGCCGGCCTTCCGCCGCGGCCTCGGCACGCCAGGCATCGTTGAGGCGCGCCAGCTGGCTGCGCATCGTCAAGGCGGAGCGACAGCCGTGCTCGGCATGCGCCGGATCGTCGAGCGGGGCATTCCAGAACGCCATGATGCCGTCGGCCATGTATTTGTCGACGGTACCGCGGTGCGACATGATCGCATCGGTCATCGGCGTCAGATAGTGGTTGAGGAAGCTCGTCAGGCCATGGGCATCGAGCCCCTCGGCGATCGTGGTAAAGCTGCGGATGTCGCTGAACATCAACGTCATCTCGCGCAATTCGCCGCCGAGCGTCAGCCGCTCCGGATGTTCGGCAAGCTGCTCGATGACCGCAGGCGCCAGATAGCGGCCGAAGGCATGGCGCACCTGTCTGCGCTCAGATTCCGTGCGCACGAACATGACGGTCGAGGACGAGAGATAGACGAGCACCCCAACCAGCGAGGGGAAGACCGGGTCGATCAGCCAATTATATTGGGCATAGGCGTACCACGAGCCGCCGATTGCCGGCGCGATAGCGGCCAAGCCGAGTAACGCCGTCCATTTTGGGCCGACGCGGGGGAGGAGGACGAGCAGGACCAACCCGATCGCCAGCATGAACGCGGCCTCGGCGCCGCGCGCCCAATCGGGCCGCTGGACATTGTCGCCGAGCAGCATCTGCTCGATCAGTTGGGCGTGCATCTCCACTCCGGCCGCCGCCGGATCGAGCGGCGTCGGACGAAACTCCTTCAGCCCCTCGGCGGTGGTTCCGACGAGGACGATATTGCCCTTGATCAGTTCCGGGTCGACGCTGCCGTCCAAAATCTTCCAGGCCGGCACGAAGCGCGCTGGCTGATGCGGGGTAAAGTGGACCCACACCGTGCCATCGGCGCCAGTAGGCACCACGACGCGGCCAATCTTGATCGAGCTGACGCCGGCATGTTCGCCGAACGCGGTCACCCCGTTCGCCCCGGTCGATTTGACGACGTAGGTGCGGGCGCCTTGGGCCACCCGCAAGGCATCCGCGCCCAATGAGGGATAGAGCCGATCGCCGATCACGGTCAGCAGCGGAACCCGCCGCGAGATGCCGTCGCGCTCGGGCAGCATGCCGAGCATGCCGTTCCCCGCCGCGGCCGTCTCCAGAACGCTCAGGCTGCTCGCGGCGCCCCGGAAGTGGGGCACCCAGGGTTTCGGATCGTCACCCGCGATCGCGAAGCTCGATTTCGCCTGGGGCAACCGCGAATGCGCCTTCCCGCGCGGCGCGAAGCCCAGGACCACTCGCGACTTCCCGATCGCGGTCGCAAAGATCTGGTCGTGGTCGGGCATGCCGGCGAACCGCGCGATCAACGGATCGTCGGATGAAATGCCTTCCATGTCCTGGATCAGGCGCGCAGGCGTCGTGCGGTCCGGATCGATAAAGAGAATGTCGAACGCGATCGTCGCGACGCCAAGTTCGTCGAGCCGGTTGACCAGCTTCGCAAGCAGCGTCCGCGGCCACGGCCACTGGCCAAACCGTGCCAGGCTGTCATCGTCGATGTCGACGATGCGCACCGGCACCGGCTCGTATACCCGCGGTTTCAGGCGCAGGAACTCGTCGAACACGTTTAACCTGAAGGACGAAAGTGCCTCGGAGTTGCTGGCCCAGGCAAAGAACGCCGCGATTAGGATCGGCAGCGGCGCAATGTAATGCAGGTAGCGGTAGAAATATCGGCTGAGGCGCCTCATCGGGCCATCATATCCGCAGGTTACAGATCATTCAAAGGTGATCTCCCCGAGGCCGTTCCAGGGAATTGCCCGCTCGGTGGCGCGATCGTAGGGCGGGAATACCCACAAGTGGGCCGCGTTACCGCGGCGCGGGCGGCCGCGAGGCGGCGGCGACCTCCTTGGCGATGCTGGCGATCACCGCGTCCCAGCTTCGGTCCGGCCCTTGGCGATACAGCCGCAGGGTCGGATACCAGGGGCTGTCGGCGCGGTCGAGGAGCCAGCGCCAATCCGGCGCGTAGGGCAGCATCACCGATGCTTCCTTCCCCATCGCGCCGGCGAGATGGCCGACCGAGGTATCGACCAGGACCACCCGCTCCAGGCACTCCAGAACCGCCATCGTATCGCCGAAATCCCGCAGCTCCGGCCCGAGATTGACGAGGGGCGCGCGACCCCAGTAACGACCGATTTGCGCCTGGGCTTCGCCCTTCTGCAGCGATACGAGGGCAATCCCGGGCATGTCGGTCACCGGCGCAAAGGTGGCGAGCGTCGTCGAGCGGTTGCGATCGTTGTGATGGGTCGGCCGGCCGGCCCACACGATGCCGATGCGGCGATAGCCGCGCGGCAGCAAGACGGCAAGCCGCTCGGCCCAGACCGCCGATCTCGCCGGGTCTGCCCGCAGATAGGGGATCTCGGCCGGGATCGTATCGAGGCGCGTGCCGGCCAGCCGCGGCAGGCCGGAGAGCGCGCAATAAGCCGCGAACTCGGGCGCCCGCTCCCAGTGATCGAACAACAACGCGGCACCCGCCAGCTGTTCGATGACCGGGTGCAATTCGGCGCTGCACGCGATCGCCACCTTTGCACAGCGCGCGGCGGCCCACGGGATATAGCGGGCGAACTGAATGACGTCGCCATAACCCTGGTCGGCGATCAAGAGCAGGGTCCCGTCCCCTATCGGGCCGCCGTCCCATTGCTTGCGCTCGGTCGGCGGCAGCAATTGCGGCGAGTTGGCGAGCTTGAAGCGCCACTCATATTCCTCCCAGCCGCGCTCAAACTCGCCGCGCAGGAGCGACGCTTCGGCGATCCCGAAATGGGCGCCGGCCATGTCGGGGGCGAGCGCAATGGCCCGCTCGCCGCTGGCGATCGCCGCGTCGAGCTCAAGGCGGTGGTAATGCAGCACCCCTAAATTGTGGTGACAGTGGACATCATTGGGGGCAAGGGTCGCAGCCCGGCGGCCGGCGGCGAGCGCCTCGTCGAAGCGGCCGAGCACGCGGTAGACCTCGCAGATATTGCGATGATAGACCGCCTCCATCGGCGCCAGTGCGAGCGAGCGCTCCATCAGCCGCACCGCCTCGTCGATGCGGTCCATCTTGAAGGCGACGATCCCCATCGAATGCAGCGCCGGGGGATGGTTGGCGGCCTCGGCGAGGATATGGCGCAGAACGCCCTCGGCTTCGGCGAGCCGGCCCGCCTGCTCGTGCTCGGTCGCCAGCTGCATCAGCTGAGCGATGCGTTGGGCATCGGACGCCGGCTGCGCGGTCGGCAATGTCACTTCGAGCGCCGGCCGGCCCGTCACCGGCTCACCGCCGAGCTGGAGCTCGGTCACCATCGGCCCGCCGCCCGTGCCTATTTCAATCAAGGGGATACCCGAGACGCTTGATTGTCGGTTCGAGGATCGCGATCGCCGGCTCCAGCTGCTTCAAGTAATGGCGATAGCGAAAGCGCGAGCGGTCGTAGAGCTGTTCGGTCACCTGGACATAGCTGGCGGTGCGCGCGTACCGGCGGTTCTCGTGAAACGCGAGGCACCGTTCGTCGAACGGCTCGCCGATGAAATCGAGGATGCGGCGGACCGCGGTCTCCTGGTCGTCGACGATGTCCTCGTAACGGATCGGCAGGTAATGCAGCGTCATCTGCGCCCGGTAATGCTCGACCAGGTCCATCGTCAGCGCATAGTGGCGGGCCGCCGTTTCCAGGGCGTACGAGCAATAAAAGCCGTGCGTCAGATGGTTGGAGAACGTCGACAGCACGACATCGAGCGGATGGCGCAAGACATGGATGATCGGCGAGCGCGGGAACATCAGCGCAATGAGGCCGAGATGGGTTTCGTTGAGCGGCATCTTGTCGGTAAACCAGGCGGCGCCGTCTTCGACGATGTCGAGCTGACGAACCCGCTCGAGATAGTAATCGCGCAGTTCGTCGAGGCCGTGGTGACGGTCGCCCATCCACAGCTCCGCCAAAGCCTCGGGATAGGAGAGCGGGCTGTTCAAGACGCGCATCATCGCCTGGGTGATCTCGTTGACGAACGGCAGCTCGTCACCGGCGCAGATGCGCGGATGCGCCGATAGGGTCTGCTCCAGCAGAGTGGTACCCGAGCGGGGGAAGCCGAGAATGAAGATCGGCTGCGCGGTGTTCTCGTGCAGCCCGGCGCGCGGCAGGATCGCGAGCCGGGTTTCGGTGAAGAACGCCTTGAGGCGGGCGGCGAGCTGCTGGGCCTGTTCTTCCATGTAGTTGAGACCGGTCACCTCGCGGCACAGGCGCTTACCTTCGGCAAACGCCGCGAACGCCTCGTCATAGCGGCCGATGCGGTCGAGGAGGCGCCCTTTCTCCAAGAGCTCGTTGGCGCCGAGCCCGCCACCCTTCTCCGGCGGCGCCATCGCGTCGAGGATCGCCAGCGCCTGCGAATAGGACCCGGTGCGGCCGCTGAGCACGGCGCGCGACAGCATGACGCTGGGGTTGTTGGGCACCAGCCGCTCGGCGCGGTCGAGCAGTTCGGCAGCGCGCTCGAGATTGCGGTCGGCTTCTTCGAGCCGCGCCCAGCCGAGCCAGGTCTGCAATACATCGGGGGCTTGCGCGCTCGATTCCTCGTAGAGCTGGCGCGACTCCGCCATCCTGCCCTGGTTCCGCAGGTTCCAGGCGAGATTGGCGAGGAGGATCGGGTCGCGCGTCCGGTTCAGTTCGATGACCTTGCGGTAATGGTATTCACCGATCTGAGGCCGATTGGCCTCGGTCATGATCATGCCCATCAGATTGTGCGACTGCGGGTTCTGGGGGGCGATGCGAACCGCATTACGGGCATGGGTCTCGGCTTCGGCGACGGCGCCCTTGCCGAAGAGGACGAGGGTCAGTTCGTGAGTCGCCCACAAGGTGTTGGGATGCAGCTGGACGATCCGGCGCAACAGCGTATTGGCGGCCTCGTCCTTTCCTGCCGCCTTGCGGATCCGGTACAGGAGCGACAGCGCCTCGAGCTGGCCCGGCGCCAGCTCCAATACTTCGAGGCACAGTCGCTCGGCTTCCTCGACGGCGCCTTGCCCATGACGCTCGACGGCGCGCTGGACCATCGGCACCAGCGGCCCGCTCGCCTCGGCGGGCGGCACCACGGAGAAATCCATCTGGCAGCAGCGCACCAGCCGCAGCCCGCTGCCGCAGGCGCATAAACGCTGATCGACAATCATCGCCGCACTCTCGACCCCGTCACGGCAAAGGACCGGAAAACCGCCGGCCCGTCAACCGGGTCGATTGCTCAGTTGGAAAGCCGGTGGGCGTCCTTTTTCTCCCGGATGTGTGGTTATTCCCCGCCGCCGACGGGCAGCCGGCGGACGCGCAGCCGCGCGTCTTCCAGGACGGCGACGCACCCGCTTTGCAGCGGTTGTTCTATCCCCGGCAGATTGCGCAGCAATACCGCAGCCTGCTGTTCGGGCCGACGGTTAATGGATTGTCGGAACAGGATCACCGATGGCCGGCTCGCGGCCCGCAAGGCCAGTAGGGTGGCGAAATCGGTGTCGGCCGAAACAATAACGCGGTCCTCGCGTCGGGCGCGTTCGAAGATTTCCACATCGCCGGCAGCGGCCAGCCCATAGTCGCGGACATGCACCGCGTCGTGCCCAGCCTGGCGCAAGCACTCTGCTACAACCGGCGACAGCGCGTTGTCCACGAGAAAGCGCACGCCGGGTTCTTACGGGCCGACCAAAGGCAGTTCGCGCTCGCGCACCGCCTCGGCGGCAAATCGCAGCGCCTCGGCGATGTCATCGCGATCGAGATCGGGATAGGCGGCGATGATGTCGGCTTCGGTCATGCCATCGGCCACCATGGCAACGACGGTCGCGACCGGGATGCGCAGGCCGCGCAGGCAGGGCACCCCGCCCATCTGCGTCGGATTGACCGTAATGCGGGTATATTTCATTTCTCGTCCCTATTCGTGTCGGCGAATGGGCCTATTCGCGACCCGCGGGCCGGAGCGCACCAGCCGGAGCCCGCTGCCGCGGGCACATAGACGCTGATCGACAATCATCGCCGCACTCTCGACCCCCTCACGGCAAAGGACGAGAAAATCCTCGCTCCGTCAACGGGGCGATTCCCTGCCAGCAGGGAAATTTTTCACAGAAATCCCGGTATCTTCTTGGCCTGGCGCGGTTCTTCGCACCATAGCGGCGCAGCAGCAGGGAATTTTTTGCGGTGGCGCAGGGAATATTTTTTACACGGGCAGGGAATGTTTTCACCTGAGCAGGGAAATCCGCCGTTCATCTCTATTCGTCGCATGGCCGAGAAATAATTGATTAATCAACAATTATGGTACCGATATATGTGTGGGTCGATCGAGCGTCTGTCAACCCCACCGTGGCCTCACTATGCGAAGCGTCGCGCGCCTCCCCTGCCGGAAAATTACTGAATTCCCGGATTCGCATCACCTCAGAAGATGACGACGCTGCGGATCGCCTCGCCGCGCTCCAGGGCGGCGAAGCCCTCGTTGATCTCGTCGAGCGCGATGCGGCGCGAGATCAATTCGTCGAGCTTGAGCCTTCCGTCGAGATAGGCGCGGGCGAGGAGCGGGAAGTCGCGCGCCGGCCGCGCCCCGCCATAGCTCGAGCGCCGGATGCGCTTGTCGCCCATGAGGCTCCCCCAGCGCAACGCAACGTCTGCGGCGACATCGGTCTTGCCGAGCCAGATGACTTCGCCCCCCGGGCGCACTGCCTCGAGACTGACGCGGAACGAGGCCGGTTTGCCGGCGGCCTCGAAGACCACATCCGCGCCGCGTCCGGCCGTCTTTACCCGGGCGATTGCTGCCGGATCCTCAGCGCGCGCATCGACGATCGAGGTCGCGCCGACCCGCTCGGCGAGCGCGAGTTTCGCGGTGTCGAGATCGACCGCGATGATCTCGCCCGCCCCCGCGAGCCGCGCGCCCTGCACCGCGGAAAGCCCAACGGCGCCGCAGCCGATCACCATGACCGTGTCGCCATAGCCGATTGTCGCGATGTTGAGCGCGGCGCCGACCCCGGTCATCACGCCGCAGCCGATGAGGCAGGCGCGATCGAACGGCAGCTCTCTGGGCACGACGATCGCCTGATGGTCGGCGACGACGGCGTATTCGGCGAAGGCGCCGAGAAACATCAGCCGCTTCAGTTCGCGCCCGTCGCCAAGGCGCGTGCGGCTGGTGCCATCGAAGGCGACAGCCTGCGGCCCGTGCGCGAGGTAGGTTTCACAGAGGATCGGCAGATCGCGGTCGCAGTAGAAGCAATGACCGCAATGCGGGTTCCACGACAGGATGACATGGTCGCCGACGCTGAGGCCCCGCGCATTTGGGCCGAGCTCCTCGACAACCCCCGCCGCCTCGTGCCCGAGCACGATCGGCAAGGGATAGCGCAACGACCCCGTAATGACTTCGAGATCGGTATGGCAGAGGCCCGCGGCCTTGATCCGCACCAGCACATCGCCCGGCCCGAGCGGGCCCGCGACCACTGTCTCGACCGTCATCGGCGCGCCGACCTCGTGCAGCACCGCGGCGCGGTATTCGATGGTCATTGGCGTTCCCCTCATTCGCCCGGCGTGCGGTGCAGCGGCGCGGAGCGGCGCATCGGCGGTGCATCGTCGCGCACCCGGAAGGCGCCCTCGACGGTTTCCGCCCGGTCACCCCGGCACCAGCGCGCGACAAAGGCGCTGGCGAGCGTCGCATCGCAAAAATAGATCGCGACCGCGTCGTTCAAGACGCCGCGCAGCCCGGACGGGGTCATCGCCCAGCAATCGGCGCCGCAATTGTCGTCGAGCCACGCCTTGAGCTGGTCGAGCCGGGTGCCAAGCCCTTGCGACGGCACCCCGACGCGGATCCGCACCGGAAAACGCCGCTCGGCCTCGCCGATCATCAGCCTGGAGCTGGCCGCCATTATCGTTCCTCGTTTGTTCCGGATGGCGAGGATGTCACGCTTCGCCGGCGATTGTCCAGCATCGGGCGGCACGACGCGTCGCCGGCAGCCTCGGGCTCACGACCCCGGCACGATCCCCTTCGGCAGGCCCTCGCAATAGCGGGCGATTTCGCCGGGGGTGGTCAGCCACAGTGCATCCTTATGCGCCATAATGTGGCGCAGCGCGCCGCGCAGGGCGCGCAGGCGGAATGGTTGGCCGATGATGAACGGATGCAGCGCGATCGAGAACACCAGCGGGTATTTCCTCGATTGCTCAAGCATTTCATCAAACTGGTCGGTGATCATCTCGGCGAATTGGCGGCCGGTATGGTGGCGGGTGGCCAGAGCCGGCAAATCGTTGAGCTCGATCGGATAAGGCACCGAGAGGATCGGGCCCGAGCGGGTGCGCAGCCATACCGGCTGGTCGTCAAGCGGCCAATCCATCACATAGCGATAGCCGGCCTCCTTCAAGAGGTCGGGGGTGAGGCGGCTCTCGGCGAGGCCCGGCCCGAGCCAGCCTTCCGGTCGCTTGCCGGTCAGTTGCGTTATGGTATCGGTGGCTTCGGCAATGAGGCGCGCCTCGTCCTCCTCCCACAGCACATCCTGGCGCTCGGCATTGCTGCGGCCGTGGCCGACAAATTCATCGCCCCTGCCCCGAAGCCGCTCGACGATATCGGGGCAATACTCGAGCGCGGCGGCATTGACGTTATGCGCGCCCGGCAGGCCGAATTCGTCGAGGAGATCGAGGTAGGACCAGATCCCGACGCGGTTGCCGTAATCGCGCCAGGCGTAATTCTGCTGGCTCTGCGGCCGCTCGCCCCCGCTCGCGTCGACCCCGAGCCCGGCGCGATAGGCGAAATGCTCGATGTTGCTGCACAGAAAGACGGCGAGGCGCTTTCCTTCCGGCCAGTCATAGACCGGCCGCCCGGTGATCGGCAGGTAATCGTAGCGATCGTGCGACGGGAGTTTCATCGCCTCCTCCCAGTTCCTGCGGCCCCGGCGACGCCCACCCTAATTGGGATGAGTGCTATGCGAGGGCGCATTCTGCATGCCACCCGGCGGGCGTCCATAGCCTCCCGAGGGCGGCGGATAGGTGCCGCGCGGGGAGGAGTAACCGCCGCCGCCCGGGGGTGGCCCCGGGCCATAGGGACCGGGAGGCGGTCCGGAATTCGCCCAGGGTGGCGGGCCATCGCCGCCAGGCGGCCCGTTTGGCGGCGGGTTATAGCCCTGGACGGGTTCGGCC
>JBARKH010000500.1:0-3288 GCA_049801295.1 Allostellaceae bacterium | reverse complement strand
ACCCCTACCCGGCCGCGCCGCGCGCCGCGCAGCCAGGTGCGCCGCCGGGTCCGCGGGTCGCGATCTGCTACAACACGCTCACCACAACGCTTGCCGAGGTGCAGATTCAGGCGCAGCAGGAGTGCAGTGCCAGGACGGTGGCCGAGCCGGTCGACACCGATTGGTATCTGCAGAACTGCCCGCTCTTGCTGCCGGCCCGCGCGACCTTTGTGTGCCGGGCGAACAAATAGGGCCGCGCGGCGCCGCGACACAGCGCGCCATGCGTAGGGACGTCCTATATGCTATTGTCAGGCTTCCTTCGCGGCGGCGGCACCAAGATGAACTTTGACGATTTCTTCAAGGCGCGGGTGGATGCGCTCCATGCCGAGGGCCGCTACCGCGTCTTCGCCGATCTGGAGCGGCGGTGCGGCCGGTTCCCGCGCGCCTTCGATCACCGCATCGGCGCCGAGGTCACGGTGTGGTGTTCGAACGACTACCTCGGGATGGGCCAGCACCCCGCGGTCCTGGCGGCGATGGCGGCGGAGCTGAAGGGCTCCGGGGCCGGGGCGGGCGGCACCCGCAACATCTCGGGCACCAGCCACGCGCATGTGCTGCTCGAACGCGAGCTCGCGGAATTGCACGGACGCGAGGCCGCGCTCGTCTTCACGTCGGGTTATGTCGCCAACGACGCGGCGCTGTCGACGCTGGCCGGCAGCATGCCCGGCATGGTCGTCTTGTCGGACGCGATGAACCACGCCTCGATGATCGCCGGCATACGCAACAGCCGCGCCGAGCGGGTGATCTTCCGGCACAACGACGTCGGGCACCTGGCCGAATTGCTCGCCGCTTTGCCGGCGGAGCGGCCGAAACTGGTCTGTTTCGAGTCGGTCTACTCGATGGATGGCGACATCGCGCCGATCGGGGCGTTGTGCGACATCGCGGAGCGCCACGGCGCGATGACTTACCTCGACGAAGTCCACGCCGTCGGTCTCTACGGCGCGCACGGCGGCGGCATCGCCGAGCGCGACGGCGTCGCGCAGCGGCTCACGATCATCCAGGGGACGCTCGCCAAAGCGTTCGGGGTCATGGGCGGCTACATTGCCGGCTCGGCCCTGATGGTCGATTTCCTGCGTGGTCATGCTCCCGGGTTCATCTTTACCAGCGCGCTGCCGCCGCTCTTAGCAGCCGGAGCGCTCGCCGCCGTGCGCCACCTCCGGGAGAGCGGAGCCGAGCGCGCCGCGCATCGGGAGCGGGTCGCCACGGTGAAACGCCGGCTGACCGAAGCCGGGCTGCCGGTCATGGCGAACGAAAGCCACATCGTGCCGGTCGTGGTCGGCGATGCGGCGCTGTGCCGAATGGCTTCCGATCTCCTCTTGCGCGAGCACCAGATCTACGTACAGCCGATCAACTACCCGACCGTGCCGCGCGGCACCGAGCGGCTGCGCGTGACGCCGACGCCCTTGCATAGCGACGCCGATATCGAGGCGCTGGTCTCCGCGCTCTCTGCGGTGTGGCAGAGCCTCACCCTGCGCAGGGTGGCGTGAGGGCGATCGCCCTCGTCGCCCCCTTTATCGCGCCGGGCTGCGGGCCGGAAAGGCCACGCGCTCGTCGATGCCGGCCGGATCCTCGTGAATGATGATCTCAGCATGCGGAAAGGCGTGCTGCAGCCGAGCCTCGACGTCATCGGAAATCTCGTGCGCCCGCATCAGGTTCATCTCGCCATCCATCTCGATATGGAGCTGGATAAACGCGGTCGGCCCGGCAACGCGGGTGCGGATGTCGTGGACGGCGGCAACGTCGGGATGACCCTCCGCGATCGCACGGATGCGTGCGCGCTCCGGGTCGGGCAGTTCGCGGTCCATCAGCTGGGTCAATGAGAGGCGCGCAATCTTGACGGCGTTGTAAATGATCCACAGCCCGACCGCGCCACCGAACAGCGGGTCGAGGAGCGGCACTGAAAACGTGTTGCCGATCACGAGCGTCGCGATCACGCTCAAATTGAGGATGATGTCGCCGCGGTAATGCAGTTCGTCCGCGCCGATTGCCAAGGATCCGGTGTGGCGGACGACATGGCGCTGGTAGAGGACGAGCCCGATCGTGACGACGATCGAGAATACCATCACCGCGATGCCGGCCGGCGGATTGGCAACCGGTTCGGACGAGACCAGGCGGCGGATCGCCTCGGCCATCAGTAGGACCGCGCTGCCGATCAGAAAGGCCGATTGCCCGAGCGCCGCCAACGGCTCGGCCTTGCCGTGGCCGAAGCGGTGCTCGCGATCGGCGGGCGTCGCGGCGTGCCGGATGGCGAAGAAATTGACCAGCGAAGCGGCAGCGTCAACGAGCGAGTCGACGAGGCTTGCCAACAGCGCGACCGACCCCGTCCCGATCCAGGCGAGGAATTTGGCGGCGATCAGCACCACCGCGACCGCCAGAGAGGCGTAGGTCGCGCGCAGCCGCAGGCGTTGCGCCGCAGCGGGCGCGATCGCGGGGCGCTCGGTCATGGAAAGAGGCGTTCCTTCCGCCATGCCTTGCCCTCGCTCAGGGGGCCCTCGCGAACAAACACGACCCGATCATGCAGCCGAAACGGCCGCTCCTGCCAGAACTCGATCCGCTCGGGGCGGACGCGGAACCCCGACCAGTTTGCTGGCCGCGCCACGACCGGCTCATCGGCATATTGCAGGGTGAACATCAGAAAGCGCCGTTCGAGCGCCTCGCGGCTTTCGAGCGGGCGCGACTGGTCGGAGGTCCAGGCGCCGATCTGGCTGTCGCGTGGCCGCGTCGCGAAATAGGCATCCGCCTCCTCGGCGCTGACAAGCGCTGCCGTGCCCTCGATGCGGACCTGCCGCGCCATCGACTTCCAGTGGAAACACAGCGCCGCGTGCGGGCTGGCGAAGAGGTCCTCGGCTTTGCGGCTTTCCAAATTGGTGTAAAAGACAAAACCGCTTGTGTCGGCGCCCTTGAGCAGCACCGCGCGCAGTGAGGGCAGCCCGCCGGGGGTCGCGGTGGCGAGCATCATCGTCTCGGCGAGGGGCTCGCTCTGCGCGGCGAGATCGAACCAGCGCGCGAATGGCGCGAAGGGTTCGTCCTCGACGATCTCGTCAGTCATTCTGCGAACGCCTCCGCGGTGCTCCCGCGCGCCACGAGCTTCCCCTACTCCGACGCGATGCTGTCGGCAACCGCCCTGACCGGCGGATCACCGGCCGGCACCGCCGCCGGGGCGCTGATCTCGGCCAGCAGAACCGCCAGCGTCACCCGCATCGCCGCGGCCTCGGCCTTGATGATCCGCTCCATGGCCGGCGCGACCTGCAC
>JBARKH010000499.1:0-4860 GCA_049801295.1 Allostellaceae bacterium | reverse complement strand
CTTCCGGCGCGCCAGGCCGGCCGACCGCCGGCGCGAGCTTGGTGCCTTTGCGCTCGCCGGCTTCGATCGGCGTACCGCCGAAGCCGTCCTGGAATGTGCCGACGAAGCGGCCGTCGCCGATTTGCTGAGCGGCGTCGATTAGACCGGGGCTGCGTTCAACCGGCCGGCTCGCGCTCGCGCATCAGCCGCGCCACGCCTTGCGAATCGGGATCCTCGCGCCGCTCCAGCGCGGCGATGATGTGGGGGCGGTCGGCCGCCGGACGGTTTTGGCTGAGCTTGAACTTGCCGTCGAGCCGGCTGACCTCGATCTCGATGCCGACGATGCCGTTCAGCATCGATTTGACGTAGGCCTCCGGCAGATCCTCCATGCGCCACGGCGGCGCCGGCTCGCGCGCCTCGTGACGCTCGGTCAGCCGGCGCACGAAGCCGCGCAGCCAGTCCGGATCGGCGATCGTGCGGGCGGGTCCATAGGCGTGGACGGCGGCATAGTTCCAGGTCGGCACGGCGGGTCCGGGCTCATACCAGCTCGGCGAGATATAGGCGTGCGGTCCCGCGAAGATCGCCAGCGCCTCGCCCGCGCCGTCAAGATCGGCAAGCTGCGGGTTGGCCCGCGCGAGATGGCCCTGGAGGTAAAGCCGGCCGTCGCGACGCTCGAGGAGGAACGGGATCTGGCTGGCGATCAAACCCCCATCACTCCCCCTGGGGCCGTGGCTGACGAGCGTGCCGAACTCGTGGCGCTCGATATGCGCGATCAGCACTTCGCCGCGGGTTTCGCTGAAGGCAGGCGGCAGGTAGACCACGGTCTTGTCCTCGCGATTTGCGATGAGCTCAGCCGAAATGCTGCGCGAGCAGGCTGCCGAGCAGCGCGACCCCGCAGAGCACCAATATCCCGCCCGAGCCGCGGTTGATCCAGACGAGATGATCGCGGTCGAACGAGAGCCGCACCATCCCGGCCCCGAGGGCCAATCCGGCCCACCACAGAAGCGAGCCGAGCCACACGCCCAGAACCAGGATCACGGCACGCCCCAGCGTCGCCTCGGGGCCATTAAAGCCGACACCGGCAAAGATCGCGACAAAGGCGAGAATCGTAATCGGGTTGGTGATGGTCAGCGCGAAGGCCGAGGCGTAATCGGCGAAAAGCCCGTCGGGATCTCGCTGCGATCGGGTGGCGCTGAGCGGGTCGGCGATGACCGCCGAGATCCCGATATACAGGAGGAAGCCGGCGCCGCCCAGCCGCAGCCAGCCCTGATAGCCGAGTAAGAGGTCGGAAACGAAGGTGAGGCCGAACCCGGCGATGATGCCGAAGACGGCGTCCGCGCTCGCCGCTCCCAGCCCCGAGACGAAGCCGGCGAGCCGGCCATGAAAGATCGTGCGGCGGATGCACAGGACCCCGACCGGGCCGACCGGTGTGGCGATGATGAAGCCTACAGCCAAGCCCTTCAGCAAAAAGCCCAACGGCATCCCTGCGCAACGCCCGCGAAAACGGCCCGCAGTCTCGTGGATGGGCCGGCATGGCGCAACCCGAAACACGCGGCAATTTACCGGCCTTTCGGGTTCTCATCGGGATGACAAATTTGGGGGCGCCACGTTGCGCATCACGGCCGACGTGACTTGATCTGCTACCCCACACGCCGCCCGAATCGCGGTATGCTGGACGAAAGACCGATTGCCGCGAGGGGGATCATGAGCGAGCCCGACACAGGCGATGCCTATCAGTTCGAATTCGTCTCGCTCGACGGCGAAAAATTGCCGCTCGCGGCGTGGCGCGGCCGCCCGGTGCTGGTCGTCAACACGGCGTCCTTTTGCGGCTATACCCCGCAATATCGCGACCTCGAGGCGCTGTGGCGCCGCTATGGCGACCGCGGCCTCATCGTGCTCGGCGTCCCGTCCAACGATTTCGGCGAGCAGGAGCCGGGATCGGCGGCCGAGATCAAGAAGTTCTGCGAGACCCACTATCAGGTCGATTTTCCGCTGACGGAAAAGAACCGGGTGGTCGGGCCCGCGGCCCACCCGTTCTACCGCTGGGTCGCCGCGACCCTGGGCGAAGCCGGCACGCCGCGCTGGAACTTCCACAAATACCTGATCGGGCCCGACGGCCAGCTCGCGGGCGCCTGGCCCGCGCAGGTGCGGCCGGGCGACGCGGCGATCACCGGCGAAATCGAAGGCGCGCTGCCGAAGCCCTAAAGAGGCGCCACGCTCGCGCGGGGAGCCTGCGCCAGCCGGCGCTATTTGTTGCGCGACGCGTCGATCAGCTTTTTCAGCGTCTCGAGGCTGACGGCGCCGGGCACGATCTCGTTGCCGATCACGAAGCCCGGCGTCCCGCGAATGTCTAGCGCCGCGGCAAGGTTGACGTTGGCCTTCAAAATCCGGTCGATGTCGGGAGCGGCCATGTCTTGCTTGAGGCGATCGACATCGAGCCCGACCGAGCTTGCCACCTTGAACACCGCCGCCTCGTTGAACTCGCCTTTCGTGTTCATCATCGCGCGGTGGAACACGTCGTATTTGCCCTGGTGGCGCGCGGCCAGCGCCGCCCGCGCGGCGGTCATCGACGCCGGCCCGAGCACCGGGAATTCCTTATAGACAAAGCGCAGCTCCTTATCCTTGGCGAGCAGCGCCTCGAGCGACGGCTCGACCTGCTTGCAATAGGGACAGCGGTAATCGAAGAACTCGACGAGCGAGGCATCGCCCTGCGGGTTGCCGGCGACCGGCGCATCGGGATCGTCGAAGACTTCCTTCCGGCGCGCGGTCAGCGCGGCCGATGCCTTGTCGCGCGCCGCGCCTTTCATCTTGTCCTCGGCCGCCTGCAGCGCGTCGAGCAGAACCTCGGGGTTCTTCGCCAGGTACTCGCGGACGATCCCTTCGATCGCCTGGCGCTGGTCGGGGGAGAACTCGGCCGCCGCCGCCGGGCCCGGCGCCAGCAGCGCCACCATCGCGCTCAGCCACAGAGCGAATACCGATAAGCGGCGCCGGTGTGGCGGCAATGTCGGGTCTCCCGATACCGTCGATCGGCGGGTACAAAACAGCATCACGATCAAGACTCCGGTCAGCAAGGCGGCAGCAGCGATCAATCGTCGAGATGCTCCGCGTCGCGGTGAATGTCTTCGGCGCGCGCATAGCCTGGCGTATTCCGGGTTAACAATTGCTTCGCGCGGATTGCCTGCTGCATCGCATCCTTCTTCTTGCCGTCGGCAAGAGCTCCCTCGGCCAGCGACAAGGCGGCCATGCCCATCTGGTTGTCGCGCCCGTAAGCGACGGCGAGGAAGTGCCAGATGTCGCTGTCGCGCGCTTCCTCGCGGCTGGCATCGTTTAGATAGGCGATCGCGCGCCGGTTCAACGCCGGATCTCTGGTTTCGATATAGGTCTGCGCCAGCGCGATGCGTAAGAGCGGCGCCGACGGCGCCAGGTGCACCGCGGCCTCATAGGGGCCGATCGCCTCGCGGTCGCGTCCGTTTTCGAACAGCATCTGGCCCTTGAGTTCGCGATAATAGGGGTTGTTGGGGAAATCGTGGATCAGCCCGTCGATCGCCGGTAATGCCTTTGCCAGATCGGGCACGCGGTAATAGGCGGTGGCCCTGGCATAGCGCGCAAGTTCGGAGGTATCGCTCGGCAGATATTTCGCCAGCGTCGTCGAGGGCGGATCGAGAAAGGCGTGCAGCTTGACCTGGATGACGTGCAGCAGCTCGGCCGACCCGGGCCGGTCGGGAGCATCGGAACACCGCGCGTGCTCGATATGGTCGCGCACATACTCGATCCGCTGCGGGGTCAGCGGATGGGTGCTGGCCCACTGATCAGCGTGGGAGCCCGCCAACAATTCGGCGCTCTGAAGAATTTCGAAGAATTTCAGCAGCCCGCGGGCCGACAGACAGGCGCGATCAAGAAAATTGAGCGCGGCGTGGTCGGCGGTCGCTTCCTGCGCGATCGAGAAGCGCAGGAACGCGCGTTCGCCCACCCCCATCGCACCGAGCAGCGGCGCGCCGCTGTGCCCGGCGACCGCGGCCGCGGCACCGAGCGCCATCGCGATGATGGTCTCGATGCTGGCGTTGCGCATCGCCTCCTTCGAGGTGAGGATATGCCCACCGGCGATGTGTCCGGTCTCGTGCGCGATGACGCCGATCAACTGGTTCGGGTTTTCCGCTTGTTCGATCAGCCCGGTGTTAATGAAGATCGCCTGGCCGCCGGCGACAAACGAGTTGATCTGATCGTCATTGACCAGGTAGACGCCGACGTCGCCCGGAGCGAGCCCGGCGGCGCGCCAGATCGGGCTGGCCAGCGTGCGGATATCGTTCTCGATCTCAGTATCGCGGAGCACGGTCGGAGCACCCTGCTCCCCGTGCGCCGACGCCCGGTGCGTGTTGCAGGTTAGCACGCCGAGCGCCGCGACCAGCACGATAGCCCGCAGCGAACCGCCCGATAGCGCCGCTCTCACCCTCTCCCCGCCTCCGCCGCCTCACCGATTAGGCGCACGCCACGCAGCGTATCCGTCGCACGATGGCGGCGCCGACGCGCCGCAATGCTCACGATTGGGTCAGTCGTTGCCACCACCCCCGCCGCGGGTTTGCCGGCCGCTCCGTCTCCGGCCGCAATTCGTCCTCGATGAGCGGCGATGGTGCAGCTTGTGGTGGCTCCTCGCGATGCGCCGCCGGGGCCTGCGCCACGGCTTCCTCGAGCACCCGCTCAGCCTGGCTGGCGAACGGGATGCCCGTTTCGGTCTCGGCGCTCAGCACCGGCGCGGCCGCCGGTTCTTGTTCATCGCCCGCCTCGCCGATCAGCGCCGGCTCGGCGATCTCGACTGCGGCGGGCCAGGGCTGCGCCGCCGGCATCATCTCGGCCACAAGATCGATGGGCTCCGCCTCGGCGAAC
>JBARKH010000498.1:0-6116 GCA_049801295.1 Allostellaceae bacterium | reverse complement strand
ATCCTCGCGCGCGGCGGCCATGCGTTCGGAATATCCTGCGATATTTCCGACTACACAGCCGCCGAAATGATGGTCGCGGAAACCAACCGGCGTTTCGGTACAATTGACATCCTCGTCAACAACGCGGCCGTGGTGGAGCCGATCGGGCTCCTGACCGACAGCGATCCGGCGGCTTGGCGGCGCAACATCGAGATCAACCTGGTCGGTCCGTACAACACGGCGCGAGCGGTATTGCCGGTGATGCTTGCGGCCGGCGGCGGCACGATCATTGATGTGTCGTCGGGCGCGGCGCATCGGCCGATGGAGGGCTGGAGCGCCTATTGCGCAGCGAAGGCTGGGCTGGCGATGCTGACAAATGCGATCGAGTTGGAAACCTCGCAATCGGGCATTCGAGTGTTTGGCCTGTCGCCCGGCGTCATCGACACCCAGATGCAAGTCAAGGTCCGCGCCTCCGGGATCAACCGCGTGAGCAGGATACCGCGCGCCGATCTGGCGCCGGTCGAACATCCGGCCGCGGCGATCCGGTATCTCTGCACCAGCGCTGCCGACGACCTGGTCGGACGCGAGGTGTCGCTGGGCGATCCGGAATTCCGCCGTCGAGTCGGATTGGCTTAGGCTAGGGGGATCGGAGGCAGATTTTTTAGTCGTCCACCCTCGGAACGCCGGTCACGACCACCAGCGGGCCATCTTAACTGATTGCCGGACTGGCAGCCTAGATTTACCTGCGCCGCAGCATCGCGTGAGCCGGCATCATACAGGCAGGCACGAGCAGCACGATCTTGACGCTTCACGACAAGGTCTTCTGCCGCCGCGGGATCGCGACAATCGCTTAGATGCCGGGATCGATCCGACGACCAGGGTCGGCAGTGGGGCATGACGACCCATCGCCGTCGGCCGCTGGGAAGGGCCCGATCCGAATGGTGTGACCTGTGTTGCGGCCATTGAAGCACGGGCAGGTATCCGCCCCAAACCGGCCGCCGGCGATAGAATACCTAGCCGGTCTCCCCCTGACCGGAGCAGGGAGGGCGTGGTTGGTTCCGAGGAGACGATCATGCTCGACAGTAACAAATCGCCGTCGCTGCAGCGCGATCCCTGGAATAAGGGACGCCTCATCGGGCAGAAGCGACCGCTGAAGCCGAAGGACGTGTGGTCGATCCGGGTCCGGCTTCAGATGGAGCACCGAGGCCGCAACCTCGCTATGTTCAACCTTGCCATCGATAGCAAACTGCGAGGCTGCGATCTCGTGCGGTTGCAATTCGACGATGTCTGTGCCGGCGGCAGGGTCAGGGACCGCGCCACCGTCATTCAGAAGAAGACGGGACGGCCGGTCCAGTTCGAAATCACCGAGCAGACCCGAGCCGCGATCCAGGCGTGGCTTCCCGAAGTTGCCCGCAGGAAGGGGCGATACCTCTTCCCGTGCCGCTTCAGGGCACAGTCGCACCTATCGACGCGGCAATACGCGCGGGTCGTTCATGGCTGGGTCGAGAGTGCCGGGCTCGATAGCTCGGCCTACGGCACGCATTCGATGCGCCGGACGAAGGCGGCGCAGATCTACAAGAAGACGGGCAACCTTCGCGCGGTCCAGCTGCTCCTCGGGCATACGAAGTTGGAAAGCACCGTCCGTTACCTCGGCATCGAGGTGGATGATGCGCTCGCCATTTCCGAGCAAGTCGAGTTGTAAACCGGCGACGGCTGCGACCCCGTCCCGATCAACAAGGGCCGCAGCCCAGCCGCAGGCAGAAGGGAAGGACTGGCCGTCCGGGCTCGGCGACCACTATCCTGGGGTGAGGAGACTGTCGCCGGCGCGTCCAGCAGCGACGGCCTCGCGCCGAAACCGGGCGTTCTCGGCGCCACTATCGAACCGCTGGAGTCGACCCCGTACCTGCCATTCGCCGCTTGTGGGGATATCGGCCGCGAGAATGATTTCAGACCTGGATATCTGGCTACAGGACCGTGTTCAAGGACGGATGCGCCATCCTACCCGTTGACCTGCCGCATGATTTTCGTCCACCGGTCCACGATCGGCAGCACCGTATCTGCCTTTGCTGGCGGGAACATCGGCACCACACGCGCGACGCCCATCTCCGCGAAGCGCTTCACCCGGTCGAGATCCTCGCCGAGACCGAACAAGCTGATTTCAATCGAAGCTGGATCGCGTCCGGCCTCCCGTACCATCTCGCGAAATTTCGGCAGGACCTCGGCGATATCGCCACGCCCGGCCGTTGGAATCCAACCATCGCCATAGCGGATTGCGCGCCGCGCGCCATGCGGGAAGGCGCCGCCGACATGGATGGGCGGGTGCGGTTTCTGCACCGGTTTGGGCCGGGCGATCATCGGATCGAAATGGACGAATTCCCCATGGTATTCGGCCTCGGATTTCGTCCAGACTTCCTTCATCGCTTCAATTGATTCGCGCATCCGCTTGAAGCGGCTGGCGTAGACGGTGCCGTGGTCTTCCATTTCGTCCTGGTTCCAACCGCCACCGACGCCGAACAGGAACCGTCCCTGGCTCACCTGGTCGATCGAGGCGACCAGCTTGGCGGTCTGGATTGCGTCGCGCTGCTGCACGAGCAGCACGCCGGTACCGAATTTGATGGTCTTGGTGACCTGGCTGGCCGCGGCCAGCACCACGAACGGGTCCATTGCGTCGTAGTACTGTTTGGGCAGATCGCCTCCTCCCGGAAATGGCGTCTTGCGCGACAGCGGGATATGCGAGTGCTCGGGTGCCCAAACCGACTCGAAACCGCGCTCCTCGAGCGCGCGGGCAAGCTCCATCGCCGACATCGAATAATCGGTGAAGAACATAGCGCCACCGAAATGCATGCCAATCTCCGTTGCTTTTTCCTCGTGCGGTAGATGAGGTTAGCCGGTGACGTCGGCCGAGGCCACCGATTACCTATTCGACGACACCCGATGTCGCGAACCGCATCCTGGCCTGCCCAACAATCGGGAAGAGAGGGCTAAATGGGGACCGAAGAGTGCGCGGACGAATCCTCGATCGAGGCGGTCAGGTCGCGCAAAATCATCCATGTCGACATGGACGCGTTCTACGCATCGGTCGAACAGCGCGACAATCCCGATCTACGGGGAAAGCCGGTAGCGGTCGGCGGATCGCAGGAACGCGGCGTCGTCGCGGCCGCGAGCTACGAAGCACGCAAATTCGGGGTGCACTCAGCGATGCCCTCGGTCATAGCCAAGCGAAAATGCCCGGATTTGATTTTCGTAAAGCCGCGCTTCGACACCTACAAGGCCATCTCTCTCCAGATCCGGGAGATCTTCGCCGAATACACCCCGATCATCGAGCCATTATCGCTCGACGAGGCGTATCTCGATGTGACGGAAAACCTCAAAGGCATCATCTCGGCGACACAGATCGCGGAAGAAATTCGCGCAAGCATCTGCGCCGAAACCGCTCTCACGGCCTCGGCAGGCGTCTCCTACAACAAGTTCCTCGCCAAGCTTGCCTCGGATTACCGCAAGCCCGATGGGCTCTTCGTCATCACTCCCGAAATGGGGCCGAAATTCGTCGAGACCCTGCCGGTCAGGAAGTTTCACGGCATCGGGCCTGCGACAGCTAAGAAGATGTCGGGGCTCGGGATCGAAACCGGGCTCGATCTCAGGGCGCAGACCTTGGACCTTCTGCGGCAACATTTCGGGAAAGCGGGCTCCTACTATTACTGGGCTGCGCGCGGCGTCGACGAGCGGCCCGTCCGTGCCGATCGGGTCCGGCAATCCGTCGGCGCCGAAAACACATTTCCCGCCGATCTGTTCACCTACGAAGCCGCGCGTGATGCGCTCCAAGAGATCATCGACAAGGTCTGGGGGTACTGCGAGGGCTCCACCATCCGTGGGCGCACCGTCACACTCAAGGTCAAGTTCGCTAACTTCCAGCAGATCACGCGAAGCCGCACCGGTCAGATGCAGATCACAACCCGGAGCGAACTCGAACAGCTCGGCAACGCACTGCTCGAACCTATCTTTCCGGTCGCGAAAGGCATTCGGCTCCTGGGTGTCTCGTTGTCCTCACTCGTGGTCGAGGAGACTGAACCTGAGCAAGAGTTCAGCCTGCCCCTTTAGGGCCTGGAACCTACCGTACCCTCTTGGGTCGGGCTCTCTCTTGTTCGCGGTCGGCGCGCTATCGGCATCGGCCCGCCGACTAATCGGCGAAAACAGGTGCGCGACCATCCAATCCCCCTAACAAGTCTGCGCCTGAGGGCCTGCCGCCTCGACGGGGCGCGGCGGCGTGGGCGGTGCTTCGGCACAGGCAATGTGGTCATCGTCTGTGCCTCCCGGGTCGGGGCACAAGCCGCCAGACCGCGACAAGGGCAGGATAAACAACGAGCGTCCCCAAGATGGCGGCGTAGGGTGGCGAAATCATGCCGCCGCCGGAACGCGCGGCCAGCCCCCCGCAGACGAGCCCGGCTGCGAGCGCAAGTGCGGCATGACGCGGTAACACCCAAACCACCCGTGCCATCCGCCGAATCACTGACGCCTTTCGTATGAGCCGCCGCGCCCCCGTTCGTCGGCGAGGAGAGGGGCCGGTGGCGGTGCTCGGCCCACTCCTTGTCCCTCCTTGAGCCTTCGCCACCATCTCCCCTCACGCTCACGCGCCCGCACCCTTTCTCAGTATATTTCTTCTGCAGCATAGGGGTGTAGTTAGAGGGCCCTTTCGGGGAACGGAGGAGGTAGGACGCATGCGCAGGTTTTTCGGGTCGATGGGTTCCGTCAGCCGAGTCGCTATCGAGAGCGAGGCCCTCAAGGGTAATCTGCTGGGTGATCCGTCGATGCGCGTCGTCGATGTGTACGTCCCGGCTGGGCATGACGGACAAGGATTGCCGCTGCTCGTGGATCTTGTCGGCTTCACGGGCAGTGGCCTATCCCATACGAACTGGGCCGGCTTCCGCGAGAACCTGCCGGAGCGGCTCGACCGGCTGATCGGGGAACAGCGCATGCCACCTGTCGTCGTCGCCTTTCCCGATTGCTTCACCCGGCTCGGCGGCAACCAATACATCAACTCGGCTTCGATGGGCGCTTGGGAGGACTTCCTGCTGCATGAAATGCTGCCGGTAATCGAACAGCGCTTCGGATGTGGCGGTACCGGGCGCCGTGGCGTGTTCGGCAAGAGCTCCGGTGGGTATGGCGCGATCACGCACGCACTGCGCCACTCCGATATCTGGTCGGCCGCGGCCTGTCATTCCGGCGATATGGGCTTCGAATTGTGCTATCTGCCGGACATGCCAGCGGTGCTGCGCGCACTCGCCGGTGCCGGGAACTCGATCGAGCGCTGGTGGCAGCAGCTTGAAGCAGCCCCAAAGCATCCGGAGGGCTCCGGCAAGGTGGTCTGGCGATGGCGGCCAGCTACGATCCCGATCCGACGCAGTTCCTTGGGATCCGACTACCGGTCACGTTCGACACCTGCGAGGTTATCGAGGAACGCTGGGGGAATTGGTTGCGCCAAGACCCCGTAGTTGCGATCGAAACCCACGCGGACAACCTGCGCAGCCTGAAGGCGCTTTACATCGACTGCGGCGAGAAGGATCAGTTCAATCTGCTCTACGGTGCCCGCAGATTCGTGCGACGGCTGAACGAGCTTGGCATTGCACATCGCTACGAGGAGTTCTCCGACAACCATACCAGTGTCGATTACCGGATGGACGAGAGCTTACCGTTTCTCGCCCAGGCGTTGGCCGGCTGATTTAGTATGGTGCCGGGACGGTATCGAAAACTACCGATCCCGCCACTGAGTATGAAAGTAGCATTTTGTAGCGAGTTGTTGATTTGGGTGAAGGGACACCGCCTTATTCCGTACTCGCGCTGACCGAATTGCACCGCAAACCGGACCTTCGGCGGGGCCGGGCCGGAGCCCCGACTCGGGTGGTCAGCGATCCTTCGCCGAAGCCCGAGCCAGCGGCAAGGTAGCGCCGATACGGCCGTTCGGATTTGTGGGGATTAACGGGTCAGATCGGCGATTTAGTGGTGGGCCGACCGGCTAGAGCATAGCCGGGTTGGGTGGAATCGCTGAGAGGGATTCCCAAACGAGGGAAAGTGTGATTCGCTGGTCCGACCGCAAGATGTGGGGGACGGCGATGGCTTGGCGGCAGGGGCAGAGCTATTCG
>JBARKH010000497.1:0-1792 GCA_049801295.1 Allostellaceae bacterium | reverse complement strand
CCCCGGCGGCGAAGGAGGCGTTCACGGCGGGCTTGAGCGACCCGGGAACCGCGCCGCGGTCGCGCTATTACCTGGCGCTCGCCCAGATGCAAGAGGGCGATGTGAAGGGCGCGCTCGACGCCTGGCGGGAGCTCGCGGCTGAGGCACCGGCCGGGACCGACTGGCTGCCCCTGGTGCAGCAGCGGATCGGCGACGCGGAGCGTACGCTTGGCGTCGATCCAGCGGCGGGCAAGGCGCCCGCGAGCGCCTCGCCCGAACAGCGCCAGGCGATGATCAATGCCATGGTCGAACGGCTCGCGGCGCGGCTCGAGAGCCAGCCGGACGATGTCGAAGGCTGGGCCCGGCTCGGGCGCTCCTACATGGTGCTGAACGAGCCCGAGAAGGCGCGCGACGCCTATGCCCGCGCGGTGAAGCTCAAGCCCGATGATGCGGCGCTAAAACAGTCCCTGGCCGAGGCGAGCGCCGCCGCTTCCGGTAAACCCGGCGCGAAGTAGCACGGCCGGCATCAGAAGGGGCCCTGCCCTCCCAATTCGTCATCCCCGGGCTTGTCCCGGGGATCCACGTGGATGGCCGGATCAAGCCCGGCCATGACGAGGATGGGGAAGGATTACTTTAGCCGAGCCGGTAGAACCGGCTCGCGGCGCCGGAAAAGAGGGCGGCCTTCTCATCAGCCGAAGAGCCCGCGGCGATTCGCTTGAAAGCGTTCCAGAAGACTTGATAGCTCCCGCTCCCCTTGTCGACCGGGAAGTTGCTCTCGAACATCGCGCGCTCAGGCCCGAAAGCGGCGATGCAGGTCTCGATATAAGGGCGCCAGGTGGCGGCGAGCTGTTCCGAACTCGGCGGCAGCTCCTTTTCGTGCACGTCGAAGCCGAAGAGGCGCATGCCGAGGCCGCCGAGCTTGATATGCACATTGGGGCAACCGGCAAGCTCGGCGATGCGCGCGCTCCACTCGGCGAAGACCTCGTCGCGTCGACCCGCATAGGGGCCAAGCCCGATCGGCCCGCCGACGTGGTCGAGGACGATCGGGGTCTCGGGAAAGGCGCGCGCCAGATCGACGAGTTCGCCGAGCTGGGTATGGTACATCCACGCATCGAAGCTGAGGCCGAGCGGGTGCAAGCGGGCGAAGCCCTCGCGCACCTTGGCGTCCATGAGGAGAGCGGCCGGGCGGTTGACCGAGGAGCCGCGCGCGGCATCGTCGGGGTGTGAGGCGGAAATGAAGCGGATCCCGCGAAACCGGCCACCACCGGCCATGATCATCGCCTCGAGCACCGGCTCGACCCGGGCGCCAAGCGCGAGGTCGGCATAGCCGACGATGCCGGCGCACACTTTTGTGTTTCCGTAGGCGCCGGAGGCCGCCATCGCCGCGACCCCGTTGGCGAACTCCACTTCGCCGACCGGACGCATCTCCGCCGGGCCGGCGGCGCGGTACATCGACAGCCATTCGAGATAGACGGTCGCGGTGATGTTGTGCCCCGAGCCGGTGTCGGCCAACAGATCGGGCAACAAGTAGCGCCCGGTATTCTCGCGATCGACGAGGTGATGGTGCGGATCGACGATTCCGAGGTCGGGCTCGAGGATTTCCTCCTGGCGTCGCGCCAGCCACTCCGGGCGCGCCTGCAGATGCGGGCTGGGTGCGGTCAACGGATCGACCGATTGCATCAGATCTCCCTCATGTAGACCCTCACCCTTCCCATCCCCGCGGGTCAAGCCCGCGGGCTTGCGGCTAACGCCGCGATGGACCCCTCCCCTCTCCCGCATTGCGGGAGAGGGTGCCGAACCCGCGGGCTTGACC
>JBARKH010000496.1:0-2444 GCA_049801295.1 Allostellaceae bacterium | reverse complement strand
GCCCGGCGGCGAGCGCGCCGGCGATCGCCGCCTGCTCGACGACTTCCAGACTGCCGATTTTGGCGGCGAGCGGCTGCAGCCAGCGGCGCTGGATGCGGGCCTGCTCCAGGAGGTCGCGCAGATCATTGGCAGCGCGCTGGCCGCCATCGTGCTGGGTGAAGACCGCGTCCCGCAGCGCAGCATCGATGCAATAGACTTCGAGCGCGCCGTCGTCCTTCAGATAGACGGGCTTGGCATTGCCGCGCTGCAGCCGGTAGAGCGGCGGCTGGGCGATATAGAGATAGCCCTTTTCGATCAATTGCCGCATCTGGCGGAAGAAGAAGGTCAGCAACAACGTGCGGATATGGCTGCCGTCGACATCGGCGTCGGTCATGATGATGATGCGGTGATAGCGCGCCTTGTCCGCTTCGAAATCCTCGCTGCCGATGCCGGTGCCGAGCGCCTGGATGAGGGTCCCGATCTCGGCCGAGCCGAGCATCTTGTCGAAGCGCGCGCGCTCGACATTGAGGATCTTGCCTTTCAAGGGCAGGATCGCCTGGAAGGCGCGATTGCGGCCCTGCTTCGCCGAGCCACCGGCGCTGTCGCCCTCGACGATGAAGAGTTCGCTCTTCGCGGGATCGCGCTCCTGGCAGTCGGCGAGCTTGCCCGGCAGGTTGGAGATTTCGAACGCGCTCTTGCGGCGGGTGAGGTCGCGCGCCTTCCTCGCCGCCTCGCGCGCCGCGGCGGCTTCGACCACCTTGCCGATGATCTTCCTCGCGTCGGCCGGGTGTTCCTCGAACCATTGCTGGAGGCGGTCGCCGACGATCCCCTCGATGACCGGCCGCGCCTCCGAGGACACCAGCTTGTCTTTGGTTTGCGACGAAAATTTGGGGTCGGGCATTTTGACCGACAGGATGCAGGTCAGCCCCTCGCGCATGTCCTCGCCGGTCAGCGCCACCTTTTCCCGTTTGGCGATCCCGCTGTCATTGGCATAGGCGTTGACGGTGCGGGTCAACGCCGCGCGGAAACCAGCCAGGTGGGTGCCGCCGTCGCGCTGCGGGATGTTGTTGGTAAAGCACAGCATGGTCTCGTGATAGGAATCGGTCCATTCCATCGCGATTTCGAGAATGATGCCGTCGCGCTCGCCGCGGACCGCGAGCGGCGGCGCGTGCAGTGCCTGCTTCGAGCGATCGAGATAATGGACGAAGGCTTCGAGCCCGCCATCGTAGTGAAAGGTCGCGGCCTTCGACTCGGCCTCGCGCTGGTCGGTAAGCACCAGGGTGACGCCGCTGTTGAGGAAGGCGAGCTCGCGCAGTCGATGTTCGAGCGTGGTGAAATCGAACTCGGTTTTGGTGAACGTCGCCGTGCTCGGCACGAAGGTGATCTCGCTGCCGGTCGCCAGCCCCTCGCGGCGCGATCCCGGCGGCAAGGCGGGCGCCGGCCCCAATTCGGCGAGCGGCGCCTCGGGGACGCCGTCGTGAAACCGCATGAACCATTCCGAGCCGTCGCGAAAGATCCGCAGGTCTAGCCGCGCGGAAAGCGCGTTGACCACCGACACCCCGACCCCGTGCAACCCGCCCGACACCTTGTAGGAGTTCTGGTCGAACTTACCGCCGGCATGGAGCTGGGTCATGATGACTTCGGCGGCCGACACGCCCTCCTCCTCATGGATGCCGACCGGGATGCCGCGGCCATTATCGGTGACGGTGCAGGATCCGTCGGCGTTGAGGGTGACCGTGACCGTATCGCAATAGCCTTCGAGCGCTTCGTCGATCGCGTTGTCGACGACCTCGTAGATCATGTGATGCAGGCCCGAGCCGTCATCGGTATCGCCGATATACATGCCCGGGCGCTTGCGCACCGGATCGAGCCCGTGCAGCACCTTGATCGAGGTCTCGTCGTAGAGTCGAGCAGTCTCCTCGATAGGAACTTCCGGCACGGCCGGCGCGCGGACAGGTTCGGAGCTTGATGGGTTTGCCATAGATCGGATTTGCTTCTCGCTCAGAAAATGGTTGGGGAGACAGCGCCGTCGCACACCGTCAGGAAGCGAGCGGCACCGTGTAGCGGGGCAAAGAGCGCCGCCTCGGTGCCGGTGATCCAGGCCTGGCTTTCGAGCCCGGCCAGGGCCTCGAAGAGCGCCGCGCGCCTCGGAGCATCCAAATGCGCGGCGACTTCGTCGAGCAACAGGAGCGGCGGCTCGCCGCGCTCGGCGCGCTGCAGGCTTGCTTGGGCGAGCACGATCGCGATCAACAGCGCCTTCTGTTCGCCGGTCGAGGCGGCCTCGGCGGCAATGCCTTTCTCGGCGTGAAAGACGCCGAGATCGGAGCGATGCGGCCCGACGCCGGCGCCACTGGACAAGGCCTCGCCTGCGCGGCTCTGCGCGAGCGCAGTCCTGAAGCGCTCCTCGGCAGCGAGCGCGGGCATCGTATCGAGCCAGCCTTCGAGCGTGCCGATGAGGCTGAGGC
>JBARKH010000495.1:0-3994 GCA_049801295.1 Allostellaceae bacterium | reverse complement strand
GCCATGCTGGGTCCCGGCGATCAGGTAGACGCGCGCATTCGCCGATAGCGGGAGATCGCGCCCGATCCCTGGATCGGTGTGGATCAGCGAGGCGCCCTTCTGCCAATACTCGGTCGCGCTGTTGGTTTCGATGATTTTGGGGTCGGTGGCCGCGCCGCCGAGAAGCCCGCCGATCCGGCCCGAGACGGGATCGGCCGTCCGCGCCATGCTGAACGGGAACCAGTTTTCGGGATAGAGCCGGTCCTCGTGTTGCGTCGCGGTTCGGCCGGGCATGCCGAAGCGGTGATTGGCGAAGACCTTGCCGGCACCGGCGACATGGCTGAAGACGCCGTCGAACACGCGCTGGCCCGCGTCGTCGGCATTCATCCCGAGTTCGAGGAAATGGCGCAGGAAGCGCCCGCTCTGCGATACGCCGAAAGCGAGCGCGTGGCGGATTTCGCTCGTCCCGGAGAGAAGCGGGTTTTCGATGCCGCCGCGATAGCGCAAGAACGAGACGAGGTCGCGTACGCTCGCATAGCCGATGCCGAGCACTTTTGGCCCGACCGCCTCGTACCACAATTCGTAGATCTTGATCGGCTCGAATTTGCAGCCCTCGGGGAGGAGCCGGATCGAGCGGTCGTCGATGAATTCCCACCCCGCCCGCGGGATCTCGGTGCGCCTGTCGCTTTCGCGATCGCGCACCGTGAGCCGCGCCTCCGGCTGGTCGATCGAGGCCGCTTGGTAGGAAAGGCGCCGAAGGCTGCCGTCGCCGGGCGCGCGCGTGCCGAAATGGAATTCGTCGCGGATGCGGCCGGTGATCGGCCTGCCATTTTCGAGCGCGGTCGGGAATTCGGCGCCGAGATTGTTGTTGGCGCGCGGCGCCCCCGGGTCCCAGCCCGACCATACAATGGAATAGCCCCGCCCAAGGAGAAAGCCGAGCCCGGCATCCGCTTTTGTTTTCGGATCGTTGTTGCGCGCCGCGTCGGCCGGCGCCACGTCGTCGAGCAACGTGAAGATGCGCTTCGAGCCGCGATTGGGCACGTCGTATACGAGGATCCCGCTGCCGCGCTGCGGGTCCTTGGGCCGCAAGATGTCGAAATCGGTAGCGTAGTCGACGAGCCCCTCGGCGTTGGTCGGCGCGCGATCGAGATCGACGATGCCGGCATTGGCCCGAAGGGCGGGATCGAGCATGCCGCGCGCCACCCCCTTCAAGCGGACATAGACGCCGGCCGCGCCAAACTCATGCCCATCGGCGAAATCCGCGATGTCGGCAATGGCAATATCGGTGATCGGCATGACGGCTCCTCTCCATGGGTCCCGGCGCGGTCCGGGATCAATTTCTCCGGCGGCGGGATGGTAGGCGAGTGGGTCCCGGTCTGCGCCGGGATCACAGCAAACAAGATCAACTGGATTGAGGCGCCTTCTCCATGAACGCGATTTCCTCCGGGGTGGAGACCCGGCCGAGGATTGTGTTGCGGTGTGGGAAACGGCCGAAGCGCTCGATCACTTCGAGATAGGGGAGGCCATAGCGCCCGAGGCCGCCGCGCCGGTCGCGGTCGTCGGGGAGGCTTGCGGTCAGTGCTGTCGCACGGTGCTGGTCGGCGAGGTTTTCGCTGTGGTGGAATGGCATATAGAAGAATTTGCGCCAGGCGGCCGGGAATTGCCGATCGAAGCCGCGGGCGAGCGCGCGGTTGGCGGCGGCGAGCGCGGCGGCATCGGTTGCATAGGCGCGTGGGGTGTCGCGGAAGATGTTGCGCGGGATCTGGTCGAGCAGCAGCAGAAGGGCAAGCGCGCTTTCCGCGGAGGCTTCCCAGGTGTCGAACGCACCGGAGGCGGCGCGCTCATGGTCGGCGAGAAAAAGCCCGCGGAGCATCTCGTCGTGCTCGGGCGTGCTCTTGAACCAGATCGGGCGATGGTCTTCGCGCTCCGGGTCACCCGGCGGGCCGAACCAGAACTCTAAGAGCGCCCGCGCCCGCTCCGGCAAGGCAGGTTGCATCATGCGGCCTTCCCGATCCCGACCTTGGCGGGGATTGCCGCTTCGCCGGCGAGCGTCGTGCGGCGCACATCGCGCACCTCGTCGCGATCGAAGCGCCGTGCCCGGTGCATCGTCTGCCGGTTGTCCCACATCAATAGGTCGCCGACCCGCCATTTGTGGCGATAGACGAACTCGCGCTGCGTCGCATGCTCGGTCAACTCGTGGAGGAACATGCGCGCCTCGGGGACCGTCCACCCGACGATCGCCCCGGCGTGCGAGGCGAGAAACAGCGAGCGGCGGCCGGTTACCGGATGGACGCGCACGAGCGGCTGATGCACCGGCTTGAAAGCCGCCTTCTCCTCGTCCGAGAGGTCGGTAAACCCGATCGCCGCGCGCGAGTAAATCAGCGAATGTTCGCACACGAGGTCGTCGACCATCGCCTTGGTGCGCGGGTCGAGCGCGTCGTAGGCGGCGCGCATATCGGCGAATTCGGTGTCGGCGCCCCACGACGGGAGAATACGTCCGGACAAGAGCGAATACTTCGCCGGGATCGGGCGGAACGAGCTGTCGGAATGCCACAACCGGTCGCCGAGCTTGAAAAACCAGATGCGGTCCTCGGCCGAGATGATGTTGCCGTCCTTGTCGAGGTTGGAGAAATCGGCCATGCCCGGACCCAGCCTCTTCTGCTGGTGCCCGACGATATGCCCGGGGGTCGCGTAGTTTTCGAGCGCGCCGAACTGGCGGGTGAAGGCGAGCTGCTGTTCGTCCGTGAGCGGCTGGTCATGGAACACCAGCACGGCATAGCGGTCCATGCCCGCCTCGATCGCGGCGACCTCGGCCGCCTCGAGCGGTTTGCGGCAGTCGATGCCGGCAACCTCGCCGGCGAAGCCTGGATTGAGCGGGGTTATCGATATCGGCATGTTGCAGCCAGCTCCAAGAAAGGTGTCGTCCCGGCGAAAGCCGGGACCCACGCGTCAGCCGCTCGGGAAGAGGATTACGCGTGGATCCCGGCTTTCGCCAGGATGACAATTTATACTGAGCAAATCCTCAGCAGAACTCCGAAGTCAGCATCACGCCCGCCCGTCGCCGAGGGGGTGCTTGCGCAGGAAATCGAAATCGCAGCCGCGGTCGGCCTGGAGGATCTCGCGGCGGTAGAGCCGGGCGTAGCCACGCTCGGGCATCGGCGCCGGGGCGGCCTTGCGGCGCGCCAGTTCGTCGGGCGGGACGAGGAGGTCGATGCGGCGCTCCTTGACCGACAGGCGGATCTTGTCGCCGTTCCTGACTTTCGCGAGCGGGCCGCCGGAGGCCGAATCCGGCGTTACATGGAGGACGATCGAACCATAGGCGGTGCCGCTCATCCGCGCGTCCGAAATGCGCACCATGTCCTTAACCCCGGCGCGCGCGAGCTTTGCCGGGATCGGCAGATAGCCGGCTTCGGGCATGCCCGAAGCCGAGAGCGGCCCGGCATTCTGCAGCACGAGGAAATCGTCCGGCGTTACATCGAGATCAGGGTCGTCGATCCGCGCCGAGAGGTCCTCGAGCGAAGTAAAGACGACCGCGCGGCCCTCTTTCTCGAAGAGCTTGGGGTCGGCGGCCGAGCGCTTGAAGATGGCGCCCTTCGGCGCGAGCGAGCCGAAGAGGGCGACGAGCCCGCCGACCGGCTGCAGAGGCTCGGCGAGCGGGCGCACCACCTCCCGGTCGACGCGGCGGAGGGGCGGGACCGCGAGGCGCGCGCCCAGGGTCTCGCCGGCCACGCTCATGCAGTCAAGGTTGAGGAGTGGCGCCAGCTCACGCAAGACCGCGCCGATCCCGCCGGCGGCGAAGAGATCCTCCATGTAATGCGGCCCCGTCGGCTTCAGATCGACGAGGACCGGGGTTGAGTCGCTGATCTCGTTGAGCCGCCTCAAATCAAGTTCGATCCCGGCGCGCCCGGCGATCGCGGTCAGGTGCAACACCGCATTGGTCGAGCCGCCGATCGCCATCAGGACGCGCAGCGCATTCTCGACCGAGTGCTGCGTCACGATGCGGTCGGGGGTGAGC
>JBARKH010000494.1:0-2634 GCA_049801295.1 Allostellaceae bacterium | reverse complement strand
CCGCAGCGGACGCGTCAGCGGGCGGCGGCGGAACGGGACGTTTGAGTTCGGCGGTCTTGGCATGCGGCCCGGATGGATCTTCGCGCGGCGAAGCTTCGTTGTCAGACGCGCCTGCCGGCGCTTCCTCGTGCGCGCTCTCGGCGAGCGTCGGGCGCGGCCGCTCACGCAACTGCACGCGCTCGGGACCGACGCCGTTGCGCGTCCGCTCGGCACGATAGCGATTCTCCAGCGCCGAGCGGCCGATCACCTCAACGATGCGGAATTCGCCCCGCACTAAAGCGCCCGGGTCCAGCGCGGTAATCGCGTATTCGACCTTGGGCGCGGCCGACTTCGCCAGTCCCTGGCCGCAGCGATCGCAAAACTTGGCGTCGTCGGGAGCCGTCTGGCCGCACTCGGGGCACGTTATCATCAACTTGGCCCTTGGGGCATTTAGCCCTTTCGAAACTCCAGTTTAGCGCTGCCGAACACCACCTGGTCGCGATCTTTGAGCTTGTAGAGCTGATCGCGACCCAGGCGTCCGCGGCCGGTGATGTAGGTGCCGTTGAGGCTGCCAAGATCGCGGATGAAGTAGTCAGCGCCGTGCTTGATGATCTCGGCATGGCGGCGCGAGACGCGATCGGCGATACCCTTGAGCTTGCCGAGATCGACATCGGGGTCCTCGCCGCCGAGCGCGCGTCCGACAATCGTGCGGCCCTGCATCAGGCCGAAGCGTGGCGCGCTGCCGCTCGCAACCAGCCATGCGCCCGCGTCGGTTTGCGCATCCGAGGCCATCGGCGCGGCCCCGTTTTGAGCCGCCTTCCTGCCGATCGCGGCCCGCGACCCCGAAGATATACTCGAAGATGCGAGCGGCTTGCCCGAGGGCGCCGCGCCCTTCGATGAGTCCGCATTTGTTCCTGAGGGAACATTTTGAGCGCGGACATTTTTTGAGATCGATTCGCTCTTCGAGGGTGCGGCGACGGGCGCCGCCTCGGCCACCGCCTTGGCCCTGCCGCTTAAGTCCTGGGTCTTCGCGGTCGAGGAAACCCCGGCCGGCTTGGCGAACAACGATTGCTGCGCCGGTATCTTCGCCGCGGCCCTCTGCGCCATCGCCCGGGCCGACCGTGCCAGCGACTTTACCTTGGCGACGCCCGCCGCCGTGCTCGAGGCGAGAGTCGGCGGCGTTGCCAGTCGTGACGCAGACGGAGGCGCGGCAGCGGCAGATCCTCGAGGTTCGGAGCCCAGCACCACCGTCGGCATGTTCGTGAGCGACGGTTTCGCGGACGCGCTGCCGCCCGCGGATGGGGTCGCGCCAAAACGCCTGCCGCTTGCAGCGGGCTGCACGCCGACTCCGGGCGAGCCGCCTGATTGCGGACGGTCGAGCACCACGGTCCGCATCGAGGCGATCGGTGCGGCATTGCCGGCGTTGGAACCCAGCGCGCCGGAGGCCTTGGGCTCGGGACCGGGGTCCGGCAGCGCATGCATCATGTCGCGCGCCGAGGGCGGACGCTTTTCGACGTCCTTGTCGAGCGCGCGCATCACGACCTCGGCGGTCTTGACCGAGACCTCGGGGCTCAGATCGCGCAGCGGCGGAAAGCTGAACGGCGGCTCGAGCTGCGGGTCGCGGCCGCTCAGCAGATGATGCATCGTGGCGGCGAGCGAGTAGAGGTCCGAGCGCGGCTCGACCTTGCCCATGTACTGCTCGGGCGGCGCGTAGCCGACCGAGCCGATTAGCGTGCCGCGTCCGCCCGGCGGCAGGAAGCGCGCGATGCCGAAGTCGATCAGCATCGCGCGGCCGTCCTTGTCGATCATGATGTTGCCGGGCTTGAGGTCGCGATAGATGATCGGCGGCGCCTGGCTGTGCAGAAAACTGAGCACATCGAGCATCTGGCGCGCCCAGCGCAGCACCCGCGTCTCGGGCAACTTGCCCTTGGGCCCCAGCTTGTCGAGCATGCCCTGCAAATCGCCGCCCGCCACGAACTCCATCACGAGGTAATGGCGATTGTTCTCGGCGAAGTAGTCGATGACGTTGGGGATGCCCGGATGTGCGAGCGCGGCAAGCACGCGGGCCTCGCGCGCGAAGTCCTCGATCGCCTTCTTCTCCGCGATCCCGTCGCCGATGATCATCTCCTTGGCGGCGACAGGCCGGTTGGCCAGCCGGGTGTCGTTGGCGAGATAGACCCGTCCCATCCCGCCCTGGCCGAGTACCTTGTGTACACGGTAACGGCCATCGAGCATCTGACCGGCGGGAAGCTGCTCACCCGGTTTCATGATGACTTATCGATCGACGCTGGCGCCGAGACAGCAAAGGCCCGGCTCCCCGACCGGGCCTCGGCGTGGCATCTCACGCGCCCCGGCCTAGGAAACCGGCTCGACGACCAACTTGAGAAACGTTTTGCCGATAATGATCTCGTCACCCGATTTCAGCTCGACCGGATTGCCAGGCATCAGGCGCGGCTGGCGATTAACATAGGTGCCGTTGAGACTGCCGATATCCTCGACCGTGATCTTGCCGGCCTCAAACCGGATGAGCGCGTGTTTGCGCGAGATCTTGGCCTCGGGATCGTCCTGATCGAGGTCGACCTCGGGAAACGCGCCGGTCTCGGGATCCCATCGGCCGACGAGATTGTTGCCATCCTCGAGCGGAAACTCCTGGCC
>JBARKH010000493.1:0-5023 GCA_049801295.1 Allostellaceae bacterium | reverse complement strand
GGCCAGGATCGCCGCGCGCCACGCGGCCCGCGCGCGCCACCACAGGGCAGCGCACACCACAGCGGCGAGGAGGAAAATCCCGGCAGCGAACTCGATCACTATGTGCCGCCTCTCGACGCGGCGCGCTCAACCTCTGGGCACGGCTTGCGCCTGACTGAATAATCCGGTGTTCTCGTCGAAAAGAAAAGGGGCCAGCCCTCTGACTCGCCCCGACACCCCGCGGTTCCGGCGCGGCCTCGATCAGTAGCGGTAATACTCCGGCTTGAACGGGCCCGCGCCGGGAACGCCGAGATAGGTGGCCTGGGCCGGGCTCAGCTGGGTCAGCTTGGCGCCGAGCTTGTCGAGATGGAGCTGCGCCACCTTTTCGTCGAGGTGCTTGGGTAAAACATAGACCTTGTTCTCATAATTGCCGTGGTTGTTCCACAGCTCGATCTGCGCCAGAACCTGGTTGGTGAAGGAGGCGCTCATCACAAAGCTCGGATGGCCGGTCGCGCAGCCGAGATTGACGAGGCGCCCCTTGGCCAGGACGATCAGGCGCTTGCCGTCGGGGAAGACGACCTCGTCGACCTGTGGCTTCACTTCTTCCCAGACATAGTTGCGCAGCGAATCGATTTGGATCTCGCTGTCGAAATGGCCGATGTTGCAGACGATCGCGCGGTCCTTCATCTGCCGCATGTGATCGAGGGTGATGACGTCGACATTGCCGGTCGCGGTGACAAAAATGTCGGCCCGCGACGCGGCCTCGTCCATCGTCGTGACCTCATAGCCCTCCATCGCCGCCTGGAGCGCGCAGATCGGGTCGATCTCGGTCACCATGACGCGCGCGCCCTGGCTTCTGAGGCTCGCCGCCGAGCCCTTGCCGACATTGCCGAAGCCGCAGACCACCGCCATCTTGCCGGCCACCATCACATCGGTGGCGCGCTTGATCCCGTCAACGAGGCTCTCGCGCACGCCGTAAAGATTGTCGAATTTCGACTTGGTGACGCTGTCGTTGACGTTGAACGCCGGTGCTTTCAGCGTGCCGTCGCGCACCATCTCGTAGAGCCGGTTGACCCCGGTCGTGGTCTCTTCCGAGATACCGCGGATCTCATTCAAGAGATGCGGATGGCGGTCGTGGATGATCTTCGTTGCATCGCCCCCGTCGTCGAGCACCATGTTGGGCGTCCACCCATCAGGCCCGCGCAAGGTCTCTTCGATGCACCAATTGTATTCCTCCTCGCTCTCGCCCTTCCAGGCGAAGACCGGGATGCCGACGGCCGCGATCGCGGAGGCGGCATGGTCCTGGGTTGAAAAGATGTTGCACGAGCTCCAGCGCACGCTGGCGCCGAGATGTACCAGGGTCTCGATCAAGACCGCGGTCTGGATCGTCATATGAAGGCAGCCGACGATCCGCGCCCCGGCGAGCGGCCGCGCCACGCCAAACTCCTCGCGCAGCGCCATCAGCCCGGGCATCTCGGTTTCGGCGATCGCGATCTCGCGCCGCCCCCACCCGGCAAGCGCGATATCGGCGACTTTGTAATCGGTAAATTCGGGCATCCGCAAAACTCCTGAAGCAGGCACTGTTAGACCCGACGCCGCCCCATTCCAGCGTCGTGGCCGGGCGCGGCCCCACCCTCCACGGACCCTCGGATCGGGCCCGGAGGTGACAGATCGGGGGGGCGACGCCGACCAATCTCGAATTCAAAGATATAAAGATATCTTTAAGTCGTCAACGCCGGACATATCAGCCGCGCCTCGGCGCGAACCCCCGCTCCAGACCGCCCCCGTCCGTCGTGGGGCAGCTTCTGCCAATAGCTGGCGCCTTTTTGTCGCGTCGGTGCCGCCAGAAGCGGTCCCAACCACTGTCGTTCAGCAAGTTTAAACCAATAAAGGCGACGATCACCGCCTAAAACCAATCGGACGACAAGCGGGATGGCACAGCACTTAGCGGGAACTTCAAGCACGCCAATCGACGACGCGCGCCACAGCGCGTGGGGACCGCCGATGGGCGAGGCCGAAGCTAGCCCGACAGCATCGATCCTCATCGTTGATGATGATCCGGGCCAACGGTTGCTGATGCGCGCGGCGCTGGAGCATAAGGGCTTCGATGTGATCGAGGCCGCCGATGGCGTGGAAGGCTGCCAGCTCTATGGAGAGCACCGCCCCGACCTGCTGCTCGTCGACCTGATGATGCCGCGCATGGACGGGTACGGGTTGTGCCGCGAATTGCGCGGCCATGCTCGATCGGCCGATGTGCCCATCGTTGTGGCGACGGGAACCGACGACATCGAGTCGATTGTGCGCGCCTATGATGCCGGTGCGACCGACTTCGTGCCAAAACCGGTCAACTGGCTCGTCCTGGGCCACCGCCTCCGCTACATCCTGCGCGCAAGTCGTGCATTCGCCGAGCTGCAGCGAAACGAGGAGCGGCTGAATGCGGCGGAGGTAGAGGCCGAAGCCACCAAGGGGTCTAAATCGGAGCCCGCGGCTAAAGGCAACGAGCCTCATACACCGGCCAATGCCATGATCGGCGTTTCCGGCCTGATCAGCGATCGCTCGTTTGGCGCGCTCAGCGAGAAAACGGCACTGTCGTTTGAGTGGGTTGAACTGGACGCGATCGTCGCGCAGGTCGGTATCCTGCAGGCTCAACGTTCGGCAGCAAAAATGCACGGAAATGTTGAGCGGTTGAACGCGCTTACCGAGGAACTTGACGCCGCACTCAGTGAGCGCGATCGATTGGTCGCGCGAATCGGCAACGGGATTGGGGCCTGAGCACTGAGAGCGGTCGTCTTCGGTAGGACTGCTGAAGCCCCGACCCACGTCGTTTTCCCGGAATCGCGCCGATTGGCGTAGGCGGCGGAACCGACAGTCCGCTGCCGACGAGGAGCCTCCGGCAATCGGCCTGCGACTGCGACAAATGCGCATGACATATGCGACTGGCGCCCGTATAGTGGCGACAAGGCTCGGCAAACGAGCCGCCCGAACAGGCGAGGTGCGCTATGGCGACGACGGCAGCGGCCACGGGGACCCCGATTCCGTGGTGGAAAGAACCGACCAAAGATCAATGGATGACCTGGGTGGCCGCCTGGCTTGGCTGGACGCTCGACGCCTTCGACTTCACGATCTTCCTCTTGATCATGGTCCCGATCGCGCAGGAATTTAAGGTTCCGCTGACCGAGGTCACCGCCGTCTTCACGATCACGTTGTGGATGCGGCTGGTCGGAGCCACCGCCTCGGGCTGGCTGGCCGACCGCATCGGGCGCAAGACGCCGTTGATGATCTCGATCGGCTGGTACTCGGCCTGTAATTTTATTGCCGCCTTTTCCCCGGTCTTCTGGTTCCTCTTCCTGTTCCGGGCGCTGTTGGGCATCGGCATGGGGGCGGAATGGCCGGTCGGCGCCGCCTTGGCGATGGAGAACTGGCCGCAGCGCTCACGCGGCTTGATGGGCAGCGTTCTGCAAGCCTCTTGGGGGCTCGGCGCCGTGCTGTCGAGCGCGGCTTATGGGCTCCTCTACACGTCGATCGGCTGGCGCGGCCTCTTGGCAATCGGCGTCCTGCCGGCCCTTCTGATCATCTACGTGCGGATCTACGTCAATGAGCCGCCGGTTTGGCTCGAAAACCGGCGGCTGCAGCGCACCCAGAACCGCGAGGTTCGTGTGCCGCTCCTCAAAATCTTCAAGCGGAACATGCTCGGCAATACGCTGACCGCGTGCTGGATGATGGCCAGCGCCTTTGTCGTCGGCTATTCGATCGGCGGGTTGTTTCCGTCCTACCTGCAGCGGGACCTGCATCTGAGCCCCGGGCTGGTGGCGTTGCCGATATTGTTGCAGAGCCTGGCTTTCTTCCTCTCAGGGGTGCTGTGGGGCTGGTTCGCCGACCGCATCGGTCGCCGCTGGGCGATCATGCTGACCTGCGCTCTGACGATCCCGGTCGCGCCGCTATATCTGATGACCACCGACTACACGATGATCGTCATCTTCTTTGCCTTGCAAGGTTTCTTCGGCGCCGGCGGCATGCACACCCAATACCCGCATTACCTGGCCGAGCGGTTCCCGACCGAGGTGCGGGCGACGGCCGGCGGCTTCGTCTATCACCAGGGTGCGATCTGGGGCGGCCTCGTTGGGCCTGGCCTCACCTATCTCGCGATCAACATGCATCTCGGCTTCGCGATCCCGATGCTGATCGCGACCACGGTCGCCTGCGCCAGCCTGCTCCTCGCGATGGCGTTCAGCCCGGAGACCCGCGGCAAGGAGCTGGTGGCCGATCTCGTGGTCGCCTGACGACCCGGCGGGCGCTCTGCCGGCGGCGGGTGCGGTAACGCGACGCAGCCGCGATTGCGGGTTGCGTCCGCGCGGGCCAATCACTATCTCCTGGAGGAACAAAGCAGAAACGGTACGATGCTGCCCTCAACCGCCAATTCCCTGCTGCGGTGAAAAAATTCCCTGCGGGGCCGCAAAAAATTGCCTGCGTTGCACCGCGATCCGGGCCGACTATCAAGAGATTGCAAAGGTTTAAGCGGAAGCAGCCGAAAAATTCCCTGTTGACAGGGAATTGCAGGGAATTACGCCGGCTCGGCCATCGCGTTGAAATCGTCGAGGAGGGCGGCGATGTGGTCGGAATCGGCTTGGTCCATGATCGCCCGGGCGCGCCTGGTCGCGGCCACCATGTCGAGGCTGCGGATGCGCTGCTTCACCCGCGGGATACTTTGCGGCGACATCGACAATTCGCGCAGCCCCAGCCCGAGGAGAAGCGCGGCATAGCGCGGGTCGCCGGCGATCTCGCCGCAGACGCTGATCGGGATGCGCCGGCGCGTCGCCGCCTCGACGGCGAACTGAATGAGCCGCAGAACCGCCGGGTGGAGCGGGTTGTAGAGATGGGCGACCTGCTCGTCGGAGCGGTCGACGGCCAGTGTGTACTGGATCAAATCATTGGTGCCGATCGCGAAAAAATCCGCTTCCCCGGCGAGCGCGTCGGCCGCGAGCGCGGCGCCCGGCACCTCGATCATCGCGCCGAGCGGCGGCAGCGTCTCGGAGAGGTGCAAGCC
>JBARKH010000492.1:0-21682 GCA_049801295.1 Allostellaceae bacterium | reverse complement strand
GCGCGATGATGCGCGATGTCGCGCGGCTGATGCGTCGCCGCTTCGAGCGGCGCGCCCGGCAAACCGGGCTCTTGATCACCCGCGAGCAGGCCCGTGCGCTCCTCCATATCGCCCGCAACGAGGGGCTGAGCCAGGCCGCGGTCGCGACCATGCTCGACATCGAGCCGATCGCGCTCGTGCGCATCCTCGACCGGCTGCACGAGGAGGGGCTCGTCGTGCGCCGCCCACATCCGACCGACCGGCGGGTGCACACATTATGGCTGACGCCGCTGGCCTGGGGCGTGGTCTCCCGGGTTCTGGCAATAAATGCCGAGACCCGCGAGGCGGCCTGCGCCGGGCTACCCCCGGCCGCGCGCGAGATGCTGATGCGGGCGCTCAGCCATATGAAGGACAACCTGATCGGCGCAGAGGCAAGCGAAAGCGCCGCCGCCGAGTGATGCAGTCGGCCGGATCGGCCGGCTGCGGGCCTCAGGAATCGAGAACCTCGCGAACCATTCGGCCGAGATCGTCTCGGCGGTATGGCTTGCTTAACAGCCGCAGCTTGGCCGCATCCGCGTCGCCGGCGATCCGGTGTTCGGGAAAGCCGGAGGTCAGGATGATCTTGATCGCCGGCCAGCGCGCCAGGGCGGTGTGGGCGATATCGTAGCCGCTGGTCCCGCCGGGTATGACGACATCGGTGAACAGGAGATCGACCGGGTCGCTCTCGAGGACGTGGAGCGCGCTCGCCGCATCTTCCGCCTCGAGGACACGATAGCCCAGTTCGGTGAGTTGCCGCACGACCACGCGGCGCAGGCTCGGATTGTCTTCGACTGCAAGCACGGTCTCACCGCTGCCGCGAACGAGCGCGGCCGGCGAGACCGCCGCGCTCGCCTCCGCACTGCATTTGGCGCGCGGCAAATAGAGGCGAAAGATCGTTCCGATCCCGACTTCGCTGTAGAGGCTGACGTGCCCGCCCGACTGCCTGATGAAACCAAAGACCATGCTCAGCCCAAGCCCGGTCCCCTTGCCTAGTTCCTTGGTCGTGAAGAAGGGCTCGAAAACATGGTCCGCTATCTCCAGGGCCATGCCGGTTCCGCTATCGCTGATCTCGATTATCACATAATCGCCCGACTGCACCTCGGCATGTTGCGAAGCGTAGTCTGCGTCCAAAACTCTGTTCCCCGTCGCAATTCTCAATTGGCCACCGCCAGGCATCGCGTCGCGTGCATTGGTGCCCAGATTGGTCAGGCTCGATTCGAGCTGCGCCGGGTCTACGATCACAGGCCAGATCTCGGGATCGAGGTCCAAAGTGATCTGGGTCTCCTCGCCAAGCGTCCGCTCCAGCAGCCTGACGATCCCGGCGATCAGCGCGTTGACATCGGTTCGTGCGGGCTTGAGGGGTTGGCGACGCGCGAAGGCGAGCAACCGCCGGGTTAGATCGGCGCCGCGCAACGCCGCATCGAGGGCCTCGCGGCTGAGCTCGTCCGCATCGGGATCGGCGCCTTGCCGATCCCGCAGCAGATCGAGGTTTCCGATGATAATACCAAGCAGATTGTTGAAATCATGCGCCATGCCGCCGGTAAGGTTGCCGATCGCCTCCATCTTCTGCGCCTGGCGGAGTTGGTCCTCGCTTTCGCTCAGATGCTGCTCTGCAGCCTTGCGCACGCTGATGTCGCGGACCGCCGCCGTCACCAGAATTCCTTCGGCACTCTCCAGCGGGCTCAGCATAAGTTCGATGGGAAACTCGCTGCTATCCTTTCGCCGCCCGGTCAATTCGATCCCGGTGCCGATCTGCTGCGCCAGCGCATCTTCCGGGGAGCGAAGATCGTCCGCGACCAATCGCTCGGCAAAGCCGTCCGGAATGATGTTCTTGACCGGTTGCCCCACGAGTTCGTCGCGCGGGTAGCCGAATTGCTTTTCCGCCTGAAGATTGAGAAGGATGATGACGCCGGCCTCGTTGACCACCACCATCGCATCCGGAGCCGCCTCCAGCAGGCCGCGGTAGCGGCCATCCATCTGCGCCAGATGCTTTTCCGCCACCTTGCGCACGCTGATGTCGCGTATCGCCGCGGTCACCAGGATGCCTTCGGCGCTTGCCAGCGGGCTCAGCATAAGTTCGATGGGAAACTCGCTGCCATCCTTCCGCCGCCCGGTCAGTTCGATCCCGGTGCCGATCTGCTGCGCCAGTGCATCTTCCGGGGACCGGAGATCGTCCGCGACCAGTCGCTCGGCAAAGCCGTCCGGAATGATGTTCTTGACCGGCTGCCCCACCAGTTCGTGGCGCGGGTAGCCGAATTGCTTCTCCGCCTGAAGATTGAGAAGGACGATGTCGCCGGCCTCATTGACCACCACCATCGCATCCGGGGCCGCCTCCAGCAGGCCGCGGTAGCGACCCTCCATCTGTTCCAGATGCTTTTCCGCCCGCGCCTCGGCCGGGGTTCGATAAGGGTCCGCCGCCCACGTCGCATCTGTGCGCCCTGGAGCGCGGTGAAGCCACGCCCATATCTCGCGACCAATGTGACGCCCGCTTGGAGAAGCCGCTAAATTTTTCATGATTCACTCGCAAATTCGGATGCCTGCCCTGCCGGCGCCCCCGCAGCCGCGCTCGGTAAAATGGAGGCGGAACACCATCCTAAATCATAGAGCAATCACAATCTATAGGGGTATACCCCTAGAAATTCGGTTCGTACTCTCTTTATAATTGTATCCTTCTACCTTGCCTGCGACAATATCGCATGCGGCGGAATACGGGAGCTTGCGCCATCAGACAACCACTTTGGCGACCGGTTGCTGGTGATCGACGACGAGCCGGCCTTGGGGCAACTCGTCAAAAGAGTCGCCGAGGCTTCAGGGTTCGATGTGGTCATTACCGCCGATCCCGCTGTTTTCATGGACGCGGCGCGGCGCTGGCACCCGACGGTCATCATGCTCGACCTGAAAATGCCCGGCACCGACGGCGTCCAACTGCTCCGCACCCTCGCGGCCGACAACTGCCCCGCGAATGTCGTTCTGACCAGCGGCTCAGACCCAAAAGTATTGGAGGCGGCGATGCAGCTCGGCCGCGACCGCGGTCTCAATATGAGCGACGCGCTGCCGAAGCCGATACGTGTGGAGCATCTGCGGGAACGGCTCGACGGGTTCAAGCAGGTGTCAAAACCGTTGCTAGCCGCACATCTCGAGGATGCGCTCGCGACCGATCAGCTCTTCCTCGAATATCAACCGAAACTCGATTGCCGCCTTGGGCGGATTACCGGCGCCGAAGCGCTCGTGCGCTGGCGTCATCCCACGCGAGGGACCATCCAACCGAACCAGTTCATCGCGCTCGCGGAAGAGACCGGCCTCATCCATGGCGTGACCGATTGGGTCGTCGCCACCGCGGCGGCGCAAGCGGCAAGCTGGCGGGCCGAAAATCTTGGCCTCGAAGTCGCGGTCGCCGTGAATTTTTCAGCGAGCGACCTGGCGGATCTCGATCTGCCGGATCGCCTGGAGCAACACTGCCGAACCGCCGGAAGCGACCCGGCGTTTCTGACCCTCGAACTCACCGAAACCGGCGCGATGCGCGAAGGGATGCAGATGATGGACGTCCTCACCCGGTTGCGTCTCAAGGGTTTCAATCTGTCGATCGATGATTTTGGCACCGGATACTCCTCGCTCGTACAATTGCAAACGATGCCGTTCTCGGAGATCAAGATAGACCTCTCGTTTGTCACCCAAATGATGCGCAATGCCGGTTGCCGGGTCATCGTCGAGATCATCATCGATCTGGCGCGCAAGCTCGGGCTGAAGAGCGTCGCCGAGGGTGTCGAGGACAACGCCGCGCTGAAGACCCTGATCGACATGGGCTGCGACACGGTGCAGGGCTATTACATCAGCCGGCCGATCGCACCGGCCCTGATGCCGCAGTTCGTTCGCGACTGTGCGGCCGCGTGGGAGAAGACCGCCGCCTAAGGTCGCCCGCCGCCCCCGAGTGCGTCGCTGGCTCAGCCTGGGCCGGTCGAGACGCTCTCGCGCCCGCCCGGGCCGGTATCGGCCTTGAGCGCTTCATGGCAATCGCGGCAGAACGCATCGAGCGTGTAGGACATTGTCGTTCTCCTCGGTGACCGACCCCAAACAAATTTATCCGTCACCCCCGCGAAGGCGGGGGGCCAGGGCTGGCGGCACAGCGGTTGCCCTGGATTCCCGCTTTCGCGGGAACGACGGGAGAGCGCCGATTACACGGCGAGAAAGCCGCCATCGACATAGAGCTCGGTTCCGGTGATGTAGGAGGCCTCGTCCGAGGCAAGGAAGAGGACCGCATTGGCGACCTCCTCGACCCGGCCGGCGCGGCGCAGCGGCACGCCTTCGAGCATCTTCGCGCGCACCGCCGGGTCGGCCGTGCGCCCCGAAGTTCGCATCGGCGGCATGAGGCCCGGATGGACCGAATTGACCCGGATGTTGTCGCGCCCGTGCTGCACGGCGGCCGCCTTGGTGAGGGTGCGGATCGCGCCCTTGGAGGCGTTGTAGCCGACATGGATGCCGCGCTGGCCGGTGACCCCGGAGATTGACGAGATGTTGACGATCGAGCCGCCACCCGCCTTCTGCATCGCCGGAATCGCGAATTTCATGCCGAGGAAGGTGCCGGTCGCGTTGACCGCCATCAGGCGTTCCCAAGCCGCGGTATCGAAGAGATCGTCGACCGCGCTGCCGCTGATCCCGGCATCGTTGACGAGGATGTCGAGCTTGCCGAAGGCGGCGAGCGTCGCGGCGATCGCCGCCTGCCACTCGGCTTCGCTGGTGACGTCGAGCTTCTGGAAGATCGCGGCGCCATTGGCGTGGGTGATCTCGCCGACGAGCTTTTTGCCTTCCTCTTCGAGCATGTCGGCGACGACGATTTTGGCGCCTTCGCCGGCAAAGATCCGCGCCATGCTGGCCCCCATCCCCGAGGCGCCGCCGGTGATCAGAGCGACCTTGCCATCGAGCCGCATTTCAGCCTCCCATCGCGTTAATTGACCCCGACCGCGGCGCCGAGCGTATCGCCAATCCCCTGGTGGATCACCAGATCGGCGATTTCGTCGAGCCCGGTCGGCTCGCGGTTGACGATCGCGAGCGTGGCGCCGTTGCGCTTGGCGAGCTCGGGAAACCCGGCTGCCGGATACACCACCAGCGAGGACCCGAGCACGATGAACAAATCGGTGGCCAAGGTCTCGATTTCGGCGCGGCGCATCTCGGCCTGCGGCATCGCCTGGCCGAACGAGATCGTCGCGGTCTTGACCATGCCGCGGCAGCGCACGCAAGAGGGCGCTTTGCCGTCCCGCTCGAAGGCGACGCGAATGTCTGCCAGCTCATGCCTGGTCCCGCAATCGAGGCAGGTGGCGTAGGTGGTGTTGCCATGCAGCTCGATGATTTTCTCAGGGGAGATTCCGGAGGCCTGGTGCAGCCCGTCGATATTCTGGGTGATGACCGAGCTGACCTTGCCGCGCCGCACCAGCGCGTCGACCGCGCGGTGGCCGCGATTGGGCTCGGCGCGCCCGAAGTGATCTTCCATCGCAAAGCGGCGCCGCCAGGTCTCGCGCCGCGCCGCCTCGGAGGCCAGAAAATCGTCGAAATATATGGGGGCCATCTGGGTCCAGATGCCGCCGGGGCTGCGGAAATCCGGGATCCCCGATTCGGTGCTGATCCCCGCGCCGGTGAAGACGACCGCACGGCGCGCTTCGTCGATCAGGCGGGCAAGGGCGGCAATCCCGTGATCGGGGTGCATGGCGGTCGGCATCACGGTACTTTGGCAAAATCGGCGCATCCCGCCAAGCTCGTTCGCCCGCGCAGCGGGTGTCTCGAAGGACGCACGACATAAACCCAGCCTCGCAATCTCCAGCCGGCGAGGCGACGCTGCCCGAGCGCACCGCCTATCTCGCGGCCGAAGGGTTCGCCGCCGAGCTGATGCACGAAATCGGGGAGGTGGAATTCGCCTGCGAGCGCCTGCTGGTCGCGGCCGGGGCCCCGCGCGCTGCCGCCTGGGCGCAGAACATCTGGCTTGATCCGCAACAGATCCCGATCGCCTCGATTGGCGAGGCCGCGCGCAAATTGCGCGCGATCCAGCGCAATTGGGCGCCCTACGCGCCACGCCTCCATCGCCGCGCCATGCTGATTGAGGCAAGGCTTCCGGTAGTGTCGGCCAAGCCGCTCGTGTTCGGAACCCCGGCGCCGACCGCGCCGCTCGGCTCGTGGACTTTGCTCGACACCAACACGATCCTCGCATCGCCCCACTGCACGAGCCCGTTTCCGAATGGCGAGGCGCGTTTTGTCCCGGACCGCAGCGGTCCGCCGAACCGGGCCTATCTGAAATTATGGGAGGCCTTGACGCTGATCGGGCGATATCCCGGCCCGGGCGAAACCTGCCTCGATCTCGGCAGCAGCCCGGGCGGCTGGAGCTGGGTGTTGGCGCGCCTGGGGGCGCGGGTGATCAGCGTCGACAAGGCGCCGCTCGCGCCCGAGGTCGCGCTTCTCCCCGGCATCGAGCAGCGCCGCGACAGCGCGTTTGCCCTCGACCCAGCCTCGCTGGGGCCAGTCGACTGGCTGTTCTCTGATATCGCGTGCTACCCGGCGCGGCTTCTCGCGCTCGTCGAGCGCTGGCTTGCTGCCGGCACCTGCCGCCGCTTTGTCTGCACGATCAAGTTTCAGGGTGAAACCGATCATGGAATTGCGGCGCGGTTCGCCGCGATCCCCGGCTCGACGCTGCGCCATCTCTTTCACAACAAGCACGAACTGACCTGGATCAAGCTGGAATAGCCAACTGACCGAACCTGGCAGCTGTGTTATCAATCCCATCCCAACCGTCATGGCCGGACTTGATCCGGCCATCCACGTGGGCGTTGCGGCGCTTCCGTGGATGACCGGGTCAAGCCCGGTCATGACGTTTAAGAGACGGGGGAACCGCATGGATCTCGGGCTGCGCGGGAGGAAGGCGCTGGTCACCGGCGCGTCGCGGGGGATCGGGCGGGCCTGCGCCGAAGTCCTGGCGGAAGAAGGCTGCGATGTTGTCATGGTGTCGCGCACGCAAGCCGATCTCGATGCGGCGCGCGCCAAAATCCTCGGGCAGAGCAATGTCGCGGTGCGCGTCTACGCGATGGACCTCGCCGACAGCCGGAATGTCGACCGGCTGGCGGCCGAATGCGCCGACACCGATCTCCTGGTCAACAATGCCGGGGCGATCCCGCGCGGCACGATCGCCGACATCGACGAAGTACGCTGGCGCGAGGCCTGGGATCTGAAGGTCTTCGGCTACATCAACATGACGCGGCGCTTCTACGCGCTGATGGCGGCGCGCAAGAGCGGCGTCATCATCAATATCATCGGCTCCGCCGGCGAGAGTGTGCAGTCGGAGTATGCGGCGGGGTCCTCGGGCAATGCCTCATTGATGGCGTTCACCCGGGCGATGGGCGGCGCCGCGCCGCGCGATGGGCTGAGGGTCGTTGGCATCAACCCCGGCCCCGTAGAGACCGACCGGATGGTGACCCGCCTCAAGCGCGAGGCGCAGGCGCAACTGGGCGATGCCGAACGCTGGCGCGAACTGACCCGGGGCATGGCCTTCGGCCGCGCCGCGACCCCGCGCGAGATCGCCGACATGGCGGCCTTTCTAGCCTCCGACCGCTCGGCCTACACCACCGGCACGATCATCACTGTCGATGGCGGCGGCACCAGCCGCAGCGCATCGGTCAACACTCGCTGAAGTCTTGGGAGGATGCGATGGATCTGGGTCTCAGAGGATGCAAGGCGCTGATTACCGGCGCCTCGAAGGGGATCGGGCGAGCCTGCGCCGAGGTCTTGGCCGAGGAAGGCTGCGATATCGTCCTGGTGTCGCGCACCGAAGCCGACCTCGACGCCGTGCGCGCGAAAATCGCCGGCGAGCACAATGTCGCGGTGCGCTATTACGCGCTCGATTTGTCGGACGGCAAGAATGTCGACAAACTCGCCGCCGAGTGCCCCGACATCGATATTCTCATCAACAATGCCGGGGCGATCCCGGGCGGCAACATCGCCCAGATCGACGAAGCGCGCTGGCGCGAAGCCTGGGATTTGAAGGTGTTCGGCTACATCAACATGACGCGGCGGTTTTATGCACTGATGGCCGCGCGCCGGAAGGGCACGATCATCAACATCCTCGGCGCAGCCGGCGAAAACCCCGATTTCGATTACGTCGCCGGTTCCTCGGGCAACGCCTCGCTGATGGCCTTCACCCGGGCGATCGGCGGCACGGCGCCGCGCGACAACCTCCGCGTCATCGGGATCAACCCCGGCCCGGTCATGACCGAGCGCCTGATCACCCTGATGAAAACGCGCGCTCAATCCAATTTCGGCGACCCCGAAAAATGGACTGACCTCATGAAGCCCTTGGCCTTCGGCCGCGCCGCCAAACCCGAGGAGATCGGCTACATGGCCGCCTTCCTCGCCAGCGACCGCTCGGCCTACACCACCGGCACGATCATCACGATCGACGGCGGCGGGAGCAGCCGTCGAAGCGCGCTGTAAACGAAACGTGGTAAACTCGTTTGTACAATGACCGGGTTAACCGCGCCACAGTCGCCCGATGGGGACGGCGTACCAGTTGCCACCGACAATTGCGGTAGCTCCCGCAAGGACCCCCGCCACTGGCTCGAATATGCTGCGGTTGCATTGGCTAGCTTGGCCTTCCTCGCCTCTTCCTTTGCCGCCGGTTTCAGCGGGTGGCAGGCTTGGATCGCAAGAGATACCGAACAACGCGAGTTGCGGGCATACCTTGAACTGACGGACATTGAGGTGGTCTGTCCAGACTGCACGACCGTTGGGCCGGTTAGCCCCACGCGCTATCCGGGCCGAAATTTCATCCACATCCGATTTGAAAACGCCGGTCAGACCCCAGCACGGGCGATACGTTTCAAAACCAATTGGTGGGTGATTCCCTCAAAGGACGCGCCGTTGCCCAAAATTTTCGAATTCCCGGACTATTCTCCCAGTGGAGTCGTCCCCGCTGGGGCTACCAATATTGTCAGCACCAGCGAACTTGCGCGGGACAAACATCGCGAGGGCAACGGTCCAATTGACCATGATATCGCTCGATTCCGTGCCGCTACAAATGCAACATCCACTATATATTTATATGGTCATCTCGATTATTGCGACGTGTTTGGAAAGCCGAGAGAAACGGGTTTCTGTTTTCTTTACGTCCCAAAAATCGGAGAAAAACTACCCATCTGTGACCAGTATAACGGCGAAATTGTTGCCCACCATAAACGCAGCTAGGGCGGCAAACGCCGCCGTTTCCAGAATCGCGGTTACGTGTCGTTCTCGGGCGTCGCTTCGATCCGCATACCTCACCCCGCTTTCAACCGTTTGGCGGCGTCGACGGCGAAATACGTCAGGACGCCGTCGGCGCCGGCGCGTTTGAAGCAGAGGAGACTTTCCAGCATCGCCCGCTCGCCGTCGAGCCAGCCGCGCTCGGCGGCGGCCCGGATCATCGAATATTCGCCGGAGACCTGGTAGACGAAGGTCGGCATGCGGAAGGCGTCCTTCACCCGGCGCACGATGTCGAGATAGGGGAGGCCCGGCTTCACCATCACCATGTCGGCGCCCTCGGCGATGTCGAGCGCGACCTCGCGCAGGGCTTCGTCGCCGTTGGCCGGGTCCATCTGGTAGGTGCGCTTGTCGGCGCTGCCGAGCGAGGACGCCGAACCGATCGCGTCCCGGAACGGTGCGAAGAAGCACGAGGCATATTTCGCCGCGTAGGACATGATCCGCACCCGGTCGTAGCCGGCTTCGTCGAGCGCCCGACGCACCGCGCCGACGCGGCCGTCCATCATGTCGCTAGGCGCGATGATGTCGCAGCCGGCCTTGGCCTGGACGATCGCCTGGCGCTGCAGGATGGCGACGGTCTCGTCATTGGCGACATAGCCGTCGCGGATGACGCCGTCATGGCCGTGCGACGTAAACGGGTCGAGCGCCACGTCGCACAACACGCCGAGGTCGGGCAGCGCCTTTTTTAATGCGCTGACGGCGCGGCAGACGAGGTTGTCGGGGTTGACGGCCTCCCTGCCCTCGGGGTCCTTCAAGGCCGGATCGACCACCGGAAAGACCGCGATCGTCGGGATGCCGAGCGTGGCGGCTTCGCCCGCCGCATCGACGAGCGCGGCGATCGAGAGGCGCCAGGCGCCGGGCATCGAGGGAACCGGCGCGCGCGACTTCTCGTCATGCACGAAGACCGGCCAGATCAGATCGCCGGCGCTCAATACGCTCTCGGCAACGAGCTTCCTCGACCACGGATCGCGGCGGTTGCGGCGCAGCCGTGTCGTCGGATAGGGCGCGAGCGGCGGCAGAAAGTCTTGGGTCACGCGATCACCCCGAGTGACAAGCGGCGCGTGCCGCGGATCGCGCGAAAATAAGGCCGCGCGCGCCGCGCTGCAACGCGCTCGACCTGAAACCGGGGGACCTCATTTGGCGGCAGCCAAGACCGGGCGCTGTGCGTCCTTCGAGACGCGCCCACCGGGCGCTCCTCAGGATGAGATTTTTCTTAGGGTCATCAATAATTTATCCTCATCCTGAGGGGGCGCGAAGCGCCGTCTCGAAGGACGTTGGATGCTGATGCAGCGCCAAACGGAGACCCCATCGGGGGGCTTGCCTCCGCTCCCCAAGTTGCCGCATATCCAATGATCGGGCGAGCACCGAGCGTGGCACTCGGGCCGCCGGCGGGGAGGTTTGCGATGCTGGTTTTTCGTCAACTGTTCGATCCGCAATCCTCGACCTACACCTATCTGTTGGGCGACCGGGCCAGCGGGGCGGCCCTGTTGATCGACCCGGTGTTCGAGCAGGTGCGGCGCGATGCGGCGCTGTTGGGCGAATTGGGCCTCACGCTCCTCGCGACGCTCGAAACCCATGTCCACGCCGATCACGTCACCGGCGCCAGCCTCTTGAAGCGGCGCACTGGCAGCAAGATCATGCTGTCGGCGGCGAGCGGCGCCGTTGGCGCCGACCGCTATCTGGCGCAGGACGACGTTGTCGTCTTCGGCGGGCGCCGCCTGATGGTGCGCGCCACCCCGGGCCACACCAGCGGCTGCGTCACCTACGTGCTCGACGACCGCAGCATGGCCTTCACCGGCGACTGCCTGCTGATCCGCGGCGCCGGCCGCACCGACTTCCAGGAGGGCGACGCGGCGGCGATGTACCGCTCGATCCACGAGCAGATCTTTACGCTCCCCGACGACTGCCTCCTCTACCCCGCCCATGACTACCGCGGCCTCACGGTGACCAGCGTCGCCGAGGAGCGCCACTATAACCCGCGGATCGGCGGCGAGATCGGCATCGGCGACTTCACCGGCTATATGAACAATCTGGGGCTGGCGCACCCGAAGCAGATGGATGTCGCGGTGCCGGCAAATCTGCGCTGCGGCCGGCCGGAAAACGAGGCCGTCATCGCCGCCGACCCGAGCTGGGCGCCGCTGCGCTACAGCTTTGCCGGGGTGTGGGAGATCGACCCGCTCGGCCTCGAAGAGCATGCGGGCGAGCATGAGGGGAGGGTGCAGATCCTCGATGTGCGCGAGCCGGCCGAGTTCACCGGCCCCTTGGGCCATATCGCGGGCGCCGTCTTGATCCCGCTCGGCGAATTGGCCGGGCGTGCCGGCGAACTCTCGCATGAGCGCCCGATCGTCGCGGTATGCCGCGCCGGCGGCCGCTCGGCCCAGGCGACGAACATCCTGCAGAAGGCCGGGTTCACGGAGGTCGCCAACCTCACCGGCGGCATGCTGCGCTGGCGCGCCGAGGGCCACGCCGTCGAGGGCGGCAGCGGGTAGGGGTGCTCAGTCGCTGGTTTGCGCCCGCTCGCCGGAAAGCGGGATGATTTCGGCGCCGGGCGGGTTCGATCCGCCGTCGACACGAAGCTGACGCGCCTCGGTCTCGATCGGCTTCAGTTCGGGCAGAGGATCCTGCGTGCCGTCGACCTCAAGCTCGTTGAACCGGCGCGCTTGCGGCATGACCCGGCTTTCCAGGCTGCCGACAAAGCTGTTGTAGTGCCTGACGGCGGTTTCCAGCCCCTTGCCGACATCGACGACATGGCCGCCCATCGCCAGAAGGCGCCGGTAGAGCTCACGCCCGAGCCGGTGGATCTGCTGGGCGTCGTCGGCGAGCTTTTCCTGGCGCCAACCAAAGGCGATCGCCTTCGCGAGCGCGATCAAGGTCGTCGGGGTCACGATCAGCACCCGGTCGGCGATTGCGTCCTCGAACAGGTCGGGATCGCGTTCGATCGCGGCGGCGAAGAAATTCTCGCCGGGGATGAACATGACGACAAAATCCGGGGTGAACGGCAGCGCGCTCCAGTAGGCTTTCGCGCCCAACTGCTTCATGTGGGTGCGCAATTGCCGGGCGTGGCGCAGCAGATGCGCCTCGCGGGGCTCGTCCTCGGTTTCGTCGACGGCGTCGAGGTAAGCCGCCATCGAGGTCTTGGCATCGACGACGATCCGGCGGTCGCCGGGCAGCCGAATGATGACATCGGGGCGCAGCCGCGAATCGTCGAGATCGACCGTCTTCTCGGTCAGATAATCGACATAGGCGGTCATGCCGGAGAGCTCCATGACGTTATGGAGCTGCTGCTCGCCCCACCGGCCCCGGGTTTTCGGCGCCGCCTGCAGGGCGTTGACGAGCTTCCTCGTTTGAGCACTGGCGTCGGCGTGCATGCGGGCGAGGCCCTGAACTTCGGTGGTGAGCCCGCTATAGGCGGCGAGCCGCGACTTTTCGATCTCCGCGATGCCTTTGCGGTATTCTTCGAGGCTCGTGTGAATCGGGGCGAGCAACGCCTCGATCGCCTTTTGGCGTTGGTCGAGACTGGCGTCCGCCCCCGCTTTGTGGCGGGCGAAGGCCTCGTTAGCCAAGGCGAGGAAGGAACCCTGGCTGCCCTGCAACGCATCGGCGGCAAGCGCCTTGAGGCTCTGCTCGATCTCGCCGCGCAGCCCGGTCAGCCCCGCGACCTCCTTGCGGTGCTGCTCCCGCTCGGCCGCGAGGTCACGCCCGCGCAGCCACCAGGCGACAGCCGCGCCGGCGGCGAGACCGATCAGCAACAGCAGCGGGCCGATGACAAATTCCATGGTGTCGCCCCGATATCGCGCGCGTCCACCGAAAGCATACTACATCTTGTAGATGTCGCCACGCCCCTACTTGTCGAGCCAGGTGTCCTCGAAGCGCCAGCCGTTGAAGATGCTGTTGACTATCGTCGTCACGCCGTGCACCCGCGGGTAATGGCAGGTGGCCAGGTTGTAGCGGTAGACGATCGGCCGGGCGCCGTCCTCGGTCAGCCGCTTGTCGATTTCCCAAACGAGCTTCTTGCGCTTTTCCTGGTCGGCTTCCTCCGACTGCTGCAGGTACATCTTTTCGAGCTCGGGATTGCAGTAGTTGGTGTAGTTGCGCTCCGAGCCGCAGGCATAGTGCTCGAAGAAATAAGCGTCCGGGTCGTCGACGCCGCTGCCGGTGAGGTTGCCCGCCACCGTGTAATCCTTGCGGGCGATGCGGGGAAACCAGTTCGCCGTCTCCACCACGTCGAGCTCGCCATCGATGTAGATCTGCTTCATCTGGTCGATGAGGATGACCGCCGGGTCGCGATATTGGGCGATGTTGCGGGTCTGGACCTTGACGGCGAGCCGGTGGTCCGGGCCGTAGCCGTGTTTTTCCATGAGCTTCCGGCCTTCGGCGCGGCTCGCCGCGACGTCGGGACCGTAACCCGGCAGGGTTTGCAGGATCTCGGGCGGCAGGCCCCATAAGCCGGCCGGCGGCGACTGCATCGCGCCGCCGATCTGCCCCTGCCCTTCGGAAGTAATGTCGAGAAAGGCCTTGCGGTCGATCGTCAGCATCATCGCCCGGCGGATATCGGGATCGTTGAAGGGCGGCGTGTCGCGATTAACGAGGAGGTTGAACGAAATCATTGTCGGGTCAACTTCGCAGATCGCGCTCGGGGCCTGACTCTTGATGTCGTGGGTCATCTGGATCGTGACCTCGTAGGGGAAGGTCAGGTCGAAACTGCCGGCGATAAACGCGAGACTCTGGGTCGCCCGGTTCGGCACGATCGTCCACTCGATCCCGTCGAGGTGAGGTAGCCCCGGTTTCCAGTAATCCGGGTTCTTCGCCAGTTTGATGTATTGGTTGGGCTTGTATTCGACGAATTTGAAGGGGCCGGTGCCGATCGGATGCTGGCGCATCTGCGCCGGCGAGACGTGGCAGGGGTAGACCGGCGACATGCCGCCCGCCAAAAGAAAGATGAACGCCGGCTGCGGCCGCTTGAGGACGAAGGTCACGCCAAAGTCGCCGTCGGTGGCGACCTCGTCGAGATTGCGGTACCAGGCCTTCCTCGGGTTGAGCCGCAGCTTGTCCTTGGCCTTGCCCGCCAAGAGATCCCAGGTGCACTTCACATCGGCCGCGGTGAAGGGCCTGCCGTCGTGCCATTTGACGCCCTGGCGCAATTTGAAGCTGAGCCGCGTGTGGTCGGCGTTCCACGCCCAGCTCTCAGCCAATTCGGGGCGGATGAATTCGAGCCGGTTCTGCTTTTCGTGCTGGTCGAAGAGGACGAGGTTGTTGAAGACGGCCATCATCGGTGCGACGGTCGAGATCGTCGCCTCCTCGTGGATCGACATCGAGGCCGGGCTGTCGCGGTGATAGATACGCAGCACCCCGCCCGACTGCTGCGCGAGCGCCGCACCCGGCGCCGCCACGAGCACCACGCAAGCCGCCAGCGCCAGCGCACATGTTCTACTCGGCATCGTGTCCCCCGTTTTGTTAGGGCGAGCGTAGCACGGCTCGCCCGGAGGCCATTGCCGTCTTTCCAGCGTCTCCCCTAATCTCTTGGCATGGATTTCGATCTCTCCGCCGAGCAGCGTGCGTTCGAGGATACGGCGCGGCAGTTTGCGCGCGAGGAATGGCTGCCCAACGCGCCCGGCTGGGACGAGAGGGAGGAGTTTCCCGAGGAGGCGCTCAGAAAGGCCGCCGCCCTCGGCTTTGCCGGGATATACGTAAAGGACCAGTTCGGCGGCAGCGGCCTCTCCCGGCTCGACGCGACGATCATCTTCGAGGAGCTCGCGACCGCCTGCGTCTCGACCGCCGCCTATCTCTCGATCCACAACATGGCGGCCTGGATGATCGACCGCTTCGGCAGCGAGGCGCAGCGCGCAAGGCTTTTGCCCACGCTCATGACAATGGAGCATTTCGCCAGCTATTGCCTGACCGAACCGAATAGCGGCTCGGACGCCGCCGCGCTCGCCACCACTGCGCGGCGCGACGGCGAGGATTACGTCTTGAACGGGACGAAGGCCTTCATCTCGGGCGGCGGGAGGAGCGATCTCTATGTGACGATGGTGCGCACCGGCGAACCCGGCCCCAAGGGGATCTCCTGCCTCGTCGTCGAGAACGGCACGCCGGGCCTTTCCTTCGGCAAAGAGGAGAAGAAGCTCGGCTGGCACACCCAACCGACCGCGATGGTCATTTTCGAGGATTGCCGCGTGCCCATCGCCAACCGCCTCGGCGCCGAGGGCGAGGGGTTCTCAATCGCGATGATGGGGCTCGACGGCGGCCGCCTCAATATCGGCGCCTGCTCACTGGGCGGCGCGCGGGCGTGCTGGGAAGCCGCGCGTGGCTACATGCTGGAGCGCCGCCAGTTCGGCACGCGCCTCGCCGATTTCCAGGCCCTGCAATTCAAATTGGCCGACATGGCGACCGAGCTCGACGCCGCCCGCCTCATGCTGCGCCGCGCCGCGGCAAGCCTCGACAACGGCGACCCCGACGCCACCCTGCATTGCGCGATGGCCAAGCGCCTCGCCACCGATGCCGGGTTCCACATCTGCAACGAGGCCCTCCAACTCCACGGCGGCTACGGCTACCTCAAGGATTTCGGGATCGAGCGCTACCTGCGCGACGTCCGCGTCCACCAGATCCTCGAAGGCACCAACGAGATCATGCGCGTCATCATCGCAAGGCGGCTGTTGCGGCAATGAGTGGCGTGATATGCCCGAAGCCAAGCTAACACCAAAGCAGCGCCGACTAATTGGTCCACTACCCTCTGATCGTCATGGCCGGACTTGTTCCGGCCATCCACGAAAAGAAAGACGTGGATCCCCGGGACAAGCCCGGGGATGACGAGAGGCGGTGGTCGGACCCGCACGGCTTCGCCCGGAGACCGGCGGTCTGGACCGCGAACCATGATCCGGCGCATAGTCGCGAAACGATTGCCTCCGCGACGAGGAGCCACAGATGTCCGTGCATGATGTCGAATTTGAGCGTCCCGCCCTCTGGCCGTCGAATGGCATCAGCGAGGTGCCGTTCCGGCTCTATACCGATCCCGAGCAGTACGCGCTCGAGCAGGAGCGGATCTTCAAGGGGCCGACTTGGAATTATCTGTGCCTGGCGGCCGAGATCCCGGAGCCTGGCGACTGGGTCGCGACGACCGTGGGCGAGGTTGCGGTCATCGTCGTGCGCGGCGCGGACGGCGCGGTCAATGCGTTTGTCAACCGCTGCGCCCATCGCGGCAACCTGTTGTGTCTGACGCAAAAGGGCCACGGGAAGGAGATCACCTGCATCTATCACGGCTGGAGTTATGACCTCGAAGGGCGGCTCACCGGGGTCGCCTTCGAGAAGGGCGTCAAGCGCCAGGGCGGCATGCCCGCCGAATTCCGCAAGGACGAGCATCATCTGCAGCGCCTGGAGGTCGCCGAATTGTCGGGCCTCGTCTTCGGCTCGTTCGACCCGGAGGTGCCCGATCTCGAAACTTATCTCGGGCCGGTCGTGGTCGGCGGCGTCAAGCGCGTGCTGGAGGGCCGGGTCCCGAAGATCATCGGCCGCTCGACGCAGGTTTTGCCGAACAACTGGAAGCTCTATTTCGAGAACGTCAAGGACACCTATCACGCTTCCATCCTGCACGCGTTTCTCAACACGTTCCGCATCAACCGCATGAGCCAGCCCGGCGGGATCAACATCGCCGAGAATGGCGGCAACCATTTCAGCTATGCCAAGCTCGATTATGCCGCCGAGGACGAGGACTATAAGCGCGAGGCCTTGCGCGCCAGCAACGAACTCCACCTCGAAGACCGTTCGATCATCGATTCGGTCGATGAATACGGCGATCAGATCTCGGTGCAGATCCTGACGATCTTCCCCGGCATGGTGTTGCAGCAGATCCGCAATACGATTGCCGTGCGGGTCTTGCGGCCGCGCGGCATCGACCGCTCCGAACTCGAATGGATCCATCTCGGCTTTGAGGGCGACGACGAGGCGATGGAAGAGCGCCGCCTGCGCCAGGGCAACCTCATTGGCGCGGCCGGTTACATCTCGATGGAGGATGGCTGCGTCGGCGGCTTCGTCCAGCGCGCGCTGCACTACAATGACGACGGCGCCGGCGTCGTGATGATGGGCGGGCACGAGGCGCAATCGCAGACCTTCCGCGCCAGCGAAGCGGCGATCCGCGGCTTCTGGAAGCAATACCGCGCGCTTACCGGCACCTGATGGACGAAACCGCGCTGCGGCTCGGTGTGGGCGAGCTTTATGCCGCCTATGCCGATTGCATCGACGACGACCGGCTCGAGGAATGGCCGGATTTTTTCGTCGAGAATTGCCGCTACCTGATCACCGACCGGGAAAGCCATCGGGCGGGGCTGCGCCACGGCATCATCTATGCCGCCTCGAAGGGCATGCTCAATGACCGGGTGATGGCGCTCCGCCGCGCCAACATCTTCGAGGCGCAGCGCTACCGCCACATCGTCGGCCCGGTGCGCATCGAGCAGGTCGAGGGTGGCGTCGCCGCGACGCGCGCCAATTTCATCGCCGTGCGCATCATGCATGACGGCGAGACGACGCTCTTCGCCAGCGGCCGCTACCTCGACCGCATCGATGTCGGCAGCACCCCCTACCGCTTCATCGAGCGCATGGTCATCCTCGACAGCCAGAAGATCGACACGCTCCTCGTCATTCCGCTGTAGCCAAGGCCGTCATTGCGAGCGGAGCTATGAACGCGCTCACCCTGATCACCGCTGCCGCGCTCGGCTTGGCAGTCGCGTCGGCGCACGCCGAGGCGCCAACCGGCAACGAGCTGTACGCGAAATGCACCAGCAAGCAAGTAGATGATTTGACATCCTGCCTCGGCTACATGCGCGGCGTAGCCGACGCCTCCCCAGAGATATGTCCGGGCGATAGTGTAACTGCAGGTCAGCTACGCCTCGTATTTATTCGCCGGTCAGAATCAGACCCACGATTTCTCCCCTACGGACAATTCGCGGCCATCTTCGAAGCACTAAGGGGCGCCTTTCCGTGCCACGCAGGAATATCCAAATGAGCCGGATTGCCATCTATGCCCGCGTCAGCACCGAAGACCTAAGCAATCTGGTGGTATCTGTATGCTGTTTCTGATGGAGATTGCTTCGTCGCTTCGCTCCTCGCAATGACAGGTTCCTTGTTGAATTGATGTCTGATCCCGAGAACATCCTGTTTGGCCATCATGGCGGGGTGGCCACGGTTACGCTCAACCGGCCACAGGCATTGAATGCCTTTACGCTCGGCATGTACCGGCACTTCGCTCCGGTGTTGAGGGCCTGGGAGGACGAGCCGGGGGTCCATGCGGTGTTGATTCGCGGCGCCGGGGAGCGCGCCTTCTGCGCCGGGGGCGATGTTCGCGCGATCGCCGAGGCCGGGCGCGGAATTTCCGGCGACCCGGCGCTGACCAGCCGGTTCTTCTGGGAAGAATACGAGCTCATTCGCCATATCCACCGCTATCCGAAACCTTATCTGGCGATCATCGACGGGATCACGATGGGGGGCGGCGCCGGGGTGTCGGTCAACGGCGCCTACCGGGTCGCCACCGAGCGCACGATGCTGGCGATGCCGGAAACGGGGATCGGCCTCTTCCCCGACGTCGGCGCGACCCGGTTCCTCAACCTCGCGCCCGGGCATATCGGGCGCTATCTCGCGCTGACGGGCGCGCGGCTCGGCGCGGCCGACACGTGCTATTGCGGGTTTGCCACGCATTATGTGCCGCGCGAGCGTGTCGAGGAGCTGGTCGAGGCGCTCGGCCATATCGCGTGGCGCGAGGGAGAGGGTGCGCAGATCGAAGCAGCGCTCGGCGCTTTCGCCGCCGATCCGGGCGATGCGCCGCTGGCAGCTCGCCGCGCCGCGATCGACCGCTCATTTGCCGGAGACACGGTCGAGGCGGTGCTCGATGCGCTCGGGCGCGAAGCCGAAGCGGGCGGTAGCGACGCGAAATGGGCGGCTGAAACCCGCACCGGGCTCCTCACCAAATCGCCGACCAGCCTCAAGATCACGCTGCGCCAGTTGACCGAGGGGCGCGGCTACGACATCGAGGCCGCGCTCAGTCTCGAATACCGGCTGACCCAGCATTTCATGCAAGGCCACGATTTCTTCGAGGGGGTGCGCGCCGCGCTCATTGACAAGGACCAGCAACCGCGCTGGGACCCGGCGAGCCTCGCCGAAGTCAGCGAGGCGATGGTCGAGGGCTATTTCGCATCGCTCGGCGAGGATGAGCTGCGGTTTGATTAAATGGTTCACAATGAGACAGCGAGGCAGTGAGCGAAGGACACGGGAGAAAACTCACCGCCTCGCTGTCTCATTGTGAATTTAATGCGCGCTGCGCGCGGAAGGGGGATTGCGATGGCGAGGATCGGGATAATCGGGCTCGGCAATATGGGTGCGCCGATGGCGGCTAATCTGGTGAAGGCGCAGCACCATGTGACCGGTTTTGACGTCGTCGCGGCGCCGCTCGCGGCCCTCTCGGAACAGGGCGGGCATGCCGGGGCCGGGATCGCGGAGGTTGCCGCCGCGGGCGAGATCGTCATCACGATGCTGCCGGCGGGCCCGCAGGTGCGCGAGGTTTATTTCGGGCCCGACGGGATCCTCGCCCATGCGCGGCCCGGCACGCTTCTCCTCGACTGTTCGACGATCGATGTCGAGACGGCGCGGGCGGTGGCCAGCGAAGCGGCGCAGCGCGGCTTCGAGATGCTCGACGCGCCGGTCTCGGGCGGGGTCATCGGCGCCGAGGCGGGGACGCTGACCTTCATGGTCGGGGGGGACGCGGCCGCGTTCGCACGCGCGCTCCCGTTCCTCCAGGCGATGGGGAAGACGATCGTCCATGCCGGGCCTTCCGGCAGCGGGCAGACCGCGAAGATCTGCAACAACATGATCCTCGCCGCCTCGATGATCGCGGTGTGCGAGGGGTTTGCATTGGCCGAAAAGCTCGGGCTGCCGGCCCAGACCCTGTTCGACATTTGCAAGACCTCGACCAGCCAGTGCTGGGCGATGACCGGCTATTGCCCGGTGCCGGGGCCGGTGCCGGCGGCGCCCTCGAACCGCGGCTACAAGGCCGGCTTCACCGCGGCCAACATGCTTAAGGATCTGCGCCTCGCACAGCAGGCGGCCGGGGCCACCGCGGCCGCGACCCCGCTCGGCGCGGCGGCGGCCAACCTTTACCAGCTCTATGTCGACACCGGCGCCGGCGGACTCGATTTTTCCGGGATCATGCAGTTCCTGCGCCGCACCGGGCCCGCGCAGTAACAACGAAAAGTTAACGAAATTAGTGTTAACATGCCGGACGATCGGTCGCCACAGCGAGGCTGTCATGACCAATGAGTATCTCGAGGTAATTGGGCTGGTTGAGCGGCTTCACCGCCATTTTCTTGAAGTGGTGAAGCTGGAGCTCGACGGGTTCGGCATTCACGACATCAACAACATCCAGGGGCTGATGCTGTTCAACATCGGCGATGCGGAGATGACCGTCGGCGAGTTGACGCTGCGCGGCTGCTATCTCGGCTCGAATGTCTCCTACAACGTCAAGAAGATGGTCGAAAACGACTATCTCACGCAGGAGCGCTCGGTTCACGACCGCCGCTCGATCCACGTCAAGCTCACCGACAAGGGGCGCGCGCTGCGCGACCGGCTGACGGGCATGCACCGGCGCCATATCGAGATGCTGGCGCAGACCGCGGTCAGCGACGACAATTTGCAAGACGTGATCGTGACGCTGCGTCGGCTCGAGCGCTTCTGGGTCCGCGCCGGCGATCTAGCGCAGCGGCCGGGACGGTTCGCCGCCTGATTTTTGCGCGGCAATTTTCCGAGGCCCCTTTTTTCAGATGACGGGTAGGCGGTGGGCTGCGAAGTTGTTCGCAGCCATTTTCCGGAGCCGCCTGATGCCTTCTTCCTCTCCCGCCCTCGCCGAACTCGCCCCCGGCGTCAGCGCCGCCGGCGCGCTCGGCCACAGCGACATCGAGGCGCTTGCCGAAGCGGGCGTGCGCACGATAGTCAACAACCGCCCGGACGGCGAAGATCTGGGCCAGCTCCCGGCTGCCGAGGCGCGCCGCATCGCCGAGGCTCTCGGCATCGCCTATCACCATATCCCGGTGACCGCCGCGAGCCTGTCCGTTGCCGATGTCGACCAGTTTGCCGCGGTGCTGGCGAGCGCGCCCACCCCGATCGTCGCCCATTGCCGCAGCGGAACCCGCTCGGCGATCCTCTGGGCGCTCTCCCGCATGCGCGACGGGGCCGACCCGGCGACGCTCATCGCCGAAGCGGCGCGCCACGGCATCGACATCGCGGCGCTGCCGGTCATTGCCGCGCGGCTGGGCTAGGAGAGCCGCCTTATAGCCGCTAGGCGTCGGCTTCCTCGCGCAGCCAGTCGCGGAAGGCGCGGATCTTGGGCCGTTCGAGCGCACCCGGTGCAGTCACGATGTAG
>JBARKH010000491.1:0-3715 GCA_049801295.1 Allostellaceae bacterium | reverse complement strand
GCCGCATCCATTCGGCGAACCCGCCCTGCCGCAGGACGCCGATCTGCGGCGCCAGGAGGCCGAACCCGCCGGCGCGGTGGTCGGCGTAATCGAGGTTGCGCCGCGTCAGTCCCTGGTCGATCGCCGCGGCGACCAGTGCCCGCTCCTGAGCCGAAACCACGCGCTCGAATTCGATGATGTAGAGATGCCCGCCGATTTCGCCCGATTTTTCCGGATAGAGCGCACCGGCCGCGAAGTCACGAACCCCGGCGCCAACCGCTGTGGCCGCGCTCGTTACCGCGGCCTCGATCTCCTCTCCGGTGAGGTGCTCGCCGAACGCCGAGAGCGTGTAGGCGAGCCGGCCGGTGACGAGGAGTCGCGGCGGATCGCGACTCACAAATCGCACCGTGTCGCCGAGGACGTAGGCCCATAACCCGGCGCAGGTCGTCAGCGCCGGCGCGTAGTCGACCCCGGTCTCGATATCGCCGATCCAATGCCGCCTCGGTGCGGCCGCGGCGATCTCGCTCACCGGCACGAACTCGTAGAAAATGCCGTTGTCGAGAATGATCCGCAGCCCCTCGCCCGGGCCGCGGTCGGCGGCGGCGATAAAGCCTTCGCTCGCGGCATAGACTTCGCGGGTTTCGGTCCGGGCGCCTTCCAGCCATTCGGCAAAGCGCGGGCCGTAGGGCGCGAAATTCACCCCGCCATGGACGACGAGTTCGAGCGCCGGGAAAAAATCGCGGAGCCTTGTGCCGCGTCCCGGATGCCGGTGCACCAACTCGTCGAAAAACAACAGCATCCAGCTCGGGATACCGGCGATGCTGCGGATATCGGCGGCGGGCGCGCGCTCGGAGAGAAATGCCATCTTCTCGCTCCAGTCCCTGAGGCGGGCAATCTCCGGCGGGGGATAGGTGAACGGCCGCGCCCAGCCGGGGAGGGTCGCCGCGGCAATGCCGCTCAGATCGCCGCTTTTGACCCCGGGCGCGCGGGGGATCAGATCGGAGCTGCCGCCGAGCAGAAGATTGCGGCCGGCGAAGACATGGCTGTGCGGGACCTGCCGCAGATGGTGCACGAGGAGGTCGAACCCGGCCCGCCGGTTCGCCCGCAGCGTCTCCCGGGTGACCGGGATGAATTTGGTGGCGCCGCTGCTGGTGCCCGAGGACACGGCGAAATAAGGTATCCGGCCGGGCCAGCTGCAATCGATGAGGTTGGGAAAAGCCGGCTGCCAATAGGCCGACCAGAAATCCTCATAATGCCGCAACGGCACCGCGGCGGCAAAATCGTGCGCATCGCGCAGGCGGTTGAATTCGTGGTTGCGCCCGAAGCGGGTCGCCGCGGCGCGCTCGATCAGCCGCCGCAGAACCTGCTGCTGGAGCGCACCGGCGTTCTCGCGGGCAAGCTGGCGCGCGCGGAAGCGGGCGTAAAGGCGCAATATCGGCGTCGTGTCGATCATCGCGGCGCCGGCGGAGGCCGGGCGCTCAGCTCAGCGTTATCAAGGTCCCGATCAGATCGGCAGGCCAAACGAGGCTCGTCGGCGCGCTCATCAGCGCCTCGCCGAACGACGGATCGATCCCGGCGGGCAGGTCAAACGCCATGTGGTGGCCGAAATGCGCGAGTACCCCGGCAAGATAAAGCGCCGCCACCCACCGAAAGCGATCGTGCGACGACGGTCGCGGCGACCCGGCAAAGCGAAACACGTGGCGGCCGACTTTTGGCAATCCCGGCGGACCGATCATGATCTCACCCAGGCATCAACAAGGTTGCATTCCAGGATAGGCGCGAAACCGTTGCGCCATCCCCGGCGGCGCCCCGCTCGCAGCGATGCGCCCGGGACATCCGATCATAGCTTCTCGCGCGGTTGCCGTCACCGCTCTGCGGCACGATGGCCCGATCCTTCCAAAAAAATCCTGCCTAGGCGAGCGCCGGGTGCTTCCAGCCGATCCACTCGCAGACCGCGCGGCCCATGACGAGGTCGCGGTCGCGCCCGGTGAGCCACGGCAATTCCTCGGTGAACATCGTCACGCATTGCCGATAGCTGCATGGCATCCGGGTGATGTCGGTGCCCCAGAAGCACCGTGCCGGGCCGAAGGCGTCGAAGATTTGCCGGATGTATTTGTGAATATTTTTATAGGGGTAGGGTTGGCTCGAGTAGCTCGGCGCGCCCGAGAGTTTGACCGCGACATTGGGATATTTGGCGAGCGCCAGCATCTCGCCCAGATTGGCGAACGCGGCGTCGTCGGTTCCGGCGCCGCCGCCCCCGCCGCGCCCATGATGGTCGATATGCAGCTTCAAGACGGGATACCGCTCGGCGATGGTGCCGAGGGCCGCCATGTGACCGCCCGCCAGGAGGCCGATCGGCAGGCCCTCCTTCTCGCACGCCGCCCAAAACCAATCGAGCGAGCCGTCGGTCCACCACGCTTGCTGGTGCGGCTGGTTAAAGGTGAAGCGGAAGCCGAGCATCCCCGGCCGCTGCCGCCAGTTCTTGACGATGTCCTCGCGGTTCGGCGCCTGGAGGTCGAAATTCCCGAGGATGCAGAACTTGTCCGGGTGCGCTTTCACCGCCTCGACCGCGAGCGTGTTCATCGCCTCGCCCAGCGTCGAGGGTGGATGCAGGACCGCGGCGTCGACCCCGGCCGCTTCCATCTCCTTGAGCGCATCCTCCTTCGAATAGGTCGGGATCTGCCGGTGATGCGCCGACATCTTCGAATCTTTCCAGATGTGGATCTGTGAATCGACGATCAGCATCGCGTTTCTCTCCTGTTTTGACCGGTTACGTCCGCGGGGCTTTGACGAAGATCGTCGGGACCCAGGGCGGCGGCGAGCCTTCCATCCGTTCGCGCCGGCGGCGTTCAGCGGCGCTCTCGCGCCCTGCCGATTTGGCGGCGCCTGACCCTCGATCCGGGTCCCCTCCGCTCGCCCCGCGCTCGCGGCGCAATTCGTCGATGCGGGCGCGGATCGTCTCGAAATCGTCGGCAGCTCGCGGGCGGTTCACCGGGCCTCCCTTGGTTCGATCGGGCATAGTGAGGCGGGAGCCGGGCTTGGGTCAAACCCTACCGGAGTACTCTCGCCGGCGTTGCGGACATTGCCGCGATTGGGGTTGAATGGTGCTGCAACCGCGAGGGCGCCCCGATGGATGTCGCCTTTCTGACGATCGCCGAGCTCGGTCGGCTTTACCGGCGCCGCGAACTGTCGCCGGTCGAGGTGACCAAGGCGCTCCTCTCCCGCATCGCCGCCCATGACGGCAAGCTGCACAGCTTCCTGCGGCTGGCCGAGGAGGCGGCATTGGCCGAGGCGGCCGCGGCCGAAGCAGAGCTGATGGCTGGAACGCCGCGCGGGCCGATGCACGGCATTCCCTATGCGCTGAAGGACATCATCGAGACCGCGGGTATCCCGACGACCGGCCATTCGAAGCTGCGCCAGGACTACGTGCCGGCAGCCGACGCCGAGCTCGTCACCCGGCTCAAGGCCGGCGGCGGCGTCATGATGGGCAAGCTCGCGACCTGGGAATTCGCATTGGGCGGTCCGAGCTTCGACCTGCCGTGGCCGCCGGCGCGCAACCCGTGGAACCCCGATCATTTTACCGCCGGCAGCAGCAGCGGCACCGGCGCGGGCATCGCCGCCGGGTTGATCCTTGGCGGCATCGGCACCGATACCGGCGGCTCGATCCGCGGCCCGGCGGCGTTGTGCGGCATCGCCGGGCTGAAGCCGACCTACGGCCTCGTCAGCCGCGCCGGGG
>JBARKH010000490.1:0-6783 GCA_049801295.1 Allostellaceae bacterium | reverse complement strand
CGGTCAGCCCGCGCCGGGATCTGGCGATGGTGCTAGGCGTGGCCCCCGAGCAGTGCCGCATGGTGATGCACGATATCGGCGGCAATTTCGGGACGCGCGGCGGCTTCAACCCGGAATTCGCGATCGTCGCGTGGTCGGCGCGCCGGGTCGGGCGCCCGGTCAAGTGGACCGGCGATCGCAGCGAATACTTTCAGGCCGACCATCAGGCGCGCGATCTCGCGGTTACGGCCGAACTGGCGCTCGATAAGGACGGCACGTTCCTCGCGATGCGCGGCTCGAACCTCGTCAACCAGGGCGCCTACGCGCTCGCCTTCGGCTCCCTCAACAAGGGGGTCGAGATCATGTCGAGCATCTACCACGTGCCGGCCGTCTATTTCCGCGCACGCGCCGCCTTGACCAACACCGCGCCGACCCGGCCCTATCGCAGCTCGGGCCGGCCCGAAGTCATGTTCGTCATGGAGCGCCTCATCGATCTGGCGGCGCAACACACCGGGATCGACCGGATCGAATTGCGCCGCAAGAACCTCATCCCGGAAACGGCGATGCCCTACACCAACCCGTTCGGCATGGTTTACGACAGCGGGCACTATCACGAGGCGATGGAGCACGTGCTGAAGCTCGCCGATTGGGCCGGCTTTCCGGCGCGGCGGGAGGAGGCGAGGGCGCGTGGCAAATGCCGCGGGATTGGCGTCGCCAATTACGTCGACACCGCGACCGGCGCGCCGCGCGAAAAGGCCGAAATGACGGTAGTGCCGGAAGGCCCGATTGGCGGAACGGTCGAGGTCGTGGTCGGCACGGTGTCGCAAGGTCAGGGGCACGAAACCAGCTTTGCGCAGCTGGTGACCGAATGGCTCGGCGTACCCTTCGACAGCGTGCGCCTCGTTACCGGTGACACCGACCGCGTCTCGGTCGGCGGCGGGGCGCATTCCGGCCGCGCGCTCAGGCTCGGCAGCATCGTCATGCTGAATGCGTCCAACGAGATCATCGAAAAGGGGCTGAAGATCGCCGGCCACATGCTGGAGGCCGCGCCCGCCGATCTTGAATTCGCCGCGGGCGAGTTTCGCGTCAAGGGCACCGACCGCGCGCTCGGGATCTTCGCCGTCGCCCGCGCCGCCATCGAACGCAGCGATCTGCCCGCGGAGCTTCAGGGCAAGCTGAGCGCGGCGAGCGACGAGACCGTCAACCTCGCCGCCTTCCCCTATGGCTGTCATGTCTGCGAAGTCGAGGTCGATCCCGACACCGGCAAGGTGGATCTCGTGCGCTATAGCGCCGTCGACGATGTCGGGCGCGCGGTCAACCCGCTGATCGTGCACGGGCAGGTGCATGGCGGGATCGTGCAGGGTGTCGGCCAGGCGATGGGCGAACAGATCGTCTATGACCGGGCGGACGGCCAGCTCCTCTCCGGCTCCTTTATGGACTACACGATGCCGCGCGCCGACACCGTGCCGTTTTTCGCCTGCGAACTCTCCGAAGTGCCCTCACCGACCCACCCGCTCGGCATCCGCCCGGCCGGCGAGGGCGGCACCACCCCGGCGCTCGGCGTCTTCATCAACGCGCTCGTCGATGCGCTTGCCGAATACGGCGTCGCGCACATCGAGATGCCGGCCACCCCGGAACGCGTCTGGCGCGCGATCCGCCAAAATGGCAAAGTGTCGCAGAGCTGACCGAATAACGGAGGCACATCATGGCGCGGATTAAGCACATCGCCTTGACGACGAAGGAGCCGGCCAAGGTCGCCGAGTTCTACAAATCGGCGTTCGGCCTCAAGGAATTGCGGCGCAGCCCCAACGGCGCGGTGTTCCTGACCGATGGCCATATCAATGTCGCGATCCTCAACACCAAGGGAGAGGACTCGCCCGACATGGGCGCGCATGGCCCGCACTTCACCGGCGTCCACCATTTCGGCTTCGAGGTCGACGATCTCGACGAGGCCTGCAACAAGCTCGAAGGCGCGCATGGTCAACGCCTTACCGCGAAGGACCACGTCGATCGCACGATGGCGGCCGGGGGGCATGCCAATTTCGAGATGAAATGGTCGGGCCCCGACGGCGTCGTCATCGACATCTCGCACACCGGCTGGGAAGGCACCGACTGACATGGCACGCATCAAGCATATTGCGCTGACCACCAAGGAGCCGGCCAAGGTCGCCGAGTTCTACAAGGCGGCCTTTGGCCTCAAGGAATTGCGGCGCAGCGCCAACGGCGCCGTCTTCCTGACCGACGGCCACATCCACGTCGCGGTCCTCAACCATAAGGACGAGCGCTCGCCCGACATGGGCGCGCACGGCCCCAACTTCAGCGGCATCCACCATTTCGGTTTCGAGGTCGACGATCTCGATGAGGCCTGCCACAAGCTCGAAGGCGCGCACGGCCGGCGGCTGACCGCGAAGGAGGAGAGCGACGCCGCGATGCGCGACGGTGTTCACGCCAATTTCGAGCAAAAATGGTCCGGTCCCGACGGCGTCGTTATCGACGTCTCGCATACCGGTTGGGAAGGCACGGATTGAGCCTTCCGGGGTGGAGATCCCGGCGCAGGCCGGAATCCATTCACCGGGTGACGCGACGGTCGCATAATGGGTCCCGGCCTTCGCCGGGAACCGTGCTAGGTGGGTCCCGGCCTCCGCCGGGAACTCATCAAAATCCTGGCTTGGGAGGACACGGCGATGACAGGGAATTTCACGATCTGCGTCGGGACGGTCGGTAGCGGGGCGTGGCTCAGCCCCGATGGCGGCGAGAGCTGGCGCCGCGTCGGCATGGGATTGGGGAACGAAAGTCGGGTGTTCGCGCTGAGCGGCCATCCCAAGGAGCCGCGCACGGTCTTCGCCGGCGCCAATGACGGCATCTACAAGAGCCGCGACGGCGGGCAGAGCTTCGAGCGTCTCGCTTCCCCAATGAACAACCTCGACGTGTGGCGGATCGCGATCGATCCGACCGACCCCGACATCATCTTCGCCGGGACGCGGCCGGCCGCGCTCTTCCGTTCGAAGGACGGCGGCGCGCATTGGCAAAAGCTCCCGGTCGAGATCGCCGAGGAATGCCCGAATGTCGGCGTGCCGCGAGTCACCGCGCTGACCGTCGACCCGTCCGACCACCGCGTGATCTGGGCCGGGCTTGAGGTCGACGGCGTCAGGCGCAGCACCGATGGCGGCGACAGCTGGAGCCGGATCGCCGCCGAGGGGATCCCCGACCCCGACATCCATGATATCGCGGTCACCGTCAACGGCGGCACAACGGTGCTAACCAGCACGCCGCGCGAGATCTTCGCCAGCCGCGACCGCGGCGACAACTGGTATCCGCTGATGGTGGGCGAGCAGTTTCGTCTGCATTACTGCCGCCATCTGGCGCAGAAGGCCGATGACCCGGAGACGCTCTTCGTCGCGACCGGAAACGGCGCGGCCGGCGACGCCGGGGCGATCCAGCGCTCGAAGGACGGCGGGCGCAGCTGGCAGATGCTGCCGCTGCCGGCGGAGCCCAATTCGCCGATCTGGAACTTCGCGACGCATATGGCCGACCCCGGCCTCATCGTCGCGTGTAGCCATTACGGGGAACTGTTCGCCACCGATAACGCCGGCGATTCCTGGAAGAAGCTGCGCCGCGAATTTACCGAGATCCGCGCGCTCAGCTGGGTCCCGAATTAACCCGCTGCACAACGTCCATGCGTCCTTCGAGACGGCGCTTCGCGCCTCCTCAGGATGAGGTAAGGCTTTGGTAATATTAAGAAAAGACCTCATCCTGAGGAGCCCGCGCAGCGGGCGTCTCGAAGGAAGCACGACGCCGGACCAATGGCCCGTATTTGTGAAATGACAGCGAGACGCAGGGCATGACAACCGACCCGCAACCCTTTGCCCGCCCGCGTCCGGGCACCCAGCCGCCTCACCTCTATTCCGACTACCAGAGCACGGTGAAGCGGGCGCCCAAGCGCGCGCCGATCCGCTTCGAGCACACGCTGTCGGAGGTCACCGGCCCCACTTTCGCCGAGCGTTGGGCGGGGCCCGACGCCACCGACCTGACGAGGCAGCACAAGGGCGCGCCATTGGGCGAGCGCATCATCGTCGAGGGACGAGTGCTCGACGAGGATGGGCGCCCGATTCCGGGCACGCTCATCGAGTTGTGGCAATGCAACGCTGCCGGACGCTATCACCACCCGGTCGACCAGCACGATGCGCCGCTCGACCCCAATTTCACGGGCGTCGGCCAGATGGTGAGCGGCGCGGATGGCGGCTATCGTTTTCTGACGATCAAGCCCGGCGCCTATCCCTGGCGCAACACCCCCAATGCGTGGCGCCCGGCGCATATCCATTTGGGCGTCTTCGGGCCGGGGTTTGCGACCAGACTCGTAACCCAGATGTATTTCCCGGGCGACCCCCTCCTCGCCTACGACCCGATCTTTCAGAGCACCGCGGATGCGGACGCCCGCGAGCGGCTGATCTCGCGCTATGATCCGGAATTGAGCGAAGCGGAATGGGCGCTCGGCTACCGCTTCGACCTGGTGCTGCGCGGCCGCGCCGCCACCCCGGTCGATCCGATCTGAGGCGCTACGGGAGATGGCCGAGAAGTTCATCCCCACCCCGTCGCAGACGGTCGGACCGTTCTTTCATCTCGGGATGGCGCGCCCGGAATGGAGCGACCTGACCGCCGATCACCCGGTGGGTGAATTGATCGTGATCGAGGGGCGGATCATCGACGGCGACGGCGCGGCGGTGCCGGACGCGGTCATCGAGCTGTGGCAGGCCAATGCCGCCGGGCGCTACAACCATCCCGAAGACCAGCAGACCGACAAGCCGCTCGACCCGCATTTCCGCGGCTTTGGCCGGGTCGCGACCGATGCCGTGGGGCATTTCCGCGTGGTGACGGTGAAGCCGGGCCCGGTGCCCGGCCGCGGCAACGCGCTGCAGGCGCCGCATATCAACATCGTGTTGTTCGCGCGCGGGCTGTTGACCCACCTTTTCACGCGCATCTATTTCGCCGACGAGCCGGCCAACGCAACCGACCCGCTGTTGACCTCGATCGAGAATGAAGCGGCGCGCCGCAGCCTCTTGGCCCGCCGTGCGCCAGGCGAGAGCCCGCCGCTCTACCGCTTCGACATCGTCCTCCAGGGCGAGGGCGAGACCGCCTTCCTCGACATCTGACAGCGCCTGCCCGGCGACCGGTGGCTCCCTCCACGGGCTTGACCCGGGGATCACGCGGCGGTGGCAGGTGGGGATACTTGCTTCAATCATCGCGATAATGCTCTAGGGTCAAGCTCTTACGTCTGCGAGGCGATGGTGTCGGCTGAAGGGAAAGGGGGCGCACAAGTTCGCCCGCGCGGCCGTGGCGGCCGGCCGTCGCGCCTCGAATCGGCGCAGCTCTCGGACCGCATCCTCGACGTCGCGACGGCGCTCTTTCTTGGCGACGGCTTCCGCGCCACGAGTATCGAGGCGGTGGCCCGGCGCGCCGGCATCTCGAAGCGCACCTTCTATCATCGGTTTTGCGGCAAGGAGGTGTTATTCGAGGCGGTGGTTCGGCGGCTGGTCGCACGATGGACGCCACCGTTCGACGCCGCGCTGTTCGAAGGGTCGAGCCTGGAGGAAACGCTGCGCCGCGCGGCCGACTATATGCTTCGAGTGGCGCTGACCCCGGAGGCGCTCGCCTTGCACCGGATGGTGATTGCGGAGGCGCCGCGGTTTCCCGGCCTCGCTCGCATCCTTCACGAGCTCGGCGCGGCTGCCGGGATCGAGCGGGTGGCACGGCTTCTCGAACATGAGATCGCCAGCGGCGCGCTCCGGGCGGTCGATCCGCGCTTCGCCGCCGAGCAGTTCATCCTGATGGTGGTGGATGGGCCGCGCCGGCGCGCGCTGGGCCTCGGTGCGCCGCTCGGCGTGAGCGAGCTGCGCGATTGGGCCGACCGGAGCGTCGGGCTCTTTCTCGATGGCTGCCGCCGCGGCTGACCCGGGGTTTCGCTAGAAGGTAGTATTCGCGCGAAGCTCTTTCGCTTTTAAATATATAAATCCGCGCGTCTCGCTAATTTCGCGCAGGTTCTCCAATCCTGCCGGGATCGTTTGCCGCTATCGAACGTATATGGTAGCGAGCAATTGCTCGCAAGTTTGGCGGATGCATAGGGGAACAGCTGATGTCGATGCGAATTGCAACGGCCGTGAGCGCTTGTCTTGCGGTCGCGGTCGCGATGTCTGTCACCGATGCGCGGGCACAGACATTCTACCTCGGCGGTGAAGGCGGCTGGAGCGTACTCGAGAACCAGACCGATCGGGCTGCGGGGGTTCCCAAGGTTCGCAAGCGGTTCGATTCCGGTTTCGCTGCCGGTGCCCGCGCCGGGTACGAGTGGGGCCCGTGGCGGTTCGAGGAGGAATACATCTACCACAGCAACGACCTGAGCAGCTTCAGCGTCGGCGGCGTCCCGGCGGTCGGCGTTAGTGGCAGCCGCCAGTCGCATGCGCTGATGACGAACCTCCTCTACGACATCAATCTCGGCTGGCCGGTGACGCCGCATGTCGGCGTCGGCGTCGGCGCCGTCGACGTCATCGACCGGGCGCAGGCCAAGGGCTTCGGCACCGTCACCAACGATGACGACTGGGTGTTCGGGTACCAGGCGATCGGGGGCCTGCGCTATAATGTGACGCCAGCCGTCGCGCTCGATCTCGATTATCGCTATCTGGCGACGACCGATGCGAGCTTCCGGGTTCCGGGCGTGCCCGGCGCCCACTACAAGAGCGGCTACGATACCCATACGCTGATGGCAAGCCTCGTTTACCGGTTCGGGCCGCCGCCGGCGCCACCGGTGGCCGC
>JBARKH010000489.1:0-11980 GCA_049801295.1 Allostellaceae bacterium | reverse complement strand
GCCTCCCTGGCGGCCTGATCCCGGCCGCTGGGCCACGGTCACGGCGCGACGCCCGCTGCCGCCGGCAGCGGCACGTCGATCTCCTTCAGATCTCGCCGTGTGACATAGTCACGTTTCGGCTGGCGCGCCGTCGGCCGCCGCCATGACCAGGCGGATCAGGTCGGGAACCGAGGTCACGCCGGTTCTCTTCATCACCGCCGCGCGATGGTTCTCGACCGTGCGCTGACTGATCCCGAGATCGTCGGCGATAATCTTATTCGGGCGACCCTCAACGACCAGGTCCATGACGTCGCGTTCGCGCGGCGTCAGGCGGGCGATACGCTCGGCCGCCGTCTTGCGCCAAAGGGAGAGCTTTGCCGAATCTCGGCTGCGGTCGAGCGCTCGCTCGATGCTCGAGAGCAGCTCCTCGGCGCGAATGGGTTTTTCCAGGAAGTCGGCGGCGCCGGCCTTCATCGCCTGGACGGCCATCGCGATGTCGCCATGGCCGGTGATCATGATCGCGGGCAGGCTGCGCTTCTCGGCCTTGAGCCGCTCCAACAGCGCAATTCCACCCATGCCGGGCATCAGGGCGTCGACGACGAGGCACCCTTCCCGGTCCGGTCGCTCGGCGGCGAGAAACGCCTCGCCGCTGGCATAGGAAGCGGCCGCATGCCCGTGTTCCTCGAGCAACTCCTGCATGCCGGTGCGAACGGCGCGGTCATCATCGACCACGAAGACGGTGGGGAGCGGGCTGCCCGGGGGTGCCACTGTCAGCGCCGCGTCCTCGTGCTTCGGCGGCTGCTGCACGGTAAGGAAGTCGAGGATTTGCCGGGTTAAGGTTTCCGGCTCGGCCGGCTTGCTGAGATGCACGCAGCCGGCATCGGCGATCGTGCGCAAGGTATTGGTCGAGATGTCGCCGGTCAGGATGATCGCCGGTATCTCGCGGTGCTGCGACTCGCGCAGCCGTGCGACGACCTCGGCGCCGGTCAGGGAACCCGGCAGATTGTAGTCGGCTATGATGATGACGTCCGGCGGCAAGGCTCCCCGCACCGCCAGCGCGAGCGCCTCGTTTGAGCCGGCCACGGCAGTTGTTTGATGCCCCTCTTCCTCGAACAGAATCTGTAGCATCTCGCGCACCGCGGGGTCGTCCTCGACGATCAGGATGGCGCCGGACGGCCCGGCCGTACCGGTGCTCCTCTCCGGTTCGCTCGACGCGAGCTGCTTGTTCTCGCCGAGCGGCACCTCTACGGCGAATACCGACCCGCGGTTCGGCCAGGAGCGGACATCAACGGCGTAGCCCAAGAGATCGCTGATGCGTTGCACGATCGAGAGACCGAGGCCGAGACCGCGGCTGCGCTCGCGCGCGGCGTTATCGAGCTGGTGGAATTCCTCGAAGATCGCCTCCAGCTGTCCCGCGGGAATGCCTATCCCGGTATCCCATACCTCGATGCGCAGCTTGTTGCCGCGCCGTCGGCAGCCGAGCAGGACCTTGCCGTGCTCGGTATATTTGACGGCGTTCGCTAAGAGGTTGCGCAGCGTCTGCTCGAGTAGGCGCGGATCACTCCGCACGTTGAGGCCGCTCGCGACCACCCGCCAACTGAGCTGCTTCGCCGTCAAGTGGTAGGCGAACTCGGTTTTGAGGCGATCGAGCAAGGTGCCGATCGGAAACTCGACGACTTCCGGCCGGACGATCCCGGCCTCGAGCTGGTTGATGTCGAGCAGCGTATTCAGCATGCCCGACATCGCGCTCAGCGTCTCATCGAGCTTGGCAACCAGCCGGGAGCCGCTCTCGTCCTTGATCCGCTTCGCCAGTATCCCGCGCAAGAGGCTCAGTGTCTGTAACGGCTGGCGCAAATCATGGCTGGCGGCCGCAAGGAAGCGCGACTTTCCCAGATTGGCCTGCTCTGCCACCCGCCTCGCCGCATCCAGCGCTTCGCTCACGCGCTTACGCTCGGTGATGTCGTCGATGGTGACCAGGATCTTCCGCGTGTCGAGGGGCTCCTCGCGAATCTCCAGCGCATTGATGAGGAGCGATCGCACTCCCCGCGGCGGCAGTTCGATGTCGATTTGCTCATCCTCGATGACTCGCTCGCCGCGCCGCAGGCGGTCGAGGAAGCCGCTTAAGGCCGAGTTATCGAGGCGGCCATCGCCCACCGAATCAAGTTGTCGCCCTACCGTCTCCTCGGGCTCGAGCGAAAAGGTCGTATAGAAAGAGCGGCTTGCGGAGATGACGCAGAGTTCGTCGTCGAGGACGATGAGCGGCTGGCTGATGGTGTTGATGATGCTGTCGGAATAGGACCGCGCTGCCTCGATCGCCCGTTCGGCGGTTTTCCTCTCGGATATGTCGGCGAAGGTGATGACGACCCCAGCGACCTGATCGTCGTGGGTGCGATAGGGCAGGATGCGGCGGGTGTACCACGCGCCATTTTCGGCCTCGACCTCACGGTTCGGCGGCACGTGGCCGGCTAGGACCGCGCCGGCGTCAGTGAGCAGGCGAGGATCATTGATGCGACGGGCCAGATCGGCGAGCGGTCTGCCGATATCCGAAGCGATGACGCTGAACATCGTCCTCGCGGCGGGGGTGAACAGACGGATCTCGAGATTGCCGTCGAGAAACAGCATTCCGATCTCCGAGCTGTTCATCGTGTTCCGCAAGTCGTTGGCGGTGGCGCGCTGATGCTCGATGGTTTCGGTGAGCTGACTGTTGAGGGCGGTTAGCTCCTCGTTGAGCGATTGCAGCTCCTCCTTGGAGGTTTCCAATTCCTCGTTGGTCGATTGCAGCTCCTCGTTGACGGACATCGCCTCTTCGTTGGTGGAGGTCAGCTCGTCATTGGTTATCTCGAGGTCGCGGATTGCGCTCTCGAGCTCCTTGCGGGTGGCGTCGAGCTCCTGCTCGAGTTCGGCGACATGCGGAGGGTCGACCGCCGCCTCTACCTCCTGGCTGCCTTTCTTGTGCTTGGGTTCGTCGGAGAAGCTGACCAGGAGAAACCCCTCGCCCTCGGTCGGGACCGGCTGGATTGAGATGCTCACTTTGACAACGATGCCGTCGCGCTCGAGCGCCACGCCCGCGAGCGCGACGGGCGCATGCCCCCGGCCGGCCTGGCGGATCCCCGCCCGCAGCTTGGTGCGCAATCCATCGCGCGCCATCGCGAGGAGATCCCGGCTGGCCTCGCCCACGGCCACCTTCAGGTAGCGGTCGATCGCTCCGAAATAGTAGAGGCCCTCGTTCCTGGCGTTGATCAGGACCGAGGCTGGCGCATAGGCGTCGAGCAGAACCTGCCGGGCGAGGTCGCCTATCTTGGTGCGCAGCGCGACGACGTCAGGCCCGTGCGAGGCCGGGGGCGTCGTCCGTCCGCCTGCGCCGGGCGCGATCGGGAACACGACCTCACCCGGGCGGCTCCGACCGAGATGCCGGAAGATCCGCTGCTTCTTGGAGATCGGCTCGAACCGGTCGCCGAGGGCACCGGCCGTTTCGGAGGCACCGAGGACGAGGATGCCACCCTCGCGTAGCGCAAAATGAAACAGGGAGAGGACCTTCTCCTGTACATCGGGACGCAGGTAGATCAGCACATTGCGACAGGATACGAAGTCAAGACGCGAGAACGGCGCATCACCCAATAGATCCTGTGTCGTGAACACCACGGTTTCGCGCAGCTCGCGCGTCACGCGGTAATTGTGGTTCTCCTTGACGAAGAAACGCTCGAGCCGCTCCGGCGACACGTCCTTGCGGATCGACTCCGGATATAGTCCGTCGCGGGCGACCGCCAGCGCATCGTCGTCGACGTCGGAGGCGAAGACCTGCAGCTTCACGTTTCGCTTCGACGATGCGATCTCCTCGAGGAAGAGCATGGCGAGCGAATAAGTCTCCTCGCCAGTGCTGCATCCGGCATCCCAGATGCGGATCGGAATGGCCGGCGGCTGCCGATTGATCAGCTCGGGGACGATCGTCCGCGCCAAGGCCTCGAACGTCTTCTCGTCGCGGAAAAATTGGGTGACGTTGATCAGCATATCCTTCGCGAGGCGATCGATCTCGTCACGATTGTCGCGGATCGTGCTCAGATAGAGGCCGATGTCCTTGATCGACGCCATCGCCATCCGCCGCTCGATCTGACGCAGCAGCGTGCCCTCCTTGTAGAGGGTGAAATCATGCGCGGTATGCATGCGCAACAGGTCGATGATCGCGGCCAGCGGAGCATTGGTGCTATCGTCCGGCGCCGGTGTCGCGCGGTGCGCCGGGCGGCCGGATTTGCGGCTGTGTTTGACGAGGGCCGCCGGAATCTCGGCAACCGGAAGCACGAGATCGGCGGCGCCGGTCATGATGGCGCTGCGCGGCATCCCGGCGTGGGCGGCGTCTTTCGGATCCTGCACGATAATAAGCCCGCCCTTGTCGCGGACTGCCGTCAGCCCGGCACTGCCGTCGGCGCCGGTGCCGGAGAGGACCGCGCAGACGGCTCGCGCGCCGCAGTCTTCGGCGAGCGAGCGCAGGAAGAAATCGAAGGGCATACGGGCGCCGTGCCGCTCGCGCGGGTTTGTCAGTCGAAGCGCGCCGTCGTGGATCGACAGATAGGCGCCCGGCGGGATGATATAGACCTGATTGGGCTCGATCGGCATGCCGTCCGTGGCTTCCAGCACCGGCATCGCCGTGTGGCCGGCTAAGAGGCCGACCATCATGCTGCTGTGCGTCGGATCGAGATGCTGAATGAGAACGAACGCCATGCCGGTGTCGGATGGCAGCGCGTCGAACAGCTTGTAAAGGGCCTCCAGCCCCCCCGCCGAGGCGCCGAGACCGACCACCAGGAAGTCATCCGGCCGGGACCGGTGTCGCGAGGCACCTCGGGGCGGCCGAGGCGGTGCCGTTTCAGCTTCCCGCAGCTGGGATTCAACCGTCATGGATTTTGGCTTTCCGCACGCCCATTCGTCGCTCACCGGCCGGGCGGGACATTGGAATAATACCAGACCTTAGGGTATCCGCACGACCGCTTCTTCCGCGTCCACCGGCCATGCTCTGCCTGCTGCGTTGACGAGGCGGAGTGTAAGGCCCGCCCATGAACCGCGGGAGGCTCGGAAAATACCTATTCGGCGGCAGGAAACCCCTCGATCGAGCGGGGCCGACGCTCAACGTAGCTTCCGAAATCCGCGCCGGAAGGGCCAGGACCGCAAGAAAAAACCGGAGGCACCACGGGGTGCTTTGGGGGGATTGCGGCGCCTCCGGCTCCACTGATCGCGGAGAACTGCACGGTGACAGATGACGGGTCAGTTGGGCAGGCTCGGAATCTACCCAATAAGCGCCGGACGGCCGCACCCACCGATGCCGATCGGGCTCAACGACGTTGCCCATCGGGTCCGAGCGGAAAGGTTTCCGCGCATTGCCCTTGGGGAGCTGCTCTCGCCAAGGACATGCGGTCGGCCAATGCGCCAGGCGACGCCCTTGGGCTGTATCATGGGCCTCGCCCCCGATCTGCCCCCAAGCACTACGGAATCCCAGCCGACTCCCGCCTTCAACCGACTTCTTCAACAAAATCCGCCGAAAGCGACCGTTCGATCGCCAGGGATCGAATGGGTCAACCCGACCCAAACGCAACATTGGCCGCGCGGCTTTGCGGTCTCGGCCAGGTGATCCGACAGCGGACGCCGAGCGTGCAAATGCAAATGCCGGTTCGACCGGTGATCTCAGTACGGGCATAGGCGGTCGCGTGGGCGCCGTCGAGCAGGGCTGAGATCGCATTTGCGGCCGACGCATCTGGTTGACGGTGTCACGCAACATCGCGTCAACTCCGCGATGATGCGGATGGACCTTTCGCGGTTAGGCAGGAGGGGCTGATGGCTAAGGTACCGCAGTGTTCCCCCGTTCGCGCTCTGTCGCGGTGGCCGATACGCCTGGCGCTGATTGTTGCGGCGCTTGTCGGCTCGGGCGCGCTGGGTGCGGCCGAGGCGCAGGCCCCGCCGCCGGCGGTCGGGGTTCGCGCGGCCGAGATCCGTGGGGTTGCGCGATCTTACGAGTTCATCGGCCGCATCGCGGCCATCAGCACGGTGCAGTTGCGCGCCCGCGTCGAAGGCTTTCTCGACAAGATCCTGTTCACCGAGGGAAAGGAGGTCAAAGAGGGAGACCTGCTCTATCAGATCGAAAAGGCGCCCTATCAGGCCCAGGTCGACCAGGCCAAGGCGAAGCTTCTCTCCGACCAGGCGCAGGTGGTCAATGCCGAGCTGCAATACCGGCGCTCGTTCGAACTGGCGCAGCACCAGAACACGCCGCAGTCCCAGGCCGACAAGGACAAGGCGACGATGGACAGCGCCCGGGCCGCGGTGATGCAGGACGAGGCCGCGCTCACGCTTGCCGAGGTCAATCTCGGCTATACCGATATCCGCGCGCCGATCGACGGGCGCATCGGCCGCACCGCCTATACCACGGGCAATCTGGTCAATGCCGCCAGCGGCGTCCTGGCGACAATCGTCAGCCAGGATCCGATCTACGCGGTCTTTCCGGTTGCCCAGCGTCAGCTCGAAGACATTCGCGCCGAGCGCCATCAGGAAAACGGCTCGATGATCAAGATCGAGATCCTGGTCAAGCTGGCCAACGGCAAGGAATACCCGCATCGCGGCGTGTGGAACTTTACCGACGTGCAGGTCAACCAGCAAACGGACACGCTGATCATGCGCGCGACGCTCCCCAACCCCGAGCGCCAGCTGGTTGACGGCGAGTTTGCCACGGTCATGGTGAAGGAACGCAAGGAGCAGCCGCGCCTCGTTGTTCCGCAGGCAGCCTTGCAGCTCGATCAGGCCGGTTCGTTCGTGCTGGTCGTCAACCCCGACAACAACGTGGAAATGCGGCGGGTGACGCCCGGCCCGCAGGACGGGGCCGATATCGTCATCACCGCTGGGCTGAAGCAGGGAGAGCAGGTCATCGTCGATGGCATCCAGAAGGTGCGCGTCGGCCAGACGGTCACGGTCACGGTGCTGCCTTCCGGCAAGGGGGCCTAGTCCGTGATTTCCGACGTCTTCATCGACCGACCGCGGCTTGCATTTGTCATCTCGATCGTCATCACTCTGGCCGGGACCATTGCCATAACCCGGCTGCCGGTCGCGCAATTTCCGGACATCGTGCCGCCGCAGGTGACGGTCACCACGAATTATCCCGGAGCCGACGCGGAAACCGTCGAGGCGACCGTCGCACAACCGATCGAAGAACAGATCAACGGCGTCGACAACGCGCTCTATTATCAATCAACGAGCGGCGCCGACGGCAGCTACACGTTGACCGTCACGTTCGCGCTCGGCACCGACCCCGACATCGACACGGTCAACGTCCAGAACCGCGTCGCTCTGGCGCAGCCGTTGCTGCCGGCCGAGGTATCGCGCCAGGGGCTCAGCGTCCGGAAAAAATCGTCGGCGCTCTTGCAGGTGATCCAGCTGACTTCGCCGGGCAAGACCTACGATTCGCTGTTCCTGAGCAATTACGCGACGATCAACCTGATCGACCCGTTGGCGCGGATCAAGGGGGTCGGCCAGGCGAGCCTCTTCGGGCCGCTCGACTACTCGCTGCGGATCTGGCTCGACCCCGATCGGCTGACCTCGCTCAACCTCACTCCCAACGACGTCATCACCGCAGTGCAGGGGCAGAACGTGCAGGCCGCTCTCGGCCGGATCGGCGCGGCGCCGGTGGCCTCGGAGCAACGAATCCAGTTGACGATCAAGACCAAGGGGCGCCTCACCCAGCCAGCCGAATTCGCCGAGATCGTCCTGCGCGCCAATCCCGACGGCTCGGTGGTGCGGGTGAAGGACGTGGCCCGGGTCGAGACCGGCGCTCGGACCCAGGATCGCTACTCGCGGCTCGACGGGTCTCCAGCGGCGTCGATCGGCATCTACCAGTCGCCGGGCGCCAATGCCATCGCCGTGACCGCCGAGGTCCGCAGGGTCCTCGACGAACTGGCCCAGCGGTTTCCCCACGACCTCAGCTATAGCGTCTTCTTCGACACCACGGTTTTTGTTAGCGCGACGGTGCACGAGGTCATCCTCACGCTGATCGAGGCCTTCGTGCTGGTCGGCATCGTGGTGTTCCTGTTTCTCGGCAAATTGCGCACGACACTGATCCCGCTGGTCGCGGTGCCGGTGTCGATCATCGGCACCTTCGCGGTCATGCTGGCGATCGGCTTTACGGCGAATACGGTCTCACTCCTCGCGCTGGTCCTGGCGATCGGCATCGTCGTCGACGATGCGATCGTCGTCATCGAAAACGTCGAACGGGTGATCGACGAGGAACCGGAGCTCTCGATCCCCGAGGCAACCAAAAAAGCGATGGCCCAGATCACCGGGCCGATCATCGCGATCACGGCGGTGTTGCTGTCGGTGTTCGTGCCGGTGGCGTTCATTCCGGGGATCAGCGGGCAGTTGTTTCGCCAGTTTGCCGTCGCGGTGTCGGTGTCGATGCTGATCTCGGCGATCAACGCCTTGTCGCTGAGCCCCGCTCTTTGCTCGGTTCTCCTGAAGCGCGGCGCGACCGGCCGCGGATGGATGCGCTACGTGCTGGGCGGCATTGACCGCACGCGGAACGGTTATGCCACGGCGGTTGGGCGTCTGGTGCGGTATGCGACCTGGGGCGTGGTCGCCGTGGTCGTCGTCCTCGTCGCGACCGGAGGCCTGTTCCGCCTCACGCCGCAAAGCTTTCTGCCGGAGGAGGATCAGGGCGCCTTCTTTGCCGCGATGCGCCTGCCCGAGGGCGCGTCGATTAACCGCACCCAGGCCGTCGTCGAAGAGGTCGAGAAAATCATCCGCCCGATCCCGGGGGTGGGAGGCGTCCTGTCCGTCGTCGGCCTCAACTTCATCGATTATCTCGCCGCATCGAACCAGGCATTCTTCGTCATCAGTCTGAAGCCCTACGCCGAGCGCACCGCACGCGAAGAAAGCGCCGGCGCGATCATCGCCGCGCTGCGCCCGAAGCTCGCCGCGGTATCGGGAGCGATCGTCTTTCCATTCAACCTGCCGCCGATCATCGGTCTCGGCAACACCGGCGGGTTCCAGTACGTGCTCGAGGCGCTGCAGGGGCAGCCGCCGGCCGATGTCGCCGCGACGATGCGCGGCCTTCTGGTCGCGGCCAATCAGCAGCCGGAATTGGCCGGCGTCTTCAGCACCTTCGCTGCCGACACGCCGCAGGTCTACCTCGATATCGACCGCGACAAGGCGCAGGTCATGGGGGTCAAGATCAGCGACATCTTCAATGCGTTGCAGGCGACCCTCGGCGGCTTCTACATCAACGACTTCAACCTGTTCGGCCGGACCTGGCAGGTCAATGTCCAGGCCGAGACGCCGTTTCGCAACTCGGTTGACGACATCTACCGGATCTATGTGAGGAACGCGCGCGGCGAGATGGTGCCGATGCGCGCACTGGCGCAGGCGAAAATCGTCCAGGGCTCGCAGGCCCTGGTGCGGTACGACGGGCTGCGCGCCGCGATCGTCAACGGCGCGGCCACGCCGGGCTACAGCTCGGCCCAGGCGTTGGTTGCCATGGAGCGGATCTCGGCGGCGCTGCCGGCCGGATACGGCTTCGAGTGGACCGGTACCGCACTTCAGGAGAAAGGCGCACAGGGGCAGACGCCGATCCTCCTCGCGTTGGCGATTTTGTTCGCCTACCTGTTTCTCGTAGCGCTCTACGAAAGCTGGAATGTCCCGATCCCGGTGTTGCTCTCGGTCAGCGTCGGGGCGCTCGGTGCCGTCGCCGGTGTGGTCGTCGCCGGGCTCAGCTTCGATGTCTATGCGCAGATCGGGCTTGTCGTGCTGATCGCGTTGGCGGCGAAGAACGGCATCCTGATCGTCGAGTTCGCGATCGAAGAGCGTCGCGCGGGCAGGAGTATCCTCGATTCCGCGATCGAGGGCTCCCGGCTGCGCTTTCGTCCGGTGATGATGACGAGCTTTGCCTTCATCTTCGGGCTGTTGCCGCTGGTCGTTGCCAGCGGCGCCGGGATGGCGAGCCGGCGGGCGGTCGGAACCCCGGTCTTCGCGGGAATGATCGCAGCGGCCTCGATCGGGGTCTTCATCATCCCGATGCTATACGTCGTGTTCCAGCGGATGCGCGAACGCGTCGGACAGCCGCGCGCCATGCCGAAGGACGAGAGGGCGGACGGGGCCGGCTCTGGTACGCCCTAGGCTATGTGCTCATCAATCGCGCCATAAGCCGTCATCCGGTTCGCCCCCGGCGCGGTTCGCATCAGCTCGAAATCGCGATCTCACCCCCGTGAGCCATGGCGCAGTGGTGAGAACCCTTGTCGGCAGAACTGGTGCCACGGCGCCCCGCTAGGCCGGCGGATGATCGAGGGCAATATCGGCGCGAAAGTGCTCAGCGAGCGCCGCGTCGAATTCCCGAGTGGCCTGGAACCAAATGTCGCGAAGGCGATCGCGCCGGGATGCGCTCTCGGGCGCAAACCAGAAGTCGAGGAGCATGAGGGCTCGGTGGCTCAGATCCGGCTGCATTTCCGGCATGATCGATCCCTGTGCGCGCATCGCTTACTTGCCGTGGGCCTGTGCGATCTGCCCGACCAGCTTGGCCCAGGGCATGTCCATCGCGTCGTAGACGGCGGCAGCCTCGGGCCGGGCGTTGTCCTTGAGGATTTCCAGCGCTTCTTCGCCAACACCACGCTCCGCTGGCGGGGGAAGGGGCGGGGCCGGATAGGAAGTCACCGGCGCCGCCTCGGCACCGAGCTTCGCCAGGATGCCTCGCAATTGCTTCAGCCTTGGCGACCGCGGGCAGCGGTCGCGCTCGATCGTCTCGCGCAGCAGCTCGACGATGACGGCCTTGTCGTCCTCATTTAGATCGGGCGGCTAGTCGGTTTATGAAGCGCAAGCGGAGCGAGGGCGAATCCGCGCCGACTATCCTCGGCGCGGCGCTCGACGCCGAGGTGCGGCTGACCGTATGGTGCAAGGCTTACGGACACCGGGCCGAGCCCGTTGTCGCTGATCAGGTCGCGCGCGATGGCGGCGATACCGCCGTCATCGATCGGGCACGTCGGCTGCACTGCACGGCGTGCGACGGCAGTGAGGTGGAATTCGTCATCGTCCGCGCAACGCGCTGAGGCGTTCGGCAGGGCCGCCCGGTCGCCGCCTCGGGTCGCTCGACGTCGCGTTCGACCTTCGGACGGCTGCGAAAGGGGGTCCGGGCTCCCGCGCGTTCTGCGCCGCCGGAAAGGCTCGGCTCTGGACGGTTGGCCCCGAACGAATCGCTAACTTGGTGTCCGCCTGGTGACCAGCCAGCGTCGAGCGACCCCGTTTTCCCCCGTTTTGTTCCGCCCGCACCCGTCGATCAGATCGGGCAAAAATGGCGGGAAAATGGCGGAAGATCTGGTCGGAGTGAGAGGATTTGAACCTCCGGCCCCTGCCTCCCGAAAGCAGTGCTCTACCAGGCTGAGCTACACTCCGCCGACCGGGCGCGATATATAAGGAAGATGCTGCGGCGGCGCAACCGGACCCGAGAACGCCCCGCCAAGCGGCCGAGAAATGTTTGTTTCTTGCGATGTACTGCGCCGGATGAAAGGGTGTTCCGTGGGCCAGCAGGTTGAAGAGTTGGCGCGGTTTGTCGCGCAGACGCGGTGCGAGGACATACCCGAGGCGGTGCGGGCGCACGCGAGACTGGTGCTGCTCGATACGCTGGGGGTGATCCTGGCGGGCGGCGAGCGGCCCGAGCTGCGTCAGCTGCGCGAGGGCCTGGGTCCAAGCGCCGGCAGCGGGGCCACGGTCTATGCGCGAGGCTGGCCGGGTCACGACTCGCGCAATGCGGCGCTCTTGAACGGCATCGCCGGGCGCTCGATCGAGCTTTGCGAAGGGCTGCGCCTCGTCTCGGGGCAGGCGGCGATGCAGGTGTTGCCGGCCGTGCTCGCGGTGGGCGAGCAGGCGAAGAGCCCGGGGCGCGAAATGCTGGCGGCCTTCATCCTCGGCTACGATGTCGTCGGGCGCCTCGCGGGCGGGTTCACGCCGCGCCCGTTGGCGCACCAGAACGGCCAGGTGTCGCTGCTCGCCG
>JBARKH010000488.1:0-12682 GCA_049801295.1 Allostellaceae bacterium | reverse complement strand
GCCGTCGGCGGCGCCGCCCCCGCCGCCGGCCCAGATCGAAGCCGGCACGGCGATCGAGGATGTGACGCAGATCGCCTTTACCCCGCCCTATAAGGTCAGTGTCGCGGCCGGGCAGAGCCTTGTTCTGCCATTGCTCGACCGCGAGTTGCCGGCCCGCCGGGTCCACCTCTATCAGCCCTCGCTCGACCCGCGCCATCCGCTCGCCGCCATCGAATTGACCAACAAAAGCGACACGGGGCTCCCGCCCGGGGTGCTGACGCTCTATCAGCAGAACCCCAAAGAGGGCGCGCTTTATCTGGGCGACGCGCGCCTCGCCGCGCTGCCGGCCGGCGACAAGCGTCTCCTCAGCTACGCGCTCGACAGCAAGGTGACAATCGACCGCACCAACGGCGAGCGGCGGCCCGTCGTCAAGGCGATGATCGGCGACGGGGTCATGCGGATCGACCGCGTCGTCCGCTGGACCACGAGCTATCGGGTGAAGACCACCGCCGGGGCGGCGCATCTCCTCGTCGAACAGCCGCGCCGTGCGGGCGCCACCCTGACCGCCCCCGACCCCAAGACGGTTGAACTGGCGGCGCAAGTCTACCGCATCCCGTTCGCGATCCCCGCCACCGGCGAAGGCAGCCTCAACGTCGTCGAGGAGCAGCCGACCGAGGAGACGATCCGGCTCCTTGATCTCGACGACAACCGGTTGGGGGTGCTGGTTTCCTCGAGCGAGCTCGATCCCAAGCTGCGCCAGGGGCTGGCCGCGATCGTGGCGCGCCGGCAGGCGGTCGGGCATCAGAAGGCCGAGCTCGCCCGGCAGAAGGAACAGCGCGTCCAGCTGGTCGACGACGAGACGCGACTGCGCAACGATCTGGCGTCCATCGGCGGCGACCCGGCGTTGCGCAAGCGCCTCCTCGACAAGTTCGGCGAGACCGAGACCGCGATCGAAACGGTGACTGCATCAATCGCCAAGGCGTCGGAGACCGTGGCCGCCGCCGAGCGCGACTTCGCCGCCTATATCGCCGGGCTGAAGCTCTGAATGCGCGCAATTGCGGCTAATTGTGGTTAATTCTAGTTGTAAGGAAACGCTAAGAGCCGGACCATAGCCCGTGCACTTTGGAGAGGGTGGATGGCGAAGACGTACCGGGTTGCGGTGATTGCCGGGGACGGCATCGGGCGTGAGGTGGTGCCGGAAGGCATCGCGGTCATGGAAGTGGCGGCCCGGCGCTATGGCTTCGCGCTGCAATGGAGCGAGTTCAACTGGAGCTGCGAGACCTACGCCAAGACCGGGCGGATGATGCCGGCGGACGGGATCGACCGGCTGCGGTTGTTCGACGCGGTTTTTCTCGGCGCTGTCGGCTATCCCGGCGTCCCCGATCACGTGTCGCTGTGGGGCCTCTTGATCCCGCTCCGGCGCAGCTTTCAGCAATACATCAATCTGCGCCCGGTGCGGCTCTTGGCCGGGGTCGATTCGCCGCTCAAGGACCGCGCACCCGGCGACATCGACTTCTATGTCGTGCGCGAGAACAACGAGGGCGAATATTCCTCGATCGGCGGCCGGCTATACGAGGGCACCGACCAAGAGATGGCGATGCAGCAAGCGGTGTTCACGAGGCGCGGCTGCGACCGGGTCATGCGCTATGCCTTCGAGCTGGCGAAAACCCGCAAGCAGCACGTCACCTCGGCGACCAAGTCGAACGGCATCATCCATACAATGCCATTTTGGGACGAGCGCTTTGCCGCGGTCGCCCGCGACTATCCCGACATCAAGACCGACCAGTACCACATCGACATATTGACCGCGCATTTCGTGCGCCATCCCGACTGGTTCGATGTCGTCGTCGGCTCCAACCTGTTCGGCGACATCCTCAGTGACCTGGGGCCGGCCTGCGTCGGCTCGATCGGGATCGCCCCCTCGGGCAACATCAACCCCGAGCGCGAATATCCCTCGATGTTCGAGCCGGTGCACGGCTCGGCACCCGACATCGCCGGGCGCGGCATCGCCAACCCAATCGGTCAGATCTGGTCGGGCGCGATGATGCTCGAGCATTTCGGCGAGACCGTCGCGGCGCGGGCGGTCGAGCAGGCGATCACCACGGTCTTGGCCGAGGGCGGCACCCGCACCCCCGATCTCGGCGGCAATGCCGGGACCAAGGATCTCGGCGCCGCGATCGCCGCGGCGATTCGCTGAAGCCGGGGCGCGGGCTATGCCGCCTGCTCGCGCCAGTTGGTCAGAATGAGGAGAAACAACCCGGTACCGAGGCCGCCTCGGGCACTGCGGCAGTTGGTCACATAAAAGCCGCAGAGGTCCTGTCGCGGTTGAACCCTCGTCCTCATTCGTCTCCCGCCGCTCCAGAAAATACAATCTTTATCAATGATATAGCCAAGGGCCCGTTTGGTAAGCTAGCTTATTGATAGCTATCCTTACGATTTGCAACCCAGCGATGCTCGATCGTAGATTCCGCCTGCGGAAGCCGGAGGTTAGGTTGTCGCAAATCCCTGATCCCAGGTGAGTATGTGACGATGGTCCGTTCGCTCGAGCAAATCACGATGCGCAAAGTGTACCTGCGCATCCTGCCGTTCGCGGCCCTGACCTATTTTTTCTGTTATCTCGATCGGATCAATGTCGGCTTCGCCGCGCTCACCATGAACAAGGAGATTGGGCTCGACGCCGCGTTATATGGGATGGCCGCCGGCGCCTTCTTCTGGGGTTATGTGCTGTTCGAGGTGCCGAGCAACATCATTCTCGAAAAGGTCGGCGCGCGGCTGTGGATCGCGCGGATCATGATCACCTGGGGGCTGATTTCCGGCGCCACGGCATTCGCGACCGGTCCCAAAAGCTTCATGGCGATCCGCTTCTTGCTGGGGCTTGCCGAAGCCGGGCTGTTTCCGGGCTTCGTGCTTTATTTCACCTACTGGTTCCCCGATAGCTATCGCGCCCGCGTCAATGCCGGCTTCACCCTGGCGTTACCGATCGCGGTGGCCTTGGGCGCGCCGATCTCGACCGCGCTACTCGGCCTTGACGGCCTGTGGGGGCTCAAGGGATGGCAGTGCCTCTACATCTTCGAAGCGATTCCCACCGTCTTGATCGGCGTCGTCGTATTCTTCTTGCTGACCGACCGGCCCGGCAAGGCGCGCTGGCTCAAGGACGAGGAACGGGCCTGGCTCGACGCCAGGATCGCCGGCGAGACCAGGCAGATCGAGGCGCAACACGGCGTTGGCATGTGGCGCTCGTTCTGGGATCCGAAGGTGATACTGCTGTCGCTCAACTACACGGGGATCGTTACCGCCAGCCTCGGCATGCTGCTGTTCCTGCCGACGATCATCAAGGAGCTCGGCATCTCTAACATGCAGGTCGGCTGGATCACGATGATCCCCTACGGCTGTGGCGCGGTATCCATGGTGTTCTTCGGCTGGCTCTCGGACCGCATCGGCGAGCGGCAGTGGACGCTGTTCTGGACCTGCGCGTTATCGGCCGTCGGATTGGTGATTGCCGGGCTGACGATCGGCAGCTGGTGGTCGGTGGTCGGCATGTCGATCACCGCGATCGGTCTCTACGGCACCAAGGGGCCGTTCTGGTCGATGCCGACGATGTTCCTGACCGGCGCGGCGGCCGCCTCGGGCATCGCCTGGATCAACTCGCTCGGCAATCTCGGCGGGTTTTTCGGCCCGAGCATGGTCGGCTGGGCCAAGACCTTGACCGGGAGCTTTGCCGGCGGGCTTTATGCCCTCGCGGTTTGCGCCCTCGCGTCGGCGATGATCTCGCTGTTCTGGCTGCGCATACCACGCGCGATCGCCGCCGGCGAGGAACAGCTCGCCGCCGTGGCGGAGTAGGACGGCCCTGCAGCTTCGCTCGGCACCCGGTCATCCGGGCTCGTCCCCGGTAAATCCGTGCGCTTTCAGCCAGCTCGCGAACCCGACCCCTTCCGAGGTCGCCGCCTGGCGCGCCTTGTCTTCGGACCAGCCATAAAACTCTGCCGTGCCGAAGCGCTCGGGCGCGCGCTGGCGGTCGGCGATCGAATGGCGCGCGTCGCGCCGGCGGTCGTAGGCGTCGACCACTTCGGCCAGCCTCGTATCATCGTAAGTATCGACATGCACGGTTGCCTCCAATGGCAGGCGCATGCTGATGAACCCCGTTTGCGCGGGGTAGCCGAGGCAGAGCCCGGCCACCGGGAAGACCTTGTGGGGAAGCGCGAGGATCTCGGCCACCTCGGCGATGCGGTTGCGCAGGACGCTGATCGGGCAGGCGCCGAGCCCCAGCGTTTCCGCGGCGAGGACGCAGCTCTGCAGGGCCAGCGCGGCATCGACCGTCGCGTTGAAAAAACCTTCGAGCGTGCCGTTGTCCTGGGGCTTGCCGCGCAACTCGCCCAATCGTTCAAGGCGGCGCGCGTCACCGAGAAAAACCAGGAACACCGGCGCCGTACCGATCCACGGCATGTCGGGGAAGAGCGCGGCGAGCCGGTCGCGGCGGGCGCGGTCCTTGAGCCAGATCACGGAAGCCTGCTGAAAATCCGATTTCGACGACGCCGACAACGCCGCCGCCAGCAGCAGCCGCACCAGCGACTCGGGCACCGCGCGGTCGGCGTAGCGACGCTGGGTGCGCCGCATCAGCCCCTGATGCAGCCAGGGGTCGTCGGGCACCTCGCCGCCCAGTTCGACATCGTGGCCGAACCGGGCGCGCAGCTCATCCTCGTAGGGGTGGGGCATCGATGGTCTCCCAAAAAACTCCCTCGCCCCCATCGGGGGAGCGGGTTGGGGTGAGGGGGCGAGCAGGCGACGCGACGCGCGCACCCTCACCCGGCTCGCTACGCTCGCCACCCTCTCCTGCGGTGCGGGAGAGGGGGTTTGACCTGGCGCCAAAAATCTGCCTGCTCGCCAGAAGCTGCAAGCTCTCTTCGACCAAAGCCGCTTCCCCGCGGCGAGCGCCAGGCCTACAACGGCATAGGCAAAAGGAGCCGGAGATGCCCGACACGCTGACCACCAATTCGCCCATCATCGCCGCCTACCGCGCCGCGACCCCCGGCTCGGCGGCCCAGGCGCTACGCGCGGCCGAAATGTTCCCCTCAGGGATCACCCACGATTCGCGCTACATCGAGCCTTACGGGCTCTACATCAACCGGGCGCTGGGCCCGCGTAAATCGGATGTCGACGGGCGATGCTATGTCGATTATTTCGGCGGGCACGGCGCGCTCCTCCTCGGGCATTGCCACCCGCAAGTGATGGCGGCGGTGCACGCGCAACTCGACCGAGGCACGCATTACGGCGCCAGCCACGAACTCGAAATCGAGTGGGCCGAGCGCGTCAAGGCGCTGATACCGACGGCCGAGCGGGTGCGGTTTACCTCGTCCGGCACCGAAGCCACGCTGATGGCGGTGCGGCTCGCCCGCGCCTTCACCGAAAAGCCCAAGCTCATCCGCTTCAATTATCATTTCCACGGGTGGCACGATCACATGACCTCGGGCCACAGCAGCCATTTCGACGGCACCGCGACAACGGGCGTCCTCGATGCGGTCGCCGGCAATGTCCTCCTGTGCGACCAGAACGACGAGGCGGCCCTCGCGCGGCTTCTCGAACAGCACGACGACATCGCCGCCGCGATCATCGAGCCGACCGGCGCCAATGGCGGCAAATTGCCGATTCAGCCGGAGTTCCTGCACGCGCTGCGGCGATTGACCGCCGAGCACGGCGTCCTCCTCATTTTCGACGAGGTGGTGAACGGGTTCCGCGTAGCGCCGGGCGGCGCGCAGGAGGCCTACGGCATCCGGCCCGACCTGACGACCTTGGCGAAGATCCTCGCCGGCGGCCTGCCGGGCGGCGCGGTCACCGGGCGAAAGGACATCCTCGACCTCCTCGATTTCCAGGTGACGAAGGGAGCCGGCAAGGAAAAGATCAACCATCCCGGCACCTTCAACGCCAACCCGCTGTCGGCGGCGGCGGGGATCGCGTGCCTGCGGATCGTGCGCGAGACCGATGCCTGCGCGCGCGCCAACCGGTTTGGCGAAGATCTGCGCCGGCGTCTCAACGAGGTCTTCGAGGAAGAGCATGTGCCGTGGGCGGTCTACGGCACGTTTTCATCCTTCGAGCTCTTCACCAACCCCGAGCGCGTGGCGATCACGCCCACCCGCTTCGACCCGCTCGAGCATTCCGCCGCCAGCCTCAAGGGCGAGCGCAACGCCGGCGCGGTGCACAAGCTGCGGTTGGCCATGATGATCCACGGGGTGGATCTGAGCAGCCACCCCGGCGGCGTCATCTCGGCGACGCACGGCGAAGCCGAACTCGAGGACACCGTCGCCGCGCTGCGTAACACGGTGCGTATGCTGAAGGCCGAAGGCGAACTTTAGACCTTCGGCCGCGCCGAGGCCGTCAGCCCCCACCCTTCCCTCCCCCGCATGCGGGGGAGGGAAGGGTGGGGTGGGGGCGCGTCGGAACCCGTCTCGAGGGACGCACGGACCGCGATCAGCGGGTGGCTGCCGGCCAGCTGTTGAGCCGGGCGGTTTCGCCGACGTAGCGGGCGATCGCGCCGCCGACCCGGGTCGCGGCGAGATTGACGTCGACGCCACGCCGCGCCGACGCCTCGACGACGGCATCGCGCGGGACGCGGCGCGAATCGAAGTGGAGTTCGGTGATCCGCTGCGGCGCGACGCCGCTCGCCTCGAAGTCGATGTCGACGTCGACCGCGATGCTCGGGTTCTCGGCGCCGACACGGCGGCGGCGGCCCTCGTCGATATGCCGGAAGGCACCGCTGACAATCAATGCCCGGGCGCCCGGCTCTGGGGCGGCGGTGTCGGAGCGGATCGCGTCATAGCCCAATGCGGTGAGCTGGGTTGTAATGACGTCGGCGAGGCTGAACGCGGCGGCCCGGGCGACCCCGGCGGCCCGCTGTTTCGGCGGCACGCCTGCGGTGCCCCGATAAAGCGAGAAGCCGAAGCTCGGGTCGAGCGTGACGATTCCGGGCGAGGCCGCGAATTCGCGCACGATCATCACAGTGGGATGCAGGGGGCTCCCCGCGCGCTCGGGAACGCATCCGGCGAGGGCGATGAGAAAGAGGGCGGCAAAAGCGGCGGTCAGGGCCGGGCGCATGGGATCATCGGAGACCAGTGGACTATGTGCCGAGGCAAAATAGCCGGAACCGGCAGCCGCCGAAACCTCCGCGAGCCGCAATGCCCCCACCCGTCCTTCCCCCATCCAGGGCATCCAGGGGGAGGGGTTCCAATTGCGATACCCCCCTGACGCGCCGCCCGGCCGATTGACAATCCGGCGCATGACTGGTGTATGGCCGGCATGATTGGGGGGGCGCTGACCTGCCGGTTATGCCTGGTCGGGCTCGCGCTCGCGGTGCTGACCTGTGGCGCGCAGGCCGAGGAACAGCGGCTCCACATCTATAATTGGTCGGATTATATCGCCGCCGACACGGTGGCGAATTTCGAGAAGGAAACCGGGATCGCCGTCACTTACGACGTCTACGACGGCAACGAGGTGCTCGAAGCCAAGCTGCTGGCCGGCCATTCCGGCTTTGACATCGTGGTGCCCTCGGCCAGCCCCTTCATGGCGCGCCAGATCATGGCGGGCGCCTATCTCGCGCTCGACAAATCGAAGCTGCCCAATCTCAAAAACCTCGACCCGCGCCTCCTCGCGATCGCCGCGATCGCCGACCCCGGCAATAGGCACGGCGTGCCCTATCTGTGGAGCGTGACCGGTATCGGCTACAATGTCGGGCTGTTGGAGCGCGCGCTCGGCGGGGACGTGCCGCGCGACAGCCTCGCGCTCCTCTTCGATCCCGCCCTCGCTTCAAAACTCGCCCCTTGCGGGATCGAGCTCCTCGACACCCCGCAGGAGGTGATCCCCGCGGCGCTCGCCTATCTCGGCGTCGATCCGACGAGCCGCGATCCCGGTGATCTCGACCGGGCGGCCGCACTCCTCGGGCGGCTGCGCCCCTATGTGCGGCGGTTTCACTCGTCGCAATACATCAACGACCTCGCATCGGGCGACATCTGCGTCGCGCTCGGGTACTCGGGCGATGTGATCCAGGCGCGCGACCGGGCACGCGAGGCGGAAAGCGGGGCGCAGATCGCCTTCCGCGTGCCGCGCGAGGGGGCGCAGATGTCGATCGACATGCTCGGGATTCCGGTCGATGCGCCGCATCCCGACAACGCGCATCGGTTTATCGACTATCTGCTGCGGCCAGAAGTCATCGCCGCCGTCAGCAACACCGTCTCGTACCCGAACCCCAACCTGGCGGCGACCCCGTTCGTCAAGCGCGAGATCCGCGACGATCCCGGGATCTATCCGCCCGATGCGGTGCGCCGGCTCTTTTATATCGACCGCCCGGCGCCGCGCGCTTACGAGCGGGCGCGGATGCGCGCCTGGAACCGGATGAAATCGGGCTGCTGAGCAGGCGATGGCGCTCCTCGAAATCATCGCGGCCAGCAAGTGCTTCGCGGCAACCGCGGCGGTCGACCAGGTGTCACTAAGCGTCAGCCAAGGCGAATTCTTCGCCCTCCTCGGCCCCTCGGGCTGCGGCAAGACGACGTTATTGCGCCTCATCGCCGGGTTCGAGACGCCGGACAGCGGCCAGATCCTGATCGACGGCGCGCTGATGAACGCCGTGCCGCCTTATGCACGGCCGGTCAACATGATGTTCCAGTCCTATGCGCTCTTCCCGCATCTCGATGTCGCCGCGAATATCGCCTTCGGGCTGCGGCAGGAGGGGATGGAGCGCCGCCGCCGCGAGGCGCGGGTCGCCGAGATGCTGGCGCTGGTGCAGATGAGCGAGTATGCGCGCCGCCGGCCGCACGAACTCTCAGGCGGGCAGAAGCAGCGGGTCGCCCTCGCCCGGGCGCTGGCGAAGATGCCCAAGCTGTTGCTGCTCGACGAGCCGCTGGCGGCGCTCGACCGCAAATTGCGCGAGGAGACGCGGCTCGAATTGACCGGCATCCAGGAACGGGTCGGCACCGCCTTTCTCGTCGTCACCCACGATCAGGAGGAGGCGCTGGGGCTCGCCTCGCGCATCGCGGTGATGCACCGCGGGCGCCTCGCGCAGACCGGCCCGCCGGCCGACATCTATGAGCGGCCCAATTCGCGCTTTGTCGCCGATTTTGTCGGCGCGGTGAACCTGTTCGAGGGGGAGATTGCCAGCGCCGGCGGCGCCGCTGGTCTGGCGATTGCCGATTCTGAGCAGCCGATCCCGCTACCGGCGCGCTGCGGCGCAGCGGTGGGATCGCGGGTTGCTCTCGCGCTACGGCCGGAAAAGCTCCGGCTCTCAAATGAGCGCCCGGGGGGCGTCGCGCTCGTCGCCACGATTGCCACGATCGGCTATCAGGGCGGGCACTCGACGATCCATCTGGCAACCGGGTCGGGCCTCATGCTACGCGCCCACCTGCCGAGCGCGGCAACGCAAGGGTTCGAACGCGGCGCCGCAATCTGGGCGAGCTGGGCGCCGGAAGACGCTGTGGTGCTCACCGAGTGAGATTGGCTACGTTCCCGCGACACGTGCCTTTACTGTCATACCTTCCGCACTGGGGCCGCGTTCACGACACCGGCTCGCCGGGCATCCCAAATACCGTCTGGACCCGTTTGGCGGCATGCAGGACCGTCTCCCTGATGCCGCGGCGGTTGGGACCATTGGCGCCGGCGTTGCCCGAGGGAAGATCGAAGAGGCCGGCGGGCAGTTCATCGAAATACGCGAGGAGTTCGGCGGTCGGTACGACATCGGCGTATTTGGCGTGCATGTCGCAGAGGCTGACGGCGTGGCTCGCCTCGCTGCGGTCGAAGCAGCCCTCCTCGGCGAGGATCACCCGGTAATTGAGGCTGAAAGCATCGACGACGGTCGCGCGCACGCAGCCCGAGGTGGTGGTCCCAACGACAACGACGCTGTCGGCGCCGAGCAACGTCAGATAGGAGGCGAGGTTTGAGCCGAAAAACCCGGAGGGCTTCTGCTTCTTGATGAGGATGTCCTTGGGGCCGGGGGCGATCATCGAGACGATCTCGTTGCCGTCGATCCCGAGGTGGGCGGTGCCGGCCGCCCCGTCGGCGCGCGAGGATTTCCAGCCCCAGCTGCCGCGGTCCCATTTGTCGGCGCGCCCCTCGCCGGTGGTGTAGATGACCGGGAGCCCCTTCTTGCGCGCCGCCAGGATCAGCCGCTTGATGTAGTCGAGCGCCACCCAGGCCTCCTCGCCGCACGAGGTGCGCCAGCGCTTGATCGATTCGAGGATGGGTTCCGGCCGCTCGCCGCAGAACGCCCAATTGACGTCGATCACAAGGAGGGCCGGCCGCCTGCCGAACCCGGCGCGGGCGCCAAACCCGCCGGCGGCGAATACCGCCTTGTCGCGCTCGGTCAGAAACCTGTTCCAGATCGGCTCGCTCATCGCACGCTCCTATTCGCAACCCCGCATCGATCATATCACTCCACCCGCGCCCCGTAGCGGTGCACATGATAGGGCGTGCGCGCGAGGCCCGGGCAATGGCTGCCGACCACCGGCGCCAACGCGTCGAAGAGACGGCGGTTGTCGGCATTGACGGCGAGGAGGCGGTCGCGCGATGCCGCGGCGCGCTCGCGCAGCCGCTCGAGATCGACGGTCAGGATGCGCCGGTGCTCGACGACCATCCGGCCGCCGACCATGACGCTCTCGACCGCGGTGCCATCCTCGCAATGGACAAGCTGGTTTATGGGATCGTTGAGCGGGAGCCAGTTCGGGTGGTCGAGGTCGAGCATCACGAGGTCGGCCTTGTAGCCCGGCACGACGCGACCGATCCGGTCGCCGAACCCCAGCGCATGGGCGCTTCCCTCGGTCGCGGCGAGCGCCGCCTCGCCTGTCGAGAGCCAATTTTGCCAGTCGGGACCCTGCACCTTGGAGACGAAGGAGGCCAGCCGCATCGCCTCGTACATGTTCTGGTTGTCCGAGCACGATGCGCCATCGGTGCCGATGCCGAGATTGACCCAGGCGTCGAGCATCGCGCGGGTGTCGGCGAGCCCCGAGCCGAGCCGCATGTTGCTGCCCGGGTTGTGCGCCACCGAGGCGCCATGGTCGCCAAGCCGGGCCATGTCATCGTCGTCGAGCCAGACCCCGTGCGCCACGGTGAAATGCGGCCCCAGGACGCCGAGCCCCTGCAGGTGCGCGGTCTGGGTGTGGCCGTAGACGCGCATCCCGGCGATTGCCTGGACTTTCGATTCGGCGACATGGCTGTGAAGGCCGAGATCGAATTCGCGCGCGAGCGCCGCGCAGCCGAGGATGAATTCGTCGGAGCAATGATGCGGGATGGTCGGCGCCACGGCGGGACGGACCCGGTCGCGGTCAAACCGCCAATCGCGCAGGATGGCGCGGATCGCCGCCAGCGTCGCTTCGCCCGGAGCCAATTGCAAGGCTGCGACCCGCTCGCGCAATGCAGCGGGCAGCGCCTCGGCGAGGCCCGGGATCGCCTCATAGAAGCTGCGGTCGGCGACCATCGGCGCGATGACCGCGCGCATGCCTATGTCGGCATAGGCCGAGGCAACCAGCGCCATCCCGTCAGCGCTCGGCACCGGCCACTCGAAAAAAAGATCGTAGCAGGCGGTGCAGCCCTTGAGCAGCATCTCAACCGCGCCGATCTGCGCCGAAAGCTGGATGTCTTCGGCGCCGCGATTGCCGCCGAGCCACGGCGCCGCGGTCAACAACAGTTCGAGCGTCCAGCGGTCGCCCATTCCCTTGGCGAGGTTGCCGTGGGAGTGGGTGTGGGCATTGACGAGGCCGGGGTGAATGAGGCGGCGCGCGGCGGAGATTTCGCGGGCATCCTCGGGCGCGGGAAAGCCCGGCGGCCCCAATTCGCGGATCGTGTCGTCCTCGATCAGAATGTCGGCCGGCTCGGCCGTGCCGGCGCGAATGTCGAGGACCATCCCGCCGCGCAATACCGTGTAGGCCATAGCCCCGCCCTCCCTGACTTCGACGGCCCACCGGGAAACCCGGCATCGCCGGGCGGCACTGTTGCATAGAAGCCGCGCGCGTCCGATGATAGAGGTGCCAACCGCAATGGACAGCCACTTTGAAGAAATCAGTAAAGGATCCCGGCGCCGCCCCCTATGGCCGCGGGACGGGGGTGCCCGACCCGGTCGATATTCATGTCGGCGGCCGGGTCCGCACACGGCGGCTGTTGATCGGCATGAACCAGGAGACGCTTGCCCGGGCGCTCGGGCTCACCTTTCAGCAGGTCCAGAAATACGAGGGCGGCGCCAACCGGGTCAGCGCCTCGCGGCTGTCGCAGATCGCCGAGATCCTGGGCGTGCCGATTGCCTATTTCTTCAGCGACATCGAGCCCAGTGGCACCGAGACCAGCGCGCACGAACGCGAGGCCCGCGAGCGCCTGCAGCGGCCGGAGACGATCGAGTTGATCCGTTCCTATTACGCGATCGCCGACCAACGAACGCGCCAGCAATTCCTCGAAATGGTCAAGGCGGCGGCACACCCGCCTGAAACCGAGAAATAGACAGCAATGGCACGGGAGCGGAGCGAGCCCGGTGGGGTTTACCTGGTCTCGGCCGCAGGTTCAGGGGGACCGCGTTTAGCGCCGCCGGATCGTCATCGCTACCCGCAACGCCGTCGCCCGCGTGGATTTGCCGTCGCGAACACCCTCAAGCCGTGACGCCGCCCCGGTGCTGCGGCGCCGGGTACTGATCATCCTCAACCCGGCGGCGGGCCGGTCGCGATCGTCGCGGCGCCGGGTCGAC
>JBARKH010000487.1:0-5439 GCA_049801295.1 Allostellaceae bacterium | reverse complement strand
GCCGGTGGCGGCGTTGTGCGAGGCGCTCTCCGAGGCGATGGAGGACCTCCCGGCGCCGATCAGGCGTGACGACAACGCGCTGCGCGAAGCGGCCCGCCGGGTGCTGCGCCGGGCGATTAACGAACGCTTTGGCAAGCGACCGCTGATCGAGGTTCAGCTGGTGCGTCTGTGAGCCCGGGGATGATGTTGGGATGATCGGCCGGCTCAACCACGTCGCGATCGTCGTGCCGGACCTCGCCGCCGCGGCGGCGCAGTACCGCGATGTGCTCGGCGCCCGGGTCTCGCCCCCGGCTGCCTTGCCGGCGCATGGCGTCACTGTGGTTTTCGTCGAGCTGGCCAACAGCAAGATCGAGCTTCTGGAGCCACTCGGCGCCGATTCGCCGGTGCGCGGTTTTCTCGACAAGAACCCATCGGGCGGTATGCACCACCTGTGCTACGAGGTCCCTGACATCATCGCCGCGCGTGACCGGCTGCGCGCCGCCGGCGCCCGTGTCCTCGGCGATGGCGAGCCCAAAATCGGTGCCCACGACAAGCCGGTGCTGTTCCTCCACCCGAAGGATTTCTGCGGAACCCTCATCGAGCTGGAACAGGCGTGAGAGCGGGTCCAATCGGGACGGTCAGCGGGAGCGACGCGAAGCAATTTCGTCGTGATTGCACGTCGGCCCTGCGGATCTCCTCGCAATGACATTCAGGTCATGAATTGGCTGACCGGCGTTGTCGTCTACATCCTGGTTTGGTGGGTGTGTTTGTTCGCGGTCCTGCCGCTGTGGGTGACGCCCTCCGAGCCGGGTGAACCCGGTCACGACGCCGGCGCGCCGCATCGCCCCTTGATGGCGCGCAAACTGGCGCTGACGAGCGCGGTGGCGGCGGTCATCTGGCTCGGTATCTACATCGTCGTCTCCGAGCCGTGGTTCAGCTTCCGCGGCTCGTGAAGGCTGGCGCAGCGGGGGGCGATCGCCGATTATCGCCGGCATGAGCGCCGCCTATTGCCGGGCTGCCCCCGGTCACCCGCTGCACGGGCCCTATCATGATTTGGAATACGGCTTCCCGGCTGCAGAGGAAGCGGTGCTGTTCGAGCGGCTGACGCTCGAAATCAATCAGGCGGGCCTCTCCTGGCTGACAGTCCTCAAAAAGCGCGCCGCCTTTCGCACCGCCTTCGCCGACTTTGACGTCGATTCCGTTGCCGGCTTCGGCGCGGCCGATACGGAGCGCCTGATGGCGGATCCGGGTATCGTGCGCAATCGGCAAAAGATCGAGGCGGTCATTGCCAATGCCAGGCGCATCCAGGAATTGCGCCACTCGCACGGTTCGTTCCAACGCTGGCTCGACGCCCATCATCCGCGCACGGCAGACGAGTGGACGCGCCTCTTCCGGGAGAATTTCCGCTTCACCGGCGGCCTCATCGTCGGCGAGTTTCTGATGAGCCTGGGTTATCTGCCCGGCGCGCATGAGCCAGACTGCCCGGTCCATGCGCGTATTCTGGCGCTGGCGCCGCCTTGGGCAAGGGAGGGCGGCGGACAAAATTGACGTTGAAGCCGATTGTGGGCTAGGATTCGCGGCGAGAGCTTGGCGGCCGCCCGAAGAGCCACTGCCGGCTAACAGGCGGTGGCGCTTCGTGCTTGCCCGACGTGTGGTGCGCCAGGCCGTCAGTTGATGATGATGGAGGAAGTGTTGTCGCTCCGGCCCAAATACCGCGAAATCGTGTCGAAGCTCATGACCCCCGGTGCAATCGGCATGGCCGTGCTGCTCGGTTCCGTGGCGCCGGGCACCGCGAGCCAGCAGCCCTCGCCGGCCCCGGGCCAGGGCGTGTCGGAACGGCTCGCCGCGATCCGCGAGGCTGTGTCGGCGGTTGCTGGCGGGCAGAATCAGGCGACCGAAGCTGCCGGCGAACAGCGTCTTGCCTGGGGCAATTGGCGAAATGGCTGGGGCGGCGGGGGTTGGGGGCGGCCGTGGGGCGGTTATGGTTATGGTTATGGCATACCCTACGTGGCCCCGTGGGGCAATTGGCGGAACGGCTGGAACAACTGGCGAAACGGCTGGCTGAACTGGTAACTAACGTTTGGACGGCGGGCCGGGAATCGCAGAGCCAATGCCGCGCATCCAGCTGCTGGTGGTTCAGCCGACGCCGTTCTGCAATATCGATTGCCGCTATTGCTATCTGCCGGACCGCACCAACAAGGCGGTGGTCGCGGAAGCGACGCTGACCAACCTGTTCTCCCAAGTCTTTGCCTCCGGCTGGGTGAGCGACGGCTTCACGGTCGTTTGGCACGCCGGCGAGCCAATGGTGTTGCCCGTCGACTTCTACCGGCGCGCATTTCGGATGATCGATGGGCTGAAGCCCCCGGAAGTGGTGCTGACCCATTCCTTTCAGACCAACGGAACCCTGATCGATGACGCCTGGTGCGAGTTTTTCGCCGAGGAGCGCGTCAACGTCGGGGTCAGCATCGATGGCCCACAGTCTCTCCATGACGTCAATCGGGTGACCCGCTCCGGGCGCGGCACCTTCGAGCGGACGATCGCCGGCATCCGACTTTTGCGCCGCCACGGCGTGCCGTTTCATGTCATCTCGGTGCTGTCGCCGGAGAGCCTCGGCGCACCCCGCGAGATGTTCGATTTCTATGTCGCCGAAGGGATCGACCAGGTCTGCTTCAACGTCGAGGAGAGCGAGGGGGATCACGTGTCGCGCTCGTTCGGTGAAGCGGGCATCGCCGATGCCTATTATCGCTTCCTGCGCGAGTTCTGGCGACTGGCCGCAGCATCGCCCGAGAAGATCGCCTTCATTCGTGAAATCGATGACGCGACGCAGCAGATTCTGCGCCCTAAGGAAGCGGTGTTCTTCAACCAGCTGGTCGAGCCGTTCGCGATTACCAGCATGGACTGGGCCGGCAATCTGGCAACCTTTTCGCCCGAACTATTGGGGCTGAAAAACCCGAACTATGACGATTTCATCATCGGCAACATCAATCGCGACCGGCTGATTGACCTGCCCCAGCGGCCGGTGCTGATCAAAATGCTGGCCGACATCAATGCTGGCGTCGAGCTGTGCCGCCAGAGCTGTGAATACTTCAGTGTCTGTGGCGGCGGCGAGCCGGTGAACAAGCTTGCCGAAAACGGCACCTTCGTCAGCGCCGAGACGACGTATTGCCGAATGGCGAAGATGCGCGCAACCGATCTGGTGCTCGATCTGCTCGACGCGGTCGAAGAACGCAGAGCGGATCTTTCCGACGGGGCTATTCGCCAGCTCGGGGCGGCGGTGGCCGAGGGCGAGACGAGTGACGCGGCGGTGTCGTCCGCGTGAGGCGGGCGCCCGGCGCAGGGTGATCTTCAATTCGGAGGGCGGGATGAGACAGATCTATCGGATGTTCGGCGCGGTCATCGTGGCCGCTGCGATGCAAAGCGCCCTGGTCGGGCTCGCCTTCGCGCAGGGTGCCCCGGCCGCTCAGGGCGCTCCCGGAGGGGATCAAGGAGGAGCCGCGGGCCCGAGCGGGGCAACCAGGCCCTTGGAGATGCCGATCCTTTATGTGACCGGCATCGAGGTGCTGCGTTCCGCGAACGAACCCAAATTCGACATTATTGAGGTCACCGGATTGACCAGCTCGGTCGGCTGGAGTGCGCCCCAGCTAGTGCCGTTCTACTACGGCAAGGCGGCCGACGACGTGCTCGATCTGCAGTTTATCGCCGCCAGCCCCGAGCAATCGCAGAAGGCCGAGGGGTTTGTCCCGATCAGCGCGATGTTCACCCTCGAGGCGGGTCACACCGTCAAGGGCGTGCGGGTTCGCGCCAGTGCCAATGCGCTTGAGTTGAAGCAGTTGCCGGGCGTCGTGAAGGCGGAAATCAAGGCGAACGATTGCAAGGAATGCATCGGCAAGAAGTTCGCCGACAAGGGCAAGGCCGCGGCCGGCGCCGCCAATACCGTGCGCGAGGAAGACCTGCCGCGGGGCTTCCGGACGGTCGCGCCGACGCACGGGGTCGCCGGGATCGTACATAACCCGAACCGGCTCGACCTCATCCTCGATGCGAACAACACGATCGTTATGGCGTTCTGGGAGTAGTCACCGCCGGGGCTGCGGGTTGGCATAGCGCCGGGAGGCCGGCCGGGGATCGGGTTAGAGTGGCGCGGCGTCGCGCAGCCACGGAGCACATTGATGGGAGACATTCTCATCGCCGGCGAGAACGGCGGCGCGCGGCAACGCCACGTGGCGGCGAGACACCAGGGCGGTCGGCTTGTGCCTGCCGAGTTGTCATCGCCGCTCGACGCCCAATCGGGCGCTCCTGGCCGATCGATCGAGGAAATCGCCCAGATATTGGCGCCGCACCCGATTTTCGCGCGTGTCGATCGCGCCTCGCTCCTGGCGGTGGCCGCGCAGTGCACCCTCGCCACCTACCCGGCCGGCGCGACCATCATTCGCGAGGGCGATCCCGGCAGCTTTGCCTGTGTGATCCTCGAGGGCGAGGTCGATGTCTTCGTCGAGCTGCCCGCCGGGCCCGTGCATGTAGCGACGATCGGGCGCAATCGGATCATCGGGGAGCTTGGCGTTTTTACCGATCGGCCGCGCACCGCGACCGTGACCACGCGCACCGCTCTCGTGGTAATCCGCATCGAGCGGGACAGCTTGATGCGGCTAAGCGCCGACTATCCGTCAATCGGGGTGGCGATCATCGAGGAACTGGGCGGGCGGCTGGCGACGATGAACCACTCGCTCGCGACCCTCACCTATGCGGCTGAGGCGCTCGCCCGCGACGAATATGACGCCGCATTGCTCGACCGGCTGACCAACCAGCCGGTCGAATTGGCGACGTTCGCGCGCGTCTTTGCCGGCATGGCCGCCGAGATCCGCGCCAAGCAGCATCGCCGCCACGAGATGCAGGCCGCCGCGCAGATCCAGCAATCGATCCTGCCGGTGCCGTGGGTGCAGGCCGGCCCGACCGGCCGCATCGATCTCCATGCCGAGATGCACCCGGCGCGCGAGATCGGCGGCGATTTCTACGATTATTTCCTGATCGATGCGAACCGGCTCGCGATCATCGTCGCCGACGTTTCCGGAAAGGGCATCCCGGCGTCGCTGTTCATGGCCGTATCGCGCACGGTGATGCGCAGCATAACGAGTGCTGGCGACCTGGCAGCCGGCATGGAAGCGGCCAATCGCCTGCTCGCCACCCACAACACCGCGTGTATGTTCGTCACGCTTTTTCACGGCGTCTTAGACCTGACGAGCGGAATGTTGCGCTATTGCAATGCCGGCCACAACCCGCCCTATCTGCTGCGGGCGCAAGGCGGGCGCGATACGCTGGGCGGGACCGGGGTTCCGTTCGGCATCGATGCGGACATGCCGTATCGCATCGACGAAACAATGCTCCACCCCGGCGACTCGCTGTTCCTGTTCAGCGACGGGATCACCGAGGCTTTCGATACGGCAGGCGAGGAATTCGGCACCGCCC
>JBARKH010000486.1:0-15024 GCA_049801295.1 Allostellaceae bacterium | reverse complement strand
GAACGGATCCTGCGCAGGGTGCGCCGGCGCCGCGCGGTGATCCTGATCCCGAGCCGCGCCATGCTCCTGATCGGCGTACTGCGCCTCTTAGCGTCGCGAGTGCGGCAAGGGGCACGCGCCCTCCTGCCGCCGAGCGCCGCCTCGATCGGCGAGCCGGCCGACGAAACGACGATTGCCGGAAAGTCGGCCACCGGCGCCGCCGGCGCCACGGGCGATTGACCCACACCTGACGCGCCACCGGAGGTAAACTCGCAATGGCGTGGGACCCTGCCCAATACCTCAAATTCGCCGGCCCGCGTCTGCGCCCGGCGCTCGACCTGTTGCAGCGTATCGACAGGGAGTCGCCGGGAACCGTCTACGATCTGGGCGCCGGCGCCGGCAACGTGACCCGGCTGATCGCCGCGCGCTGGCCGGGGGCGCGCATCGTCGGGGTCGATTCCTCGGCCGAGATGCTGAAGAAGGCGGCGGCCGAAAACCCGGGGATCGAGTGGCAACGGGCCGATCTCGCGACCTGGCGGCCGGACTGTCCAGCCGATGTGATCTACTCGAACGCGGCGCTGCACTGGGTCGAGGATCACGCGCCCCTCTTCCTCGCGCTCTTCGACACCCTCGCTTCCGGCGGGGTTTTCGCGGTGCAGATCCCGCGCAATTTCGGCGCGCCGTCGCATACCTCGATGGGGGAGGCGGCGCGGCGGGGCCCGTGGCGCGCAAAGCTCGAACCCCTATTGCGGCCGGCCCCGGTGGCCGAGCCCGCCTTCTATTTCGACCTGCTCTCACCGCACGCCGCAAAGCTCGACATGTGGGAGACCGAGTATCTGCAGGTCCTCGACGGCGAGCACGCCGTCAAGGAATACACCAAATCGACCTGGCTCTCGCCGCTCCTTGCTGCGCTCGACGAACCTGAGCGCAGCCAGTTCGAGGCGGCCTACACCCAGCTCGTCGACGCCGCCTACCCGCGCCGGGCGGACGGCAAGACCCTCTTCCCGTTCCGCCGCATGTTCATCATCGCAGCCAAGGCGTAACGTCGCGGCATTGAGCGCCCCGTCGTGAGGCACAAAACCGCGCGGCGGCTTGGTCTGCTCGGGGTGGGGAGCAGACCTCTACGCCGAACCGGCAGTCGGCGATCGCAGCAGCCGGCGCCGCTGCGACCGCCGTTCCGGGTCAGCCGACTACGCCACTCAGGACCGGTCCGAAGGGCACATAGCGTTCGCCGTCGAAGCGCCGCATCTGGGCCTGTCTGATCGGTGCGAAATTGGTCGGGCTGGTGTTGATCGCGATGCCGGGCAGCAGCATTGGCAATTCGAGGTTGCGCAGGCTGGCGGCCTGCTTCATCACGTTCTCGCGGGTCAGGTCGTTGCCGCATTGCTTCAGCATCTGAACAGTCGTTACGGCAATCGAGTGGCCGTAGACGTTCTGCTGATCGGTCTGGTCACCCTTCGGGTAATATTTGTCCATGAAGGCGACCCAGGATTTGTACCCCGCATCGTCTTTCCACTGGGGATCGGTGGGGTCCTTGAAGGAGTTGTCGCTGATGATGCCCTTGGCGTTTTCAAGGCCGGCGGGCTTCAACGTCACGCCGACCGACGAGGCGATGCCGTTCAGGATGTGCAGCGGCTTCCAGCCGATTTCCGCCACCTTTCTAATTGCCTGGGCGCCGAATTTGGGGATCGCGACGGTGACGAGGACGTCGCAGCCGGCGGCATGCAGCTCCAGGATCTGCGAGTCGACGGTCACATCGGTCGTCTCGTAGGACCTCTGCATCTTGACCATCGAGGCCGCCTTGGCGCCGAGCCCGTCGAGCACGCCCTTGAGGTAGTCCTTGCCGAAATCGTCGTTCTGGTAAAGGACGCCGATCTTGGCGTCGGGCTTTTCCTTCAGGATGTAGGCCGCATAGATGCGCCCCTCCGCCTGGTAGCTGACGAAAAAGCCCATGGTCCAGGGATGGCCCTTCGGGTCGTCCCACTTGGTGGCGCCGGTCGAGACGAAGAGCTGCGGCACCTTTTTCTCGTTCATATAGTGCCAGACCGCGCTGTTGGTCGGGGTGCCGACCGAACCCGAAAGGAAGAGAACCTTGTCGCTCTCGACGAGCTTGCGCGTCATCTCGACGGTCTTGGGCGGCGAATAGGCGTCGTCATCGGAGATGAAATTGATCTTGCGGCCATTCACCCCGCCCTGGTCGTTGATCAACTTGAAATAGGCGCCCTCCGACAGCGGAATCGGGCTGGCGTTCGACAGCGGGCCGCTATAGGGGCTGGTATTGCCGATCTTGATTTCGCTGTCGGTGACCCCGGGGCCGTATTGCTTGGCGGCGCGCGCCGGCCAAGCGGACAGTAATGGGCCGCCGACAGCCAGCGCCGCCGGCGCGGCCGCGAGAATCGTGCGACGTGTCAGACGCTTCATGGTGGCCTCCCGTTCATGAGCCTGTTGTTCGGTGGTTTCTTTTCGTCATTCCCCGAGGTCCGGGGCTTTGCAGGCTCAGGATCGCCGGTTTGCTGGTCTTGGGCAACTGCGAATCACACGCCGCAGCAGCAGGAGGTCGAACCGGTCAGCTGACTGTGCCACCGCGCCAAGATGGGCTGGTTTGCCTGCCCCCACTGCCCTTTGCCGTGATCGACGCCGGTCGCACCCGGCCACCGCGGCGTCGCTGAATAGAGCACGCCCAGCTATCCCATCCGCCCCCTGACCAGCGCCGCGCCGGCGGCGAGGGCTTCGAGTTTCCGGTACGTCAGGTCGCGGCCGAGTGGGGCCATGCCGCAGTTGGTGCAAGGGTAGAGCCGCTCCGCTGGCACAAAGCGCAGCGCCCGTTCGATTGTCGCCGCGACCTCCCGCGGAGTCTCGGCCGCATCGCTCGCCACGTCGATCGCGCCGATGAGCACATCCTTGCCCTCGAGCAGTCCCAACAGCTCAACGGGCACGTGCGAACCCGCGCATTCGAGCGAGACCTGATCGATCCGGCTCGTCGCCAGCGCCGGGAAGATCCGCTCGTATTGCCGCCACTCGGCGCCAAGGCCCCCCTTCCACTCGATATTGGCGGGGATGCCATACCCATAGCAAATGTGGACCGCGGTCTTACAGCTAACGCCCTCAATCGCGCGGTGCAAGGCGGCGATACCCCATTGGGCGACCTCGTCTAGATAGACGTTGAAGGCCGGCTCGTCGAACTGGATCACATCGATCCCGATCGCGGCCAGCTCCTTCGCCTCCTCGTTCAAGAGCTCGGCAAATGCCATCGCCATCGCCGCGCGGTCGCCGTAATGCGCGTCGGCCACCGTATCGACGATGGTCATCGGCCCGGGCAGCGTGAATTTGAGGCGGCGGCCGGTGTGGCGGCGCGCGATCCCCGCTTCCCAGGCGTGTGCGGCATGCGGGCGCCGCAGCTTCGCGGTGACGGTCGGGACCAGCGCTTCATAGCGGTTGTTGCGGATGCCCATGCGCACCCGGCGGGAGAAATCGATGCCCTCGATCCCCTCGAGAAAGCCGTGGACGAAATGCTGGCGCGACTGCTCGCCGTCGCTGAGGATGTCGATCCCGGCATCCTCCTGGAGTTTGAGGGCGAGGAGGGTGGCGTCGCGCTTGGCTTCGATGAGCGCCTCGCCCTCCTGGCGCCAGGGCGCCCACAGCATGCCCGGCTCGGCCAGCCACGACGGCTTCGGCAGGGAGCCGGCGATCGTCGTTTCCAGCATACGGGTCCCTCGCAATCCGAGTGCTCTCACAGCTCCAACGCGGTAAGCAACGCCTCGCGCTCGGCATCGTCGGCCGGCGCCCGCTTGCAGGCCACCGCGGCAAGCTCCTGGTTGGGGCGGCGTTGCATCATGATCTCGGCAAACGGCGCCTCTCGCAGTTTTTCCAACAGCACAGCGGGCGTGAAGCCGCAGTTATGCGCCATGCCGGTATGGCCATGCTCGAGATGGGGGCCGAACCCGAAGATGATGTCATGAGCGATCACCGGCCCGGCGGGCGATTCGTAAACCACCTCGTGCAGCCGGTCGCTAGCGATGTATTCGGCAATTGCCTGGAGGTCGGGCACGATCAGACAGAGAAACCCGTCATCGGTAAGGATCCGATATGCCTCCGTGATCGCCTTGCCGACCTGATAAAGATACAGGTGCTCAAGACAATGCGCCGACCACACCGCGTCCGCGGAGCCACTTTCGATCGCCGAAAGATCGGTGACGTCGGCAAGCAGATCGGGGGCCACGTCGGCATTGCGATCGACCCGCAACTGGCGCCATTCGGCGAACATTGCCGGCACCCGCGACGCCCCTTTCGCGCCGCTGCCCAAATTGACCAGCAGCCTGGTCCGCGTGTCCTGCTCGGGTTCGGGCGTATCGTCCATGTTGGTAGTCGGGCTTTCAAGCAGCGGCACGATAGGTGGTCGCGAGGGGCAACGGTTGGCGCTCCCTCGCTGCGCCCGATACCGCGTGGTCCGAGTTCAGCGAACGAGCCGCTGATAGAGAAGGCGGCGGGGTCAGGGGATCTTCACAGAAGCGCGCCATGCCATTAGGTTAGTGCTTTCCGATCCGAGTCCATGCCATGCCCTTTCTCGCCGACCGCCTCGCTCGTGTAAAGCCCTCGCCGACGATGGCGATCACCGCGCTCGCCACCGAATTGAAGGAAGCCGGCCGCAACGTCATCGCGCTGTCGCAGGGCGAACCCGATTTCGACACCCCGCCCAACATCCGCGAGGCAGGGATCGCCGCAATCCAGCGCGGTGAGACGCGCTATACCGTGTTCGACGGGCGGATCGAGCTGAAGCGCGCGATCTGCGGCAAATTCAAGCGCGAGAATGGCCTCGATTACGAGACCTCGCAGATCACCGTCAGCAATGGCGGGAAGCAGGTGCTCTATAACGCGCTGGTCGCGACGTTGAGCCCCGGCGACGAGGTGGTGATCCCGGCGCCCTACTGGGTCTCCTACCCGGAGATGGTGCTGCTCTGCGACGGCGAGCCGGTGCCGGTCTCCTGCCCGCAGAACAACGGCTTCAAATTGCGCCCCGAGGATCTCGACGCGGCGATCACGCCCAAGACCAAGTGGCTGATCCTCAACTCGCCGTCGAACCCCTCCGGCGCGGCCTATACCGAAGCCGACCTGAAGGCGCTCGCCGACGTGCTCTTGAAGCATGACCACGTCTGGATCATGACCGACGACATGTACGAGCATGTCATCTACGACGATTTCCGCTATCGGACAATCGCTCAGGTCGAGCCGCGGCTCTATGAGCGCACCCTCACCGTCAACGGCGTCTCGAAAGCCTATTGCATGACCGGCTGGCGCATCGGCTATGCCGGCGGGCCCCGCCAACTGATCAAGGCGATGGGCGCTGTCCAGTCGAACTCGACCGCCAACCCGTGCTCGATCAGCCAGGCCGCGGCGATCGAGGCATTGACCGGTCCGCAGGACTTCATCCCCAAGCACAACCTCCTCTTCAAGGAGCGCCGCGACCTCGTGGTCGATCTCTTGAACAAGGTGCCAGGCCTCTATTGCCCGCGCCCTGAAGGTGCCTTCTACGTCTACCCGTCCTGCGCCGGCCTCATCGGCAAGCGCACCCCAAAGGGTGCCACGATCGAGGATGACGAAGCGTTCGTGCGCTATCTGCTCGAGTCCGAGGGCGTCGCCGTCGTGCATGGCGCCGCCTTCGGTTTGGCGCCGCACTTCCGCATCTCCTACGCGACCTCGACCGACGAACTGCGCGAGGCCTGCGCTCGCATCCACCGCGCCTGCCGCGCGCTGCAGTAGCCGGGCACCGCCAGATTCCGATTGCCTCGCTCGGGTCGGCGCGCCACGATCCGTTTCCATGAAATAGCAGCGCCGCCCGAGCCACGTGGCGGCCGCGCCCGGATTGGAGTGGAGGATCTCTATGCCTAGCGCCCCCCGCTGTGTCGCCCTGGTCGGCCCGTATCTGTCGGGCAAGACGACATTGCTCGAAGCGATGCTGTTCGCCAGCGGCACGACCAGCCGGCGCGGCAGCGTGCGCGAAGGGAATTCGGTCGGCGATCATGCCGCCGAGGCGCGCGCCCGCAGCATGTCGACCGAGATCAACGTCGCCAGCGCCACCTACCTCGGCGACCCATGGACGATCCTCGATTGCCCGGGCTCGGTCGAGCTTTTGTATGAGGCGCAGCAGGCGATGCTGGTCGCCGACGTCGTCGTCGTGGTGTGCGAGCCCGAGATCGAGCGCGCGATCACGGTCAGCGCGCTGTTGCGCTTCCTCGCGCGCAACAACATCCCGCACATGCTCTACATCAACAAGCTCGATGCGGCGAACGCGCGGGTGCGCGACGTCTTGGCGGCGTTGCAGGCGGTGTCGGATCGCCCGCTGGTTCTGCGCCAGGTCCCGCTGCGCGGCGCCGAGGGCGAGATCACCGGCTATGTCGATCTGGTCAGCGAGCGCGCCTACCGTTACCGGCCGGGGCAACCCTCCGATCTGGTGCCGTTGCCCGAGGATTTCTGGGACCGGGAAGGCGAAACCCGGACCAGTCTGGTGGAGAAACTGGCCGATTTCGACGATGCGCTGTTGGAGCAGCTGCTCGAGGACGTGCAGCCCTCGAAGGAGGAGATCTATAAGCACCTGACCAAGGATTTCCGGAAGAACCTGATCACCCCGGTGTTTGTCGGTGCGGCCGGACAGGATCATGGCGTCCGCCGCCTCTGGAAGGCGCTGCGCCACGAGACGCCCGGCCCGGTGGAGACCGCGGCGCGCCTCGGCATCGCCGCTACCGGCGAGCCCTTAGCCCAGGTCTTTAAGACCTATCACCTGCCGCATACCGGGAAATTGTCGCTGTCGCGGGTCTGGCGTGGCCCGATATCGGAAGGCATGGTGCTGAACGGTTCGCGCGTCGCCGGGGTGGTGCATCTCTTGGGCGCGCAGCACGAGAAAATTGCCGCGGGCCAGACCGGCGACGTCGTCGGGCTGACCCGGATGGAGGAAATCGCCACCGGCGCAATCCTCACCCCCTCCGGCAAGGCCGAAGCACTGCCGCAACCCGAGCTCTTGCAACCGGTCTACGGCCTCGCCGTCCACGCCGAGAAGCGCGGCGACGACGTCAAGCTCACCGGCTCGATCGCCAAACTGATCGACGAGGACCCGACGCTGCAGCTCGAGCAAAACGCAGAATTGCGCGAAATGGTGCTGTGGGGCCAAGGCGACGTGCATCTGCAGATCGCGATCGACCGGCTGCGCAACCGGCACAATCTGGCGGTGGTCGGCCACCATGCCGCGGTCCCCTACAAGGAGACGATCCGCCGTCCCGCCCAGCAGCATTCGCGCTTCAAGCGGCAATCGGGCGGGCACGGGCAGTTCGCCGACTGCACGATCGACGTGAAGCCATTGCCCCGCGGCTCGGGTTTCACCTTCACCGACAAGGTCGTCGGCGGAGCGATCCCGCGCAATTACATCCCGGCTGTCGAGGAAGGCATCATCGAGGCCTTGGTCCATGGACCGCTCGGCTTCCCGGTCGTCGATCTCGCGGTCGATTTGCTCACCGGGCAGTTCCACGCGGTCGACAGCTCGGATATGGCGTTCAAGACCGCCGGAAGGCAGGCGATCCAGGAGGCGCTGCCGAAGTGCGAGCCGGTCCTGTTGGAACCAATCGACGCGGTTGACATCTCGGTGCCAAACGGCTTCACCGCCCGCGCCCAGCGCCTCATTTCCGGGCGGCGAGGCCAGATCCTCGGGTACGACGCCAAGCCCGACTGGCCCGGCTGGGACGTCGTCAAGGCGCAGCTTCCGCGCAGCGAACTGCACGATCTGATCGTCGAATTGCGCTCGCTCACCCTCGGCGTCGGCAGCTTTGCCCGCCAGTTCGATCACATGGCCGAGCTCTCCGGCCGGCCGGCCGAGAAGGTCATCCAAACTCGCGCCCAGGAAGCCGCGCAGTAGCGTACTCCGCCGTCGTGCCCGCGAAAGCGGGCATCCAGGGGGAAACGCATCAATCTTGGGCTCCCGGATGCCCGCTTTCGCGGGCACGACGTTAGTTGTCCTCGCGAAGGCGTGACTTGGCGCCCGCGTTTGGTGCGCCCACATCGAGCGCAGCACACCGAGGAGATCGCACCATGCTGATCCGCAAAAAGCGCGGCTGGGAGCTTGCCGAGAGCGCAGCGACTGACGAGGCGGTGTTCCACGATCGCCGCCGGCTCATCAAGACCCTTGCCGCGGGACCGATCCTCGCCACCGGTCTTGCCAAGTTCGCGCCGGCTCTCGCTGCCGATGCAGACCCGTCGGCCGGGCTTTACCCCGCAAAACGCAACGCGAAGTATGTGCTCGATCGGCCGCTCACCGACGAGAAATACCCAACAACCTACAATAATTTCTACGAATTCGGGATGGGCAAATCGATCTGGCGCGACGCCCAGGCGCTCAAGGTCGAGCCGTGGACGATCAAGATTGACGGCATGGTCGAGAAACCGATGACCCTCGGTTTCGACGACCTCCTGAAAAAGATGACCGTCGAAGAGCGGCTCTACCGCCATCGCTGTGTCGAAGGCTGGTCGTTTACGGTGCCGTGGACCGGCCTCCCGCTGGCCGCGCTCGTCGATCTCGCCCGGCCGCTCAGCTCGGCCAAATACGTCCGCATGGAAACCTTCATGGACCCGGCGACCGCGCCCGAGCAGAATAAATTCTTCTATCCCTGGCCCTACGTCGAAGGCCTGACGATGGCCGAGGCCAGAAACGACCTCGCGTTCCTCGTCACCGGGATGTACGGCAAGCCCGTTCCCAAGCAGGATGGCGCGCCGTTGCGCCTTGCCGTGCCCTGGAAATACGGGTTTAAATCGGTGAAGTCGATCGTCCATTTCGAATTCACCGACAAGCGCCCGCTCTCCTATTGGGAGCAGCTGCAGTCGAGCGAATACGGGTTCTGGGCCAATGTGAACCCCGACGTGCCGCACCCGCGCTGGAGCCAAGCCTCCGAACGCGTCCTCGGCACCGACGAGCGCGTGCCCACCCTCATCTGGAACGGCTACGGCGAATTCGTCGCCGACATGTATAAGGGCCTCGAAAAAGAGCGCCTTTTCGCCTGATGACCCTCACTCGGCCCTCCCCTCCCTGTCATATCGGCGAAGGCCGGCATCCACGGCCGCGATGGGTCCCGGCTTTCGCCGGGAAGACAACCGGAATGGAAACGCTGTAGCGAACGCCGCCGCCAGACACTAGGCTACGCTCAGAGACCAATCCAGGCGGGAGGATGCGATGCAGTTCGGATTTGGCGCGCCGGTCAGCGGGCCGTTGTCGGGGCCGCGCGACCTCGCCCGCATCGTCAGCGAAGGCGAGACACTAGGCTACGACTATTGCACGATCAGTGACCATGTCGCGATCCCGCGCGACATGGAGGCGAAATATCCCTATTCCGATACCGGCGAATTTCCCGGCCGCGCCGGCGGCGACCGCCACGAGCAGCTGACCTGCGTCGCGTTCGTCGCCGCCAAGACCGCGAAATTGCGCCTCGTCACCTCGGTCACGGTCGTGCCACACCGCCCGCCGGTCTTGACCGCCAAGATCATCTCGACGATCGACGTCCTATCGGAAGGGCGCTTTACTTGGGGCATCGGCGTCGGTTGGTGCCAGGAGGAGTTCGAGGCGATCGGCACCGAGGCCTTCGCCGCGCGCGGCGCCGTCACCGACGAGACGATCGCCGTCTGCCGCGAGCTGTGGACCAACGAAAACCCCAGCTTCAACGGCAAATACGCGAAGTTCTCCAATATCTTCTTCCAGCCGCGCCCGGTCCAGAAACGGGTGCCGATCTGGGTCGGCGGCGAGAGCGGGCCAGCGATGCGGCGCACCGCCAAGCTCGGTGATGCGTGGTACCCGATCGGCACCAACCCGAAGAACCGCCTCGATACGCTGGCGCGGATCGAGGCCGGCAAGGCGCGGCTCGCCAAGCTGACCCGCGAGGCCGGGCGCAACCCGAGCGAAGTTGGCCTCGCCTATCGCTTCAGCCAATTCGGCGCCGGCATTCCGGAGCGCGCCGACAATGGCGACCGGCGGCTGGGGTCGGGCGACAACGCGGCGATCGTCGGCGATCTCAAGTCATTGCGCGAGCTCGGTGTCATCGCCGTCGATTTCAATTTCGGCGGCGACACCGCCGAGGCCGTCATCGCCAACATGCGGCGCTTCCGCGAGGACGTCTTGGCCAAGGTCTGATCTTTTCATAATGAGGCAGTGAGGCAGTGAGGCAGTGAGATTTATCGATAGTTTCGTATCCGATATTGGGCACCGGCATTCGACGGCAGGGCCCTATGCGGATATCCGACACGCAGGGAGATCCTTCCTCACTGTCTCACCGTCTCGTTGTGAATCAATTTGCAGGAGCGACAGGTGCTGAAACTTGGATACAAGGCCTCGGCCGAGCAGTTCGCCCCGAAGGAGCTGCTCGATTTCTCGTGCCTCGCCGAAGAGGTCGGGTTCGACTCGATCTTCGTCAGCGACCACTTCCAGCCGTGGAAGCATACCGATGGCCATGCGCCCTCGGCGCTCGTCTGGCTCGGCGCGCTCGGTGCCCGCACGCGACGGGCCCAGATCGGCACCAGCGTCCTCACCCCGACCTTCCGCTATCATCCCTCGGTCGTCGCCCAGGCCTTCGGCACGCTCGGCGCGATGTGTCCGGGCCGGGTCGTCCTCGGCGTTGGCACCGGCGAGTCGCTGAACGAGGTGCCCTCGAGCGGGATCACCTGGCCGGGTGCCAAGGAGCGGCGTGACCGGTTGCGCGAGTCGATCAACCTGATCAACAAATTGTGGACCGAGGACCGGGTCAGCTTCGAGGGCCAGTTCTATCGCACCGAAAGCGCCACGATCTACGATAAGCCGAAAGAGAAGGTGCCGATCTGGGTCGCCGCCTCCGGGCCCCTCGCGGCGGCCATGGCGGGGTATCTCGCCGAGGGGTTCATCTGCACCAGCGGCAAGGCGCCCGCGCTCTACAGCGAGACGCTCGTCCCCAAGGTCGAGGAGGGCGCCGCCCGGGCCGGGCGCAACGCGGCCGACATCGAGCGGATGATCGAGGTCAAGGTGTCGTTCGATAGCGACGCGCAGGAGGCCAAGGCGCTGACCCGGCATTGGGCCGCACTGGCGCTCTCGCCTGAGGAGAAGGTAGGGGTCGAGGACCCGGTCGAGATGGAGCGCCTGGCTGACGCGTTGCCGCTCGACCGGGCGGCGAGCCGGTGGATCGTCTCGAGCGACCCCGACGAGCAGGTCGAACGGATCCGCCCCTATGTCGAATTGGGATTCCGTCATCTCGTTTTCCATGCCCCCGGCCCCGACCAGCCGCGCTTCCTGAAGCTCTACGCCAAAGAAGTCCTGCCCCGACTGCGCGAGGCTTTTGGGTGAGGTCGCGGTGTCGTTGCGATGGGCGAAGCGACGACGCAATCTCCCAGGGATCGACGCACTTTCGGCACGGGATTGCTTCGCTTTGCTCGCAATGACGGGCTACGGGAAATGTCCTCGCAACTGACGATTACCGGCCTCAAAGGCGTGCCGCTGGTCAAGCCGGGCGATGATCTCGGCGCGATCGTGCTCGCCGCCTATCGCGCGACGGGGCTCGCCCCTGCGGACGGCGACGTGCTGGTGGTTGCCCAGAAGATCGTCTCCAAGGCCGAGGACCGGGCGGTCGAGGTGGCGAGTGTTGAGCCATCGCAACAAGCCATCGCTCTCGCCGCCGAAGTCGAGAAAGACCCGCGCCTTATCGAGGTGATCCTCAGGGAGTCGCGTCGCATCGTGCGCCATCGCCCCAACCTCTTGATCGCCGAGCACCGGCGCGGCTGGGTCATGGCCAATGCTGGGATCGATCATTCGAATGTCGCGCCCGATGACGGCATCGAACGCGTGCTCCTGCTGCCGGTTGACCCTGACGTCTCCGCCCTTGCGCTGCAACAGGCTCTGGCCGAGGCCAGCGGCAAGCGCATCGCCATCATCATCAGCGACAGTTTCGGCCGGCCGTTTCGCCGTGGCACCGTCGGCATCGCCCTCGGCGCCGCCGGGTTGCCGGCGCTCATCGATTGGCGCGGCCACCCCGATTTGTTCGGCCGCAAGCTCGAAGTCACCGAAACCGGCTTTGCCGACGAGATCGCCGCCGCCGCCTCGTTGGTCCAGGGGCAGGCCGATGAGGCGATGCCGATCGTGCTCGTGCGCGGCCTCACCTGGTCGGCACCCGAAGCGCCCGCCGCCGCGCTCGTTCGCCCGCCCGAGCACGATCTCTTCCGATGAGTGTGGTGGCGCTGTCGGGCGGGGTTGGCGGCGCTAAACTCGCGCTCGGGCTCTACGGCATAGTGCCGCCCGATACGCTGACCGTCGTCGCCAATACCGGCGACGATTTCGAGCATCTGGGGCTCGCGGTCTCACCCGATCTCGACACGCTGCTCTATACTCTTTCGGGCAACGACAATCCCGAACTCGGCTGGGGGCGGCGCGGCGAAACCTGGACCTTCATGGCGGCGCTCGAAGCTCTCGGCGGCGAAACCTGGTTTCGCCTCGGCGACGGCGACCTCGCCACCCATGTCGAGCGCACCCGCCGGCTGAAATCCGGCGAGAGCCTCTCGGGCGTCATCGACGATTTCCGCCGGCGCCTCGGGATTGCCGCGTGCCTCCTGCCGATGTCGGACGATCCGGTGCGCACGCGCCTGCGCACCGCGAAAGGCTGGCTCGACTTCCAGGATTATTTCGTCCGGCTGCGCTCGGCGCCGGCGATTGCCGAGATCGCTTTTGCCGGCGCCGAAATCGCGCGCCCGCACCCCGGTTTCCTCGCGGCGCTCGCCGATCCCTCGCTGCGCCTCGTAGTGATCTGCCCGTCGAACCCGTTCATCAGCATCGACCCGATCCTGGCCGTGCCTCGAATCCGCGCCGCGTTGCGCGATTGCCGCGCGCCGGTCGTCGCGGTGTCGCCGATCATCGCCGGCCAGGCGGTCAAGGGCCCGACCGCCAAGATGATGGCCGAGCTCGGCCTCCCGGTCGACGCCGCCGCGGTGGCGCGCCATTACCACGATTTCCTCGACCTCTACATCGCCGACGAGGCGGATGCCGCCCCGGTCGCCGGGCTCGGTATGCCGGTCGTCCTGACTCGCACCCTGATGCAGACCCTCGCCGACCGCGAGGCGCTGGCTCGCACTGTCATCGCCGCCGCCGAGCGCGTCCGCTAATGAATAGCCCCGCGGGGATCTGGGCGGTGGTCCCGGTCAAGGAGACCTCGGCCGCCAAGCAGCGCCTCGCCCCGGTCTTGCCGCCGCCGCTGCGCCAGGCATTGGCGCTGGCGATGCTCGAAGACGTGCTGGCGGCGCTGGCAGAGGTTTCCGGCCTCGCCGGCCGCGTGCTCGTCACCACCGACGTGGCGGCACGGCGCCTCGCCGCCCGCTATGATTGCGTTTGCATGACAGAGGGTGCCGGCGACGGGCATACCGGCGCGGTTACCGCCGCGGTGCGGTGCCTCGCCCGCGAGGGACATGACAGCATGCTTACCCTGCCGGGCGACATCCCGCTCGTCACCACCGCGGAGATCGGCCACCTCATCGCCGCGCACCTTCCGGCGCCGTCCTTCACGATCGCGCCCTCGCATGACCAGCGCGGCTCGAACGCGATCCTCCTCTCACCGCCCGACGCGGTGGGGCTGCGGTTTGGCGAGGACAGTTTCTTCCCGCATCTGGCAGCCGCCGAGGCGCGCGGCATCGTTCCGACCGTCGTCAATTTGCCGGGGATCGCCTTCGATATCGACAATCCGGCCGACCTCGCGCATTTTGCGCGGCTCAGGTCGCATACGCGCGCCGGCCGGCTGCTCGCCGCCAGCGCAATACGGCGCGCCGCACGGGAAGCGGAACCAGGCGAGCAGGAATGACGCGGCAGATGCGCCCAAGAGCTTGGAGGGCCGGGTGGTAGGGTTGGCGGCAATTCTCGACCGGGCGCAAAAGGGCGCGCGGCTCTCGGCGCCGGAGGCGCTGGCGCTCGCCGATGCGGGCGACCTCGCGGCGCTCTTGCCGGTCGCCGCCGCGCTGCGCGATGAGGGCCACCGCAATCTTGTGTCCTATTCGAAGAAAGTGTTCATCCCACTGACTCAGCTGTGCCGCGACGTGTGCCATTACTGCACCTTCGCGCACCCGCCCCGGCGCGGCGAGCCGGCCTATCTCAATGCCGAAGAGGTGCTGGCGATTGCCCGCGCCGGCGCCCGTGCCGGCTGCAAGGAGGCCCTCTTCACCCTGGGCGACAAGCCCGAACTGCGCTACCGCGCGGCGAAGGAGGCGCTCGCCGGGCTCGGCCACGACACGACACTCTCCTATCTCGCCGAAATGGCGGCGCTGGTGCTGAAGGAAACCGGGCTCCTGCCGCATCTCAATCCGGGCGTCATGAGCCGGGCCGAAATCGAGACGTTACGCGCGGTCTCGGTGTCGCAGGGGATCATGCTGGAAAGCGCCTCCGAGCGTCTCAGCCGGCGCGGCGGGCCGCATTTCGGCTCGCCCGATAAGGCGCCGGCACGCCGGCTCCAATCGATCGCGGCGGCGGGCGAGGCGGCGGTGCCGTTCACCTCGGGGATCCTCATCGGCATCGGCGAGACTCGGGTCGAGCGGATCGAGGCGATGCTGGCGCTGCGCGATCTCCACGAGCGCCACGGCCACATCCACGAAATCATCATCCAGAATTTTCGGGCGAAGCCTGGGACGCGCATGGCTGCTTCGCCCGAGCCCAAAGAGGGCGACCATCTGTGGACGATCGCGATCGCCCGGCTGATCTTCGGGCCCCAGATGAATATCCAGGCGCCGCCCAATCTGATGCCCGCGGCATTGGAGGCGATGATCGCGGCCGGGATCAACGATTGGGGCGGGGTGTCGCCGGTGACCCCGGACCACGTCAACCCGGAGGCGCCATGGCCGGCGCTCGATCTCTTGGCGCGGCGCACCTCGGACGCCGGCAAGCTCCTCGTCGAGCGGCTGGCGATCTATCCGGCTTACGCGCAGGACCCGGCGCGCTGGCTCGATCCAAAGCTGCGCACCCCGGTGCTGCGCGCGATCGATGGGCAGGGCCTCGCCCGCACCGATCCCTGGACCCCCGGCGCC
>JBARKH010000485.1:0-5048 GCA_049801295.1 Allostellaceae bacterium | reverse complement strand
CCGCCAACTCGGCGTCCGCGTTGCCGGCGCGGCAGGCGGCGGCGTAGGTGCCCGTATAGATCTCGATGCCGTCGGCGCCGCTCGCGGGCACAAGCTCGACCACGCCCGGATCGGGGTCGACGAAGAGGATCACCCGAGAGCCGAGGCCTTTCAACGCGGCGATCGCGGGGCGGACGAGCGGCGTGTCGCGCTTATCGAGCTTCCAGCCCTCTTCCGAGGTGAGGACGCCGGGGCCGTCGGGCACCAGCGTCACCTGCTCGGGCCGCGCCGCGCGCGCGATCTCCAGGAGCCGCGCATCGGGATAGCCCTCGATATTGAGTTCGCAGGCCGGGCGCCACGGACGCATGATCTCGGTGAGCGCTGGGATGTCGGCGCCGCGGATATGCCGCTCGTCCGGCCGGGGATGCACGGTCAGCCCATCGGCGCCGGCATCATGCGCGATCCGGGCGAAATCGCGGATGTCGGGGACCCCGGTGCGCCGCGAGTTGCGCAGCAGCGCGATCTTGTTGAGGTTCACAGAGAGGCGGGCCATGGCCCGCATTATAGGCGCCGGGCGCCGCGCACAAAAGCCGATGGCATCACACCAATCGCCTCCGTGCCGCCATCCTCGCCTGGGACGAACCCGCCGCCCTGCCGTTACCAGAAGGAGGACACTCGCAACCAACGGGACGGATCATGGATCAGCACATCGTTTTAACGCCGGAACAAGCCCGCGGGGCCCGCAAGTACGGGGTGGTTCGCTATGTCCTGGGGATATCGCTGCTGCTGGTTGTTATTCTATTTGTGGTAGCCTATAGGATCGCGGTCTGACGGGAGAAAGTTGATGACGCTGCTCCGCTGCGGGTTGGCCTTAGCCCTGGCGTTGGGCGGCGCGTGCGGTTGCGTCGCCGGCGGGCCGGAGCGGGCGAGCGACATCCAGAACCTCAACGCGATCAACGATGACATCTCGGCGGTCACGATGACGCAGTCGGACACCTCGCGCCCCAAGGATCCGAACACGCATTCGACGCTCCCGCGCAGTTACGAGGTCTCCGACACGCCTTAGGCTCCGGACCCATAAAGTGGATTCCCACGATGGGCGTTTTGTGATTCAAGGTCTCCGAAGGGAGACCGCAGATGGATCGAGATTATTTTTGGTTGGATGAGGGGCAGTTTGCGCGGCTTGCACCGCATCTTCCGAGCGATATGCGGGGCAAACCAAGGGTCGACGACCGCCGCGTCATCAGCGGGATCATCCATGTGCTGAAGTGGGGCGCTCGCTGGGCCGACGCACCGGCGGTCTATGGTCCTCGGCGGTCAAGGCTCATCGCTGCGCCTCGGGCGGGAAAGGGGGGAACTCAGCCAGGCGATCGGCCGCTCGCGCGGCGGACGGACCACGAAAATCCACGCCCTGACCGATCGCTTCTGCCGCCCGATCGCGTTCCTGTTGACCGACGGCCAGGTGGCGGACTGTATCGCTGCCGAATTTCTGCTCGACCGGATCGTCTCGGCCGAGATCCTGCACGGCGACAAGGGGTATGACACCAACGCGGTGCGCCACAAAATCGAGAGCAAGGGGGCCGCCCAAAACCACCCGAGTGTGGAAGAGTTGCTTCTCGCCCTACCTCTACCGTAATCGCAACGCGATCGAGCGCATGTTTGGGCGGCTCAAAGACTTTCGCCGGATTGCAACCAGATACGACCGTCTCGCCCAAAACTTCCTCGCTGCTGTCTGCCTTGCCGCTACCCTGTGCTACTGGTTATGAGTCCGGAGCCTAGTGGAGCGAATCTGACAGATGGAACCCCGCGGATGAAGTGCAAATCCGTAGAATGCCTCGGATTGCGGCGGACTCTTCCGTTTGATTTTCACCACTAGGCCGCGGTTTCGGGCGGGCCCTTCAATTCGACGGTGTTGCCGTCGGGATCGGTGATGTAGATCGACGAGCCGTAGCCTTCCGCGCCGTAGCGCCGCCGCACTTCGCCGGGGTCGATCCCCTGCCGTTGCAGATGCGCGGTCAGCTTGGCCACGTCCATCTCTTCGATCTGCACCGCGTAGTGATCGACATTGCGGCCCGGGTCGGTGTCGGTCTTTGGTACCAGGTCGATCATCGCGGCGCCGGCGCGCAGTTGCACCAGGCCGATCTCGGCGAGCCGGCGCTCGACGTGACAGCCCAAAACGCGGCCGTAGAAGTCGATCGCGCGGTCGATATCGGCGACGCGCAGCACGATGTGGTCGAGACCCTTGACCCGCAGCGACGGGTCGCCGAGCGCTTCCGCGGGCCTCGCGAGAATGACGTCATCAGGCATGACAGACTCCTTCCCTCATTGCGGCGGCGCGGCGCGCTGCTGTGCGCGAGCGGCACGGGCTGCCTGACGTTCCTCGGCACTCAGGATGCCGTCGTGGTTGGTATCCAGTTGGTCGAACCGTTTTTCGGCGGCGCGCCGGGCACGCTCCAGCGCGCGCTCGATAAATTGGTCGCGCGTGACGTCACCGCCTCTGACCGGCGCGGAGCTTGGGGTTGCCGGCGCGGGGCTCGGTGCCGGTGTGGTCTGCGCCAGTGCAGCCGACAGACCGAGCAGGGCGACAAGGCTCACGATAAGAACGGTGCGCATGATTGCATCCCGCTGGTGACCGCGCCGGCCGAGCCTATCGGACCTGCGGTGGCGGAGCAACGATTCCGCGATTTCACACCGGGCGGCGCGGCGCTACATTCGCGGCCGGTCGCAACCCTCAGGGAGCGAGGACAGATGCCGCCCATCCGCATCGGCAGTTTCGAGATCAGCCGCGTCGCCGACTACCAGGGCCCGTTTTTCGATCCGCCCGATTTCTTTCCCGATTTCGACCCCGAAGTGGTGCGCGCCAACGCCGAGCTGTTGGGTCCGCGCGTCCTCGATCCCGCGACCGGCAAGCTGATCTTCAGCTTTCACAGCTTTGTGGTGCGCACCGGGCATCACACGATCCTCGTCGATTCGTGCATCGGCAACGACAAGGAACGCCCGACCCGACCGCAATTCCACCGCATGAAATCGTCGTTCATCGGCGATCTGGCCGGGCTCGGGGTGAAGCCGGAAGAGGTCGACTTTGTCATGTGCACGCATCTCCACTGGGACCATGTCGGGTGGAACACCCGCCTCCAGGACGGCAGCTGGGTCCCCACCTTCCCCAACGCCAAATACGTGATGGCCCAGCGCGAGTACGACCACTGGTGGGATTTCCACTTGAGCGGCGTCGATAGCCCCCATGCCCGCGCCTTTGGCGACAGCGTCCTGCCGGTCGTGAAGACCGGGCAGGCGCTATTGGTCGGCGACGATTACGCGCTTGATGACGGACTGTGGTTCGAACCCTATCCCGGACACACCCCGGGCAATGTCGTCATCCACGCCAAGTCCGGCGGCGAGCGGGGGGTCTTCATTGGCGATGTCCTGCACCATCCGCTGCAATGCTTGAAGCCGGAATGGTCGACGATGGCCTGCACCGACCCCGACCTGTCGCGGGTCAGCCGCACCCGCCTCGTCGCCGAGCACGCCGACAGCGACACCCTGATCATGCCGGCGCATTTCCCGACCCCGACCGTCGGGCACATCAAGCGCCACGGCCCCTCCTACCGCTTCGCCTTTCGCGAATGAGGCGGCGCGACCTGATCGCTGTCCTGGCCGGGGCCGCCGCGACGGCGTGCTGGCATAGGGCAGGCGCGCAGCCGGGCGAGGGTCCGCTGATCGGATTGCTGCATCTGGCGCCAGACGATCCGACCGAGCATTTCCTCGCCGCCTTCCGCCCCTGGATGAAGCAGCGCGGCTGGAAAGAGGGGCGCAATCTACGGCTCCTCGTCGTGCCGGCGGAGGGCGGCGATCTCCCGGCTGCCGCCGGCGAACTCGTCGCCCGCAAGGTCGATCTGATCATCGCCCACGGCGACCCCTTGATCCGCGCCGCGCAGCAGGTGACGACAACGATCCCGATCGTCGGGATGACCGACGACATGCTCGGCAGCAAACTGGTCGCGAGCCTGGCGCGGCCCGGCGGCAATACCACCGGGCTCAGCATCCTCGCCACCGAGCTCGACGTGAAACGGCTCGAATTGCTGCACGAGGCGGCGCCGCAAGCTTCGCCCATCGGCGTCCTCGCCGATCCCAGCACGGTGTCGACACGCCCCCAGCTCGAGGCGGCGGCGCGGCGTCTCGGGATCGATCTTGTCATCCTCATCGCTATGAACCCGGCCGACGCGGCCCGTGCCGCCGACAAATTGGCCGGTACCGGGGTCAAGGCGGTCAACGTGCTCGCCTCGCCGATCCTCGCGACCGCCAGCGCCGCGATCATCGAGCGGCTCAACGGCGCCGGTTTGCCGGCGATCTACCAGTGGCCGGATTACGCCGAGCCGGGCGGCCTGCTCGGCTATGGGCCCCGACTCGTGGCATGTTATGACCAGGTTGCCGCACTGGCGGAAAAAATCCTCAAAGGCGCCAAGCCTGCCGATCTGCCGGTCGAACAGCCGAGCAAGTTCGAGCTGGCCGTCAATCTGAAGACCGCCAAGGCAATCGGCCTCACCTTGTCGCAATCCTTCCTCGCCCGCGCCGATCAGGTGATCGAATGAGGGTCAACGGCGCGAGTTGATGCAGCAACCCGCTCCCATCGCCCAGGATCTCGTGCTCGTCGGCGGCGGCCATGCCCATGTCCATGTGCTGAAGCGCTTTGGCATGCGCGCCGCGCCGGGCGTCCGGCTGACCCTCGTTACCCGCGATCTCGAGACGCCCTATTCCGGGATGCTGCCCGGCTATGTCGCCGGCCAGTACAGCTTTGCCGAGTGCCACATCGATCTGGTGCGGCTGGCGCGCTTTGCCGGCGCGCGGCTGATCCATGACGAGGCAACGGGGCTTGACCGGGCGGCGCGGCGCGTCCTCTGCCGGGGCCACCCGGCGATCCGCTACGATGTGGTCTCGCTCGACATCGGCTCGACTCCGCGGCTCGACGACGTGCCGGGTGCCGCCCTCCATACGATCGCCGTCAAACCGATCGCCCGTTTCGCTGCGCGCTGGGAAGCCTTGCTTGAGCGCGCGCGAGCGCAGGGTATGGT
>JBARKH010000484.1:0-3700 GCA_049801295.1 Allostellaceae bacterium | reverse complement strand
CTGACGATCCTCAGCGGGTCGCTGCTCGGCGGCGGCGTTGCGGGCGGCGCGGGCAGCGGTGGGGGCGGCACTGGCGCCGGTCTCGGCTCGGGACTGTTCGTCCAGGGGACCGGAGACGTGATCCTGGCGCCGCCGTCCGGCCAAACCCTTGCCATTGCCGACACGATCGCCGACCAGGCCGGCGCGGATGGCGCGGCCAGCCTGACGGTGAAAGGCCCCGGCGAAGTAGTCCTCTCGGCGACCAACAGCTTCACCGGCGGCACGACCCTCAAGGGCGGCACCTTGTCGTTGCAGGCGTCGGGCGCTGCCGGCACCGGAACGATCACCTTCGCCTACGGCAAGGCCGCGACGCTGATCGTCGGCGCCGGCGACATCCCCGCCAACATCATCAGCGGCTTTCTGCCCGGCGACGTGATCGATCTTCAGGGGATCGGCACCGCGACCGGCGCGACGCCGAACTCCAACAACGTTCTGACCGTCGCCGGCGGCACGACCCCGGTGCAATTGAACCTCGACCCGGCGCAGAACTTGACCGGGGAGACATTCGGCGTCGCCAGCGACCTCCACGGCGGCACTCTGCTGACCGCGACGGATGTGAACGGCGACGCGCCGCCGTTCATCGCCGGCACCGGCACGCTCGCCGGCGACGACCACACGCCGCTCGACCCGTTCGCCGGCGTCACCGTCGCCGACCTCAATCCAGGCCAGACCGAGACCGTCACGGTGACGCAATCCTCGCCCGCGAACGGCGTGCTGTCGAACCTGTCGGGCGGCAGCTACAACCCGACGACCGGCGTTTACCGCGTAAGCGGCAGCGTTGCCGCCGTCACCGCCGCGCTGCAAGGGCTGGTGTTCACGCCGACGATCCATCAGGTCGCGCCGGGCGAGGTCGAGGCGACGCAGTTCTCGCAGCGAGGCCGGGGTATCGGCGGCCGACAAGGCTGTCCTCGTAGGAGGCGCCGGCGCCGACAACCTGATCGCCGGTCGGAATGCGACGCTGACCGGCGGCGCCGGCGCGGATGTGTTCGAGTTTACCACCCCGGGCTCAACCGCCATCCCCGACACCAACAAGGTCACGGATTTCGTCCACGGCACCGACAAGTTCACGTTCAGCGATATCGGGTTCGGCCTCGGGCAGGCGGGCGCCACCTCGACCCCGCAAGCATTGCCGTCAACGCTGTTCTCAAGCCAGACCAACGGCACCTTCGACGCCGGCAACACCACCGAGCGCTTCGCCTACGACGCAAGCACGGGCCAGCTGATCTACGGCGCCCACGGCAGCGCCAGCAGTAGCCTGCACACCGTCGCGACGCTGACCGGCCATCCCACGGTGACCGCTGGCGACCTCTACTTCGTCACGTGATGATCGGTTCTCACCGTCGGGCACCTTGCCGCCGGTCTTCAGATTGGCGCGGGGCGGCACTCGTCTCGCCGGTGCGCGGTTTGATCGGGATCGGGTAGCGCTGATCCTCTCGCCAAGCGTATCGGAGACAAGGGCTTTCTGCCGCTGGGACCCGCGGCAATCACGACCACTTTCCCCCTACTTGGGACTTCCCGGCCGGCGTCGGCTGACAAGATCGACACCGCGTGATGCCGCCGCCGCGATGGACCTTCGGGTCCGGCGAATTTCTTTTGCGGGATCGGTGCCGGGGTCGCAGCGCGCGTAGTTCATGGCCCCGTATCCTCCCTATAGGAGTGCGACCGGGCGCACCGGGCAGCCGGTGGCGCCCTTGAATTTGGTCCCCAGCAGGATGAAGCAGAACGTGCTCAGCCGATCGCGCGCCAGTTCGTCGAGCGCCAGGTTCTCGATCAGATAGACGCCGGCCTCGGCGAGGACGTGCTGATGCACCGGCAGCATAAGGCTGCGATCGGGGTTGGGCATGACCTCGACCGCCATGTTGTCAGAGCCGATGGCGACGACGTCGCGCCCGGTCAGCCAGCGCGCCGCCGCCACGTCGATACCGGGTTCGCCGGCGACGTAACGGGCATTGTCGGTGCCGAAAAACCGGCCCCAGCCGGTGCGGATGAGGACGATGTCGCCGGCCCCGATCGCAACCCCGGATGCGTCCGCCGCGCGCGCCAGATCGTCGGGCTGGATCGCGCGGCCGGGGTTGAGGAATGGGCCGCCATCGAGCCCGGCCACGTCAATGAGCACGCCGCGGGTGATCATCGCCGGCGCGTGCTCGATGCCGAGCTTGTCGAGCCCCCAATCGCTCACCGCCTCGGCGGCGCTGATGCCGTTATAGAGCCGGTCGCCGATCGAGAAATGACCGAGCGCGTCGATATGGGTCCCGACATGCATCGTCATCTCGACGCGTTCGAGGTTGGTCCCGGCGTCGTTGCGCGCACCGGCGTTGCGGCGGCGCTTGATCGAGTCGCGCCACGAGGCCCAGATCGACAACAGGAACGGCGTCTGGTTTGGCAGGAGGAACGGGGCGTTGGCGTCGATCTCGTGGCTTAGATCGTAGACCTGCCCCTTATTGACCATGCGCAGCGCGGCGAGGCGGCGCTCGGGCGTCAACAGATTGCCGGCGCCGATCTGGTCCTCTACGCCCCAGCGCGAATGGTCGTGCACGGCAGCCTTCATCGTCTCCTCCCGGACGTTAGGCCCAGACAGTCAGATTTTCCCGCGAATCGCCGGCCGCGGCAAGGTCGGCGGATGGCAAGTTCGCGCGGGGGCTTGCCGCGGCATTCGATTGCCGGCAGCTTCCCGCCGGCCGCGCCCGGGAGGCAGGCAGGGGGTTTGCTCTCACGGTCATGCGCACCGCATTGCCACCAACCGCAGAGCGCTCGGCACGCGCCGCCGCCGGCCCGGGTTTGCCGTGACGGATTACCTGCCTCACGCCGTGGACCTTCTCGAGGTCGCCACGAGCTGGGGCGTCGGTGCGGTGCTCTTGCTGGCCGGCGCCGGGCTGGCCGGGCGGCGGGTCGCGCCGGAATACCAGATCGTGGCCGGCTGGGGCGGGCTATGTCTGGTGCTAACCCTGTGGGGTGTCTTTGTTCCGCTGAGCCTGCGCCTCCCGGCCTCTGCCTTCATCATCGCGGCGGCTGGCGTGCTGCTGACGGCGCGGCGCCCCGGGATCGAAGGATGGCGGGCGGTGGGGCGGGTGCTGGCGCTGTCGGCGCCGTTATGGTTGGTGCTGGCGCCGATCCGGCCATCGCAGCCGGATACCTTTCTCAACCTGCTGCCGAACGCCGCCTACCTGGTCGACTACGCCCGCCTGCCGACCGAGTTGTTGCCGCCCAGCCACTCGCTGCTGCCGGGCGCCCCCTACAACACGCAGTTCCTCAGCTTTATCGGCTCCTTTGTCACGGGCGACTTTCCGGCGGGCGGCATGTCGCTGATCAACCTGATGCTGCAACTCGTCGCCGCGCTCGCCATCGCGCGCGCGCTCGACACGCGGCCGGGATCGCCAGAGAGGGCGCCGTCATGGAGCATGATTGCCGCCGGCATCCTCCTGGTGACCTTGCTCAACCCGGGCTTTGTCCCGCGCGTCGCCCTGGCGCCCTACGGCGAGCCGGCGCTTGCCGTGACGGCGCTGATTGCCGCATTGGGCTCTGTCGCGATGCAGGTCGAGGAGGCCGCCGGCCGCTCTCTTCTTCCCCTCGCGCTGGCGCTGGCCGCTCTCGTTAATACCAAGCAATCGGGCCTCGGGTTGGTCGCGGCGCTCGCCGGCGCGGCAATCGCGGTCGCCTGGGC
>JBARKH010000483.1:0-13561 GCA_049801295.1 Allostellaceae bacterium | reverse complement strand
GGCACATGCAATGGGCGCGCGGGTGCTCGCCGGCATCTCTCGGCCGGAGCGGGCGGCGGCAGCGCTTGTCGCCGGCGCAGATGCGGTGATCGACTTGTCGCGCGAAGATCTGCGCAACAGCCTGCGCGAGGAGGTCCGTGCCGCGACCCGCGGGGAGGGCGCCGACATCATCATCGACCCGCTCGGCGGCGTGGTGTTCAAGGCGGCGATCCGCGCACTTGCGTGGGGTGGCCGGCTGGTGGTGGTGGGCTTTGCCGCCGGCGGCGGCATCCCGACACTGAAGACCAATTACCTCTTGCTGAAGAATATCGAAATCAGCGGGTTGCAGATCAGCGACTACAGGAAGCGCCGCCCGGCGCAACTGGCCGCGTGCTTTGACGAGATTTTCGCGCTTTATGACGCGGGCAAGATAAAGCCCGCCGCGGCGACGGTGTTCCCGCTGGAGCGGGCCGGGGAAGCGCTGGCCGCACTGCGCGATCGCCGGATCGACGGCCGCGCCGTATTGCGCCTGCGCGAGGATTGAAGCGGCGGACTACCCGGAAGTATGCGCGCAGACCAACGCGCCGCCCGCTTCGATCGCCCTGAGCCCCGCCTTGAGCTCGGGATGAAAGAGGTGCCAGACATGGATCATTTCCGGCCATATCTGCAATTCGACCCGCACATCGGCGGCGCCCGCCGCCTTGGCGAGGCGGATCGCGTCGTCGAGCAGGGTCTCGGTGGCGCCGACCTGGATCAATAAGGGAGCCAGGCCCGCCAGATCGGCGTAGAGCGGCGCCGCCAGCGGCGAGCGCGGATCGGCCCCGTTCAGATAGAGGCGAGCCATTTCCTCGATGCCGGCCCGTTGCACGATCGGATCGGCGGCCGACTTGCTGGTCATCGTCTCGCCGGTCATTTCCATGTCGACCCAGGGCGAGATGCACCAGCCGCAGCCCGGTTGTGGCAAGCCTGCCTCGCGGATCGCCACCATCGCCGCCACCACGAGACCGCCGCCGGCGCTGTCGCCGGCGATGGCGATGCGGCCGGGCTTGATGCCGCGCCCCAAGAGATAGCGATACCCGGCAACCGCGTCCTCGACCGCGGCGGGAAATGGATGCTCGGGCGCGAGGCGATAATCGAGCGCCAACGCCCAGCATCCGGCGGCGCGGCCGGCCTCGCTGACGAGGTGCCGGTGGCTATCAAGCGAACCGATGACGTAGCCGCCGCCGTGCAGAAAGAGCAGCGCGGCGTCGCTGGCGTCCCCCGGCGTCGACGTCCACTCGGCGCGCACGCCGTTTGCGGTCACCGGCTCGACCGTGACGTCGGACGCCACGCGGTATTCGAGGCTGCGCGCATCGAAGTCGCGCCGGCGCTGCCGGTAATCGTCGGAGCGCGGCCGGCTCGCCAGTTTCGCCCGCAGTGCTGTGATTTCGGCATCGGCCATCGGAGTCTCCTCGTAGCTCGAATTTACGGTCGTGGTGCGCCCGGCCCCTGGGTCCAATTGTAGCCGGCGGCGGCCTCGACCTCCAAGGTGCGTTGCACCGCCGGGCGCGCCATCATCCGCTCGTAATGGGCCGACAGATTGGGGTAGGCGCCGGGATCCGGATGCAACGAGTCGACAAAACGCCAATAGAGCCGAAACAGGTGGATATCGGCGATCGAATAGCGCTCGACCGTCCAGCCGTTCGACCCCAGGCGTTCTTCGGCGAGCACGAACACCTCGCGCCAGCGCGCCTCTCCGATGCGGCGCGCCGGGTGGATGGTCGACGCAATGAACGACATCCACGAGATGACCCGGGCTTCCGCCTCGATGTCGCCCTGCTGCGGCAGCAGCCCGGCCTCCGGATAGCGCCGCGCGAGATACCACAATGTCGCCGCCACCTCGGTCAGCGGGCGCCCATCGATCATGAGGGTCGGCACCTTGCCTTCCGGATTGATCGCGAGATACCCGGGCGTGCGGTGGGCATACTCGTGGAGCGGTGTCAGCTTCGCCTCGAATGGCTCGCCGATTTCATGGAGCGCGATGTGCGTCGCCATCGCGCTGGAGCCCGGCGAGAAATAGAGGGTCAACATCGGCGGTCGCCCCGGCTCAGCCGCGCAATTGGCGGATATGGCCCGCCCAATGATCGAGGAGCGGGAGGAGCTGGTCGCGGGTCTCCGACATCAGCGTCACATTGACGGCGTCGACCCCGATGTCGCGGAAGCGCTTCAGCTTGTCGGCATCGTCCGGGGCGCCGCCGAGGCGCAGCGACAGCGATTTGGGATCGCGCCCGGCTTCCTGCGCCATCTTGCGGAAGGCGGGGACGTATTCCTCGGGGTTGCCGCTCGCCGCGTTCGGGTACCAGCCGTCGCCGTAGCGCACCGCGCGCCGCGCCGCCCACGGAAAGGCGCCGCCGAGGATGACCGGTGGATAGGGCTTCTGCACCGGCTTGGGCCACGTCATCAGCGTGTCGAAATTGACGATGTCGCCGTGGTATTCCGGCTTCGCTTCGGTCCAGATCGCCTTCATCGCCTCGATCTGCTCGCGCATCTTCTGCATGCGGGTGGCGAAGACGGTGGCGTGGTTCTCGACCTCCTCGACGTTCCAGCCACCGCCGATGCCGAAGATGAACCGCCCGCCGGAGACCTGGTCGATCGACGCGACTGATTTGGCGGTCTGGATCGTGTCGCGCTGGATGATGAGGGCGATGCCGGTCGCGACCTTGAGTTTTTTCGTGGCGCAAGCCGCAGCGGTCAGGGTGACGAATGGGTCCATGACGTCGTAGTAGCGCTTGGCGAGCTCGCCGCCGCCCGGCGGAGGGGTCTTGCGCGGCACCGGGATATGCGAGTGCTCAGCGGCCCATACCGAATCAAAGCCGCGTTCTTCCATAGCCACCGCCAGCTCGGCCGGGGTGATCGAATAGTCGGTGAAAAAGATCGAAGCGCCGAATTCCATTGGGCCTCTCCTGGATCGCTCGTGTCTCGATTGCCCGATGCTGTCATCGCGAACGGGGCGACGCAATCGCGATGACGCCGCCATGGTCCGTAGTAAGGTATCGCAATCAATTGGAGGAGTTCAGGCAGTGCGATCGATCGTCGGTACCTGGAAGCTCGTCGCGGCCGCCGCTCGCGATCGCGACGGCAAGCCCCTCCCCACCCCCTATGGCGGGAGAGGCATGGGGCGCGTCATGTTCAGCGCGGAGGGGCGGATGATGGCCGTGACCTGCGATGGAAGGCCGGAGCTTCCGCCCGGCACGCCCCGTTCCTACAGCTCCTATTGCGGCAACTACACGTTCGACGGCGCGCGGCTCGTCACTCGGGTGGATGCCTCCTCGGACCCCGCCCGTTTCGGTTCGGACCAGGTGCGCGAGGTCAGCTTCGAAGGCGAGCGCATGATCCTGCGCCCGCCGCCGCGGCAGACCGAGGCGGGAGAAGAATACCGCGAGCTGACCTGGGAGCGCATCGCCGCGGAATAGCGGCGCCTGCCCTCGGTCCGTTCAGGCGTCGGCGATCCGGTAGGCTCGCGCCGCGGTGTCATGGAACAGGGCGGCGCGCTCGGCGGCCGAGTAGCCCTTGGAAAATCGCTTGAAGGCGTTGAACAGGATTAGGTGGGAGAACGAGACCTTGTCGACCGGGAAGTTGCTTTCGAACATGCAGCGTTCCGGGCCAAACTGCTCGATGCAGTAGGTCATGTAGGGCGCCATGGCGGCGGCCAGTTCTTCGGAGCCGATCGGCTTTTCGCGAGCGTGCCAGCCGAAGCCGAGGCGCGGCATGCCGATCCCGCCGAGCTTGAGGTTGACATTGGGACAGGAGGCCACGGCGGCGATGCCCTTTTTCCAGGCGGCTAGCACCTCCTCGTCGCGGTTGGCGAAGGGGCCGACCCGGTTCAACCCGCCCAGATGGTTGAGGATGATCGTCACGTCGGGCACCGCCCTGGCAAAATCCGCCAGTTCGGGCAGCTGTGGGAAGCATACCCCGGTGTCAAGCGACAGACCCATCCGCGCGAGGACGCGCGCCCCGGCACGGTATCCGGCGCTCGCCAGCACCCCCTGTGTCTCGCGATTGCCGACTTCGGGGTGAGGGTCCCAGGTCACCGTGTGCCGGATCCCGCGAAACCGGTTGGGGCTGGCGGCCTGCAGCGCCTCCAACACCGGCTCGACCCGATCTCCCAGTTTCAGATCGGCGTGGCCGACGATCGCCGATGCCGCCCGGCAGGGGCCATAGAGCCCCGTCGCGCTGGCGGCGGCGAGGCCCTGGACAAACTCAACCTCGCCGACCGGGCGCATCTCAATGGGGCCATCGGGCCGGTACATAGCGCGCGCCTCGATAAACACGGTAGAACGCACGGCGTGGCCGCAATTGACGTCGGCGGCCAGCTCGTGAAGCAGATAGCGCTGGTAGGGGATGCGCTCGAGGCGAAAGTCCCAGAAGTGATGATGCGGATCGCAGATCGCGATCTCCGGCTCCACAGCCGGTTCCTGCGTCTGGGCCAGCCAGTCGTTTCCGCCATAGGGCATGATCGCACCTCAAATGATTTTTCGTTCGTGTAAATCGCGAATCTGCGACGGGCTGTAACCGAGTTCGGCGAGCGTCTCGTCATTGTCGGCGCCGAGTTCCGGGGCGATCCCGATATGGGCCGGCGTTTCCGAGAAATGCCACGGCGAACCATGGACTTTCAACCGCTGGCCGTGTTTGGGGTAGTCGATTTCGGTCACATACCCGTTGGCCAATACGTCGGGATCGTTTGACGCTTCGAGGAGCGTGTTGATCGGCGCGGCGACGATGTCGGCGGCGCGCAGTCGCGCCACCCAGTCATCGCGCTTTCCGGTGGCGAACAGCTCATCGAGCATGCGCAATAACGCCGCGCGCCTCTCATCCGATGCGATGATGACGCCGAGATCGCCGAAGCCGGCGGTCTCGATCACCTCGAAAAAGCCGAGCGCATCCATCGCTTCCCGCCATTTGCGGGCGCCGTTCAATTGGAAGACCAGGGGCTTCCCGTCCCGATCGTTGAAGCTGGCGCTGAGGCCGGGGCGCTCCGCGGTGCCGGTGACGCGGGCCTGGCCGGTGACCGGATCGCGGTTGCGCCACATCGCCGTCGTCAGGGTCCAGCCCATCAGACGGATCTGGCCGCCGAGGAGCGAGCAATCGACCTTCTGGCCGATCCCGGTGGCGCGCGCGTAAGTGAGCGCGGCGAGCGCTCCGCCAAAGGCGAGGATGGCGCAGGTTTCGTCGGCGACGGAGACGATGCCGGTGCGCAGCTTCTGGCCCGGCATCGAATAGGCTTCGGCGATGCCGCCCAGCGCCTGGGCCATCGAATCGGTGCCGGGCAGGTCGGCATTGGGGCCCTTGGGGCCGTAGCCCGAGACCGAGACGTAGACGAGCCTGGGGTTGACCCGCCGCAGTTCTTCGTAGCCGAAGCCGTTCTTCTCCGCTGCCCCGGGCCGGAAATTCTGGCCGAAGATGTCGGCGCGCTCGACGAGCTTCCTGAGGATTTCGCGGCCTTCCGCGGTTTTCAGGTTGAGCGTGACGCTCTTCACGCCGCGGTTGTTGGTTTCGAAGTAGGTGCTGGGCATACCGGGGAGGACCGTCGAGCCGCGCGAATTGTCGCCGACGCCCGGCACCTCAATCTTGATGACCTCGGCGCCGAGATCAGCCATCAGCATGTAGGGCACGGTGCCGGCCTGCGCGGTCGAGCAGGCGACGATCTTGACGCCGTGCAGCGGTCCATGCGGCTGGGTCATAACGGCCGACCTCCTGTGTTGCCCGGCCGCGGCGGCGGCGCTTACGATAGGATCCGGAACTGGGAAGAAGGAAACGCCCGATGATCTGCGATGTCCACGCGCACTATACCCCGAAAAATTTCAGCGCATTCATGGGCGACCGATTTGCTTCGCCCACGCATCTGGCGGTCAAACGCGGCATGGCGCTGCACCCGTTCTCGGATTCGCAGGAGGACATCGACAACCGCTTCAAGCTGATGGACGAAGCGGGGGTCGAGAAGCAGGTGCTCTCGCCGAACCATCCGCCGTACCTGCCGGACGAGGCCGAATGCGTCAAGGCGGTGCAGATGCTCAACGACGGTTACGCTGACCTGGCGCACCGCTTTCCGAAGAGGATCGCCTCCTACGTCATGCTGCCGCTGCCGCACGTCGACGCGGCCCTGAAGGAGATGGAGCGCGGCTTTGACCAGCTGGGCTGCGTCGGAGTCAACATGAACATCACCTGTCTCGACCGCTCGGTCGCCGAAGCCGAGTTCGAGCCGATCTACGCCGAGATGAACCGGCGCGGCGCCGTCCTCTTCGTGCATCCGGCCGGCAGCGGGATCTGCTCGCCGCTGATCGCTGACTACAAGTTCCGGGCGTCGGTCGGCACCTCGCTCGAGGACGCGACGTTCGTCTTGCACATGATCGCCAAGCAGATCCCGCACCGCTATCCCAAGATCAAGTTCATCGTGCCGCATCTGGGCGGCCCCATCCCGATGCTGCTCAACCGCCTCGACCAGCAAGGGCAGAGCCCGAGCGGCCACCCCAATCTCGCCGAGGCGCCGAGCGTCACCGCCAAGAAGTTCTGGTACGATACGGTGTGCTACGGCTCGAAGGCGGCCTTCACCTGCGCCTTGGAAGCCTTCGGCGCCGACCATCTGGTGACCGGCAGCGACTATCCGGTATTGCAGGATTACGAGGCCTATAAGGAAACCTTCGCCTATATCGAGCGACTGGGGCTGCCGAAGGCCAACACCGACAAGATCCTTCATCACAACGCACAAGAGCTGTTCGGCTTCGACCATTAAGCCGCGGCCGTAGGCCGAGCGCGACACCACGGCCAGGAGATTGCGTGACCGAAGACGATCTCCAAACCCCGATCGACGTCTTGCGGCGCGTCTTTGGCTATGCCAGCTTCCGCGGGCAGCAGCAGGAGATCATCGAGCACGTCGTCGCCGGCGGCGATGCGATCGTGCTGATGCCGACCGGCAGCGGGAAATCCTTGTGCTACCAGCTGCCCTCGCTGCTGCGTCCCGGCGTAGGCGTCGTCGTCTCGCCGCTGATCGCGTTGATGAAGGACCAGGTCGACGCGCTTCGGCAGGCCGGAGTGCGCGCCGCGGCGCTCAATTCCGCGCTGCCGGCGGGTGAGGCCGGCGCGATCGAGCGCGCGGCCCGCGAAGGCATCTTAGATCTCCTTTACGTGTCTCCAGAGCGGCTGACGATGCCGCACTGCCTGGCGCTGCTCAAGGCGTGCCGGGTCGCCCTCTTCGCGATCGACGAGGCGCATTGCATCTCGCAATGGGGCCACGATTTCCGCCGCGACTACCAGGCGCTCGGCATCCTCAAGGAGAGGTTTCCCGGGACGCCGCTGATCGCCCTGACGGCGACCGCCGACGGCCCGACCCGCCGGGACATCGCCGAGCAGCTGCACGTCGGAGGGGCGCACCTGTTCGCCGCCGGCTACGATCGCCCGAACCTCTTCTACCGGGTCGTCGCCAAGCGCAACGCACGCGATGATCTCCTGCGATTTCTCGACGACGAGCATCCGGGCGATGCCGGGATCGTCTATTGCCTGACCCGGCGGGCGGTCGAGGAGACCGCCGCATGGCTGAGCCAGCGCGGGCGCGAGGCGCTACCTTACCATGCCGGTCTGCCGCCCGACACTCGCGCGCACCATCAGACCCGCTTCCTGCGCGAGGAAGGCATCATCATCGTCGCGACCGTTGCCTTCGGCATGGGCATCGACAAACCGAATGTCCGCTTCGTCGCGCATCTCGACGCTCCGAAAAACCTCGAAGCCTATTACCAAGAGACCGGCCGGGCCGGGCGCGACGGACTGCCGTCGGATGCGTGGATGAGCTATGGCATCGCCGACGTGATGAACCTGCGGCGCCTCGTCGAAGCCGGTGACATGAGCGAGGCGCAACGCCGCATCGAGCGCCAGAAATCCGAGGCGCTGATCGGCTTTTGCGAGACCGTGTCGTGCCGCCGCCAGGCGCTGCTTGGCTATTTCGGCGAGCGCGATCATCCGCCCTGCGGCAATTGCGACAACTGTAAGGAGCCGGTCGCGAGCTGGGACGGCACGGTAGCGGCGCAGAAGGCGCTCTCGGCGGTCTATCGCACCGGCCAGCGGTTTGGCGCGCATCACCTCGTTGACGTGCTGGTTGGCAACGCGAGCGAGCGCGTCGGGCATTTCGGCCATGACCGGCTTAAGACCTTTGGCGTCGGGACGGAATTCGACAAAAGCGGCTGGCTGTCGGTGATCCGCCAGCTGCTGGCACAGGGGCTGCTCATGCCCGATCCCGAAGGGCATGGCGGGCTCCAGCTGGCGCCGGGCGCGGGCGAGGTGCTGCGCGGCGCCCGCGAGGTGCACTTCCGCCCCGAAATACCGCGCGAGCACAGGACGAAGCGCAAGGGTTCCGCCAAGGGAACCGCCGACGCGACGCTCGATCCGGCGGAGCAAACCCTATGGGCAGCGCTGCGGGCCTGGCGCCTCGAGGAAGCCCGCCGCCAGGAGCTGCCGCCCTATGTGATCTTCCACGATACGACGCTCATCGAGGTGGCCCGACGCCGGCCAGCGTCGCTCGAAGCGCTGGCCGACATCCCCGGGATCGGCCGCAGCAAGCTCGAGCGCTATGGTGCCGCCGTCGTCGCTATTGCCGGCGCCGCGGTGTAGCGCTCAGCACTGCATCAATTCGATGCTGACGCCATCGGGCGCCGCGACGTAGCACAGCAGGCTGCCGCCGACCCCCCGCTTCAACTCGACGGGAAAGTCGACGCCCTTGGAGCGCAGCTCGTCGCAGAAGGACGCGAGATCGCCCTGGTAGAGGAAGCCGAAATGATCGGTGCCCCACGCGTCATGACTGGAAAAATCCGCGTACTGCCGAATGGGCCTCGGGGCGAGCGGGGCCTCTCCCGGCCGTTTGCCGCGAATGAGGATCGTCATGCCGCCGAGCTCGACGAAGATCTGCGGGGCGCCGCGCGCCACCGCATCGGCGGCGATCGTCGCACCGAACATCTCGACGTACCAATTGGCCGACGCGTGCGGATCATTGCTGATGATGTGGACGTGATCGAATTTGAACGCGGGATTGCTCATCCTCTGCCTCCCAGGTGGCGTCGGGCTAAAGCAGCCCGAGGCTAGCGAGTTCGGCCCGCAATGCGGCCGGGTTGGTGAAATGGATCGCGTGCATGCCGAAGGGACGCGCGGCAGCCGCGTTGATGGCGACATCGTCGATGAAGACGGCCCTCCGGGGATCGATGGCGAAACGCTCGAGCAGCAATTCGAAAATGCGTGGATCAGGCTTGATCAGCTTAGCTTCGCCCGAGATGAGAATTCCCTCGAACCACTGGAGGAACCCGAAGCGCATGAGCGCCGGCGGATAGGTTTCAGAGGACCAGTTGCTCAAGCCATAGAGCCGGGTGCCGCGATCCTTGAGCTCCGAGAGGATCTCGACCGAGCCGGCGATCGGGCCGGCCATCATCTCGTCAAAGCGGGCGCCGTAGGCATCGATCAGCTCACCCCTCTCCGGATGCTCTAACTTGAGCAGGCGCGCGCCCTCGGCAAAGCTGCGGCCGGCATCCTGCCGGCGGTTCCATTCAGGGGTGCATACGGTGGCGAGAAATTGCTCCATCGCCTCGTCGTCGCCGGCGAACAGCTTGCGGTAGAGATGCCGCGGATCCCAGTCGATCAACACGCCGCCGAGGTCGAACACCACGATGTTGTGGCCCGCGCCTGCCATCTTCGATCTCGCATTCTTGTGCGAGGCACGATAACAAGCAGCGCTTCGCCGTCGCAATCGCGCATTCCCGGAAGTAAGCTCGCCCGGTGACCGGACAGGGCGGGTGCGATGCTCACCTCGATTTGGCTGCAATTGGTCGGCGAGGGGGGTGCGACGGTGCACAGCTTGATTGCGGCCCTGGCGGCACAGCATGGAACCCTGCCGTTCCAGCCGCATCTGACGGTATGCGGCGGCCCGGATCTGGACCCCGTTTGCTGGGACGCCGTCGCGGATTATGTGCGGCAGAGAGGGCTCTTACCCCTGACGGTGAGGAAGGCCCGCATTTCCTATTCGACGACCGTGTGGTCGAGGGCAGTAGTGATCGACGTCGAAGACGGTCCGGCGATCGCAGCCTTTCGCGCCGAACTCAGCCACCTCACTGGCGCCGCCATCCTGGCGCCGCCGCATATCAGCCTCCTCTATACGATGGCTGACCGCGGCCAGCGGCCGAGCTGGGCGGCAAGCGAGCCCCAACTCAGGGAGATCGCCGAGGAGTGCGCGGCCGGGCTCGCGGCGTGCGAATTCGTCCTCGGCGATCCGGTCGTCGTTGCACCGGACGGCGATTGGGCGAATATCAGGAGTTGGACGGTGGTGCGCAGCCTTTAAGGGAGGACGCGATGATAGAGACCAGTGGCATCGACCATATCGTGCGGCGCGTCAGCGATGCCGATGGACACTGCCTGCAGCCGATCTTTCGCCGGTGAGCCGGTCTCGCTAGCTTCCATCGCTGCAACTTACCCCGATCGGATGAGCGGCATGTCGCCCGCCCCATCAGGCAGCAGCGATGGCGCGGTGGCGCCGAGCGCGCCGTTGATCGTCGTCGACGGGTTTCTGCCGCCCGACCTCGCGTTGGCGATGCGGCGGGACATCGAGACCCATTTCGCCAGCCCGGCAGAGCATCGCCCCGAAACCCACCAAGTGTGGAATTATTGGTTCGTTCCGGGCTCGTACACCTACTTGCGGACTGCTCCGGAGAAAATCATCGAGCGTGGACGCGTCGAAGCGTTCCACAATGCGTTGCGGGACTGGTCGATCGCGATGTTGGGCATGGCGAACGCGACCTGGCCGTTTCTCAGCCTTTATGTCAGCGGATGCCGCCAGAACTGGCACAATGATTCGGTGAACGGCCGGTTCGGCTTCGTCTATTCGCTGACGCGGGACGAACGCCGCACGATCGGCGGCGAAACCCTGGTTCGGCGCGAGGCCGATCCGTTTCGCGCGCATCTCGCGACGGCGGCGGCGAGCCACGAATTTTATCAGGCGATCGAGCCGCGGTTTAACCGCCTCATCGTCTTCGACGACCGGCTGCCGCACGGTGTCGAGCGCGTCGACGGCTCGATGGATCCCCTCGAAGGACGCTTTGTCCTGCACGGGCATTTGAGCGAAACCGGCACGATCATCGCCGGCGCGCTTTCCGAAGACCTGATTACCGGGCCGTTATTGGAGCTTCTCGGGCAGGTCAGGGAGGAGTTGTCGGCCGAGGGAGCGCTCTACAATGGCCCCTTGATCCTGCGCGTGACGATCGCCGCGGGCGGCACCGTCGCGGCGTGCGAGGTGATGGTCGATCGGGTCCTTCACCCGGACCCCGGGCATGTCGAGTGGGAACCGCTGCGTGCCCGGTTGGTGGGGCGGTTCAAGGGGTTGCGGTTTCCGGCGGCGAGCGGTGAGACGGTGCTCCTACAACCGCTGCTGTTTGGCGGTCCGGTCGGGCAAGTCTGAGCGTTCGCTTACGGCTTGGGCGCGAAATCCTTCGGCCGCAGCCTGGTGCGGTGATCCGACGGCGTCGTGCCGAAGCGGGTCGTGCCCCTGAAATAATCCTTCTGCCATTTCTCGGCCCGCGCCTCCGATCCCGGTATCTTCAGGCGTTCGTTGAAAATCCGGCGGCTTTCCGCCCACGCCGCATAGGCTTCGCTCGCCTCAGGGTCCGTATCCATCGCACGAATTTCGGGCTCGACCTGGTCGATCAAGCCGCGTTGGACCGGGAAAATCATGCAGAACGGTTCGTCCCGGGCAAAGGCTATCGGCGTGTTCTTGCGGGTGAATTTCCAATTCATCGTGAACGTGAAGGGCGCCCAATCGGTCTCGACGATCCCGGTGAGCGGCTGAATGGCGTCTTTGGGCTGATTGAAGGGGCCCGTTGCCACCAGATCCCAGCCCGGATCGGTGCGGAACAGCGCGTTGACATTAAAGGTCAGTACCCCGAAGCCGAAATGGCTCATCGCGCCCAGCGCGAGTTCGGGGGCCGTCGGCCGTACCGCGACCGCGTCGATGCCGGGTTCGCCATTCCACTGCGCGATGAACGGCGCCGGGTTCAAGATCAACCAGCCATGGGCGTTGGCGATGTTGAGCGGCAGACAGCGGTAAGCGAAGCCGTCATTCGTGCGATCCATCCAGTCGCGCTCCATCGGCGCGGGGATGAGCCTCGGCGGTTCACCCGAAGTGGGATAACAGATCAGTCGCATCTTCACTCTCGCTGAAGGCCGTCCTTCACCAGGGTTGATCGAGCCGCCCCAAAGCGTCGCCGCGGGCTCGAGGAGGATGCATCGCGATGCGTTGGGGTGAGCGCTTTCGCCGCGTGCTCGATCGCGTCCGGCAGGCGCCTTTGTGCCCGAGCAATCAGGCCGAGAAAGGTGCTGGCCTCGGTCATTTGGGGGTTGAGGGCGAGGGCACGGTGAAAGCTTTCCGCCGCGTCATCGAGATCACCATGGGCGTATAGCGCCGCGCCCAGCTTGCCGATAACGGTGGCATCGTCGGGTTTCAGCGCGGCCGCGCGACGCAAGCTCGCGATTGCCTCGTCGAGCCGGTTCTGGTCGTGCAGCAGCCGGCCCAGATTGGCGTGGGCATCGGCGAGATTCGGATCGAGCGCGACGGCGCGGCGGAAGCTTTCGATCGCGTCATCTCGCTGGCTGAGCGCGGAGAGCGCGATGCCGAGATTGTTCTGGGTCGGCGCACTGTCCGGGGCGATCGCGGCCGAGCGTTGCAGCAGCGCCGCCGCGCTCTGGTGGTTGCCGCGACTCATCTCGGCGATGCCGGCCAGATGGAGTGCGCCGGCGTGGTCCGGGTCACGCTCGAGGATCGCCTTCGCTTCTGCCTCGGCTCGATCGAGCCGCCCGGCGGTGTAGTGCGCCATCGCCGCGTCGTAATCCGCCGCGGGGTTGACGACCGTTTGAACCGCGGCCTCCGCCCGGAGCGAGGCTGCCCGGACCGTCAAGAGGTCGCGGACGCGCGCGATGACGCTGTCCCAATCGCCTCGCCGTGGCTGGCGGAACAGCTGCAAGCTCGGATACCACGGGCTGTCTTCGCGACCGAGCAGCCAGCGCCAGTCGGGAGCGAAAGCAAGCATTGCCCAAACCGGCCGGCCGAGCGCACCGGCAAGATGCACCACCGCGGTATCGACCGCGATGACCAGGTCGAGATTGGCGATCGCCGCGGCGGTCTCGGCAAAATCGGTCAGACCGCCCGACAGGTCGACGATCTTGCCGGCGGGGAGCCGCGCCAAATCCCCGGCGTGCTCGCCGACCTGCAGGCTGAACCAGCGGATATTCGGCAATTCAAGGAGCGGCACCAGCCGCTCAAGCGCAAGCGAGCGGTCGCGCTGGTTCTGGTGTTTCGGGTTGCCGGCCCAGACCAGGCCGACCTTGAGGGCCGGCCCGCCGCCGATCTCGCGTTGCCAGCGCGCGACCGCGCCCGCCTCGGGCAACAGGTAGGGCGTTTTCGCCGGGATCGTCGCGAGATCGGTACCGAAGCGCTCGGGCAGGCTCAATAAATGACAGTGGAAATCGAAGGGCGGCAGCGCCCCGCCCGCGGCGACCACCCGCGCCACGCCCGGGAGCGTGGCGG